>NZ_CP136628.1:2796151-3099260 GCF_032918005.1 Bradyrhizobium sp. NDS-1
TCGAAGATGCCGTTGGCGATGACGCTGCTCGAGGTCGCGATGCTGCCGTCGCTGCCGCCGAAATTGACGAGATCGAGTTCGCCGCCGCTGGCGATGGTCGTGGTGCCGGTATAGGTGTTGGTGCCGAAGAGCTGCTGCAGCCCTCCGTTCGCGATCGCAAGATTGCCTGCGGTGCCGCCGCCGATGCCGCCGTCCTGGATCACGCCGCCGAAGGCGGTGCCGCTGCCAGCCGTAATTGTCAGCGTCTTCGATCCCAGCGCGACGACGCCATTGGTGCCGAAGGAGAGCAGCTGAGTCACCGATGCCCCGGACGTGGTCTGGGAAATATCGAGCGTCGAAGCCGCGCCCGAGAAGGCGACATAAAGCGAATTTGCAATCGAGCTGCCGCCCTTCAGTGCCAGGGTTGCGCCCGCGTCGATCTGCGTGACATTGGTGTAGGTGTTTAGGCCCGAGAGCGTCTGCGTTCCGCCGAAAACCTCGAGCCCGCCTGTGCCCTGGATCACACCCGAGAACTCGGTCGAGCCGTTGGTAATGACCAGATTGTTGGCACCCAGGTTGACGGCGCCGCTCGAACTGCCGGCAAGCGTCGTGATGGCGTTGAACGGAACCGCGGATGCCGAGATGTCGAAGGTCGCGTCCACCGTGACGACGCTGGATGACGAAATACTGCCGAAGCCGGAGATTGCCAATGTTCCGGCCGAGATCGTCGTCGCGCCCGTGTAGGTGTTGGTGCCGGTCAACGTCAGCGTGCCTGCGCCGACCTTGGTCAGGCCGCCGGTGCCGGAGATGATGCCGTCGACCTGGGTCGAGGTGTTGAGGCTGCCGGTGGTAAGCGTATTGGCGCCCAGAGCATAATTGCCGGCGCCTTCAATCGAGCCGGACGTCATCCCGCCGCTGGTCAGGCCCGAAATGTCGACGGTGCCGCCGGCGTTGGTGATGAAGCGCGCGCTGCCGCCGGTCGCCGACCCGCTGAAGTTCGTCGTTGCACCATTGTTGGTGGTGATGGTGGCGCTGCCGGCGGTGGCGGAGCCGTCGAAATTCAACGTTCCGTCGTTGATGATGGACGAGGTGGCGGCGGTGGTGGTGTTGTGGAAGCTCAGCACTCCCCCTGCGCCGTTGTTGATCGTAGCCGTGCCGGCCGAAGCATTGCTGAAGAAATCGATCTGGCCGGTGGCGTTGTTGGTGATCTGGGCGCTGCCGGCAGAGGCCGAATCCTCGAACGTGACGAAGCCGCTGTTGGCGAGAGTTGCCGTCCCTGCGGTGCTGTCCTGGATGAAGTTGACGTTGCCGCCGACATCGTTGGTGATGGTCACGGCCCCGGCGCCGCCGCTCGCCGTGCTGCTGTTCTGGAACACCAGGTTGTTGCCGGCGGTGACTCCAAAATTCTGGGTATTGCCCGTATCGTTGTTGATGATGCCCGTTGCATTGACGATGAACGGGTTGCCGATCGTGAACGTATAGGCCTGCGAGGCGTTCGAGAACTGGATCGTGCCGATGCTGACGACGCCGTTGTTGTTGTCGACCGCCGTGCTTCCGGTGTTGCTGAAGGTCGCGGTCTCGTCCGGCACGCTCGGGTTGGATGACCAATTGGTGGGATCCGTCCAGTCTGTGGAGCCGCCGGTCCATGTGCCGTCCACGGCATGCGCGGCGACGACGCCGAGTGCCGTGGTGGCGAGGAGTGTCGCCAGGGAGTGGCGCACGACGGATCGCAGCCCGTATCCGATTCGCCCACCTGCCATTGTCGGTCCAGCCATCCGATCGTCTCAAAACATCAAAGAAATCATCGCGAGCATGCAACCTGGGCGCGTACGGAGGCCCGGCGCCCACGCTATGATCTCATGGCGCCGCGACGGCCTGCAATGAATGGGTATCCATTTGTGCCCGGTTCGGACCTGTTCCGCCTTGTATTTTCAGCCATCGTGGCCGTCGGGCAACATATTCGTGCATTGCAACAGGTTCAGCACGGAATGCGCGTGCTCGTTAGGGTGGCAGGATGGGTTGATGGCGCCGTGGATCGGAACTAGTTTGGCCCCGATGCCTCGCCGTCGTCGTGGCGTGGCCCGTCGTCGCAGGGGAATATCGATGTCCGGCTGGCTGAAGCCGACAGGATTGGCCGTGCTGTGTGTGGTGCTGGGCGCTGCCGGAACCATGGCGGCCACCTCGTCGCGGGTGGACGTCCTGTCGGACGACGCGGCCGGCAGCCCTGCTGAAAGTGTCGACGTCGGAACGGTGAGACCGATCGCGCGGCCCGCGCAGCAAACGCCGGGCAAGCCTGTCCCTCGCGGCAATCCGCTGTGGTCGGTGCCGCTTTCGGCGCTGAGCGCAACCCAGGAACGCCCGATCTTCTCGTCCATGCGCCGGCCACCGCCGCGCGCGGTCGCCGCTTCGCCGGTCGAGGAAAGTCCTGCGGCAACGCCCAAGCCGGTCGAGGCGCCGCCGCCGTTGTTGCTGGTCGGGGCCGTGGTGGGCGAAGGCGACGCGATTGCAATTCTCGTCAACCGCGCCGATCAGAAGGTCGTGCGTCTGCGGCAGGGCGAATCGCTCGCTGGCTGGTCGCTGACGTCGGTGCAGCCGCGCGAGGTGACGTTCAAGCAGGGCGAGCGCAGCGAGGTGCTGGTGCTCCAGCGGTCGGATGCAGCCGCTCCCGCGGGCCCGCCCGCGGATGCCGGGGGCAAGCTGACGATGCCCGGCCCGGCCGATCCGGCGTTCTCTCCCTTCGTGCCGCGTTCGACGCCGAAGAACGGCGAGTCGGATGGACTCTGAGCGCTGGCAGGCGCGCCGGGCCCCTGTAGACTATCGACTATCGACATTCCCTGGATCGGCTGCTAGCCCGAATTCGCGCCCCTCGCGGGACCCGATCGGAGATGCGGCAAGGGCTTGGTGAGGTGATGGCCGGTTGGCTGGCATGACGTTCAGGAAAAGACCCCCCGACCTGCTGGGAAACTCCGCGTGGAATGCGATGGCCTTCCTGCTGGCGGTGGTGCTGAACCTGGCCATCCTGCCTTTCGTGATCGTTCACCTCGGCCTCACCGCATTCGGCATCGCGGGGCTTGTCACCGCATGCATTGCGCCTGCCCTTGTGTTCAGCAACACGCTCGGATTGTCGACGGCGCGCGAGCTTGCGCAGCGACTGGAGCCGTCCGACCGCGACGATGCGCGACGCCTGTTCGCGACCGCGGTCATGCTTGCAGCTGGCGCGGGCGGCCTGATCACCATTTTCTTTCTGGTCGCCGGAGCTCCGCTTGCGCGGCTCGGATTTCATCTGGCCGGTCCAGTCGCCGAGGACCTTGGATGGGCCTTCGCGTTGGCCGCTCTCGGTTGGCTGAGCCAATGCGTGTCGGCGGTCTTCATTTCCTTGTTCACCGCGCGGCAGGACTACCGCCGGATCGCTTCGACCGGCATTGTCAGCACCGTGGTCTCGACCGTTTCAATGCTCCTCCTGATCCCTGCCGCCCCCCACGCATCGACTTTCCTCGGCTGCCAGGCGCTGGGGTTCGCGACCAGCCTGCTGATCGCAGTGGCCTGGTCGTGCGGTACACTGCGCGAATGGCTGGCACCGCCAGCGTTGCATCGCGAGGCGCTTGGCAGGCTGCTCCGGTTCGGCAGCTGGCAGGTCGCCGCGCAGGGCGGTGCGCTGCTCGCCGGGCAGGCCGATCGATATCTGCTCGGCGCGCTGCTTCAACCGCAGTTCGTCGGTTTTTATGGTGTTGCGCAACGTCTCCAGGAGGCGACCTATATCGGTATCCTGAAGGTCGGCGAAATCCTGTTTCCATACTTCAGCACGTTGCAAGGCGAGAGCGAGGACCGAAAGGCCGATCTGCTGTTCCGGTCTTCGTGGATTCTCAACGTCCTGGCCGCAAGTGCCCTGGGTGGATTGATTTCGGTGGCCGGCCCGCTGCTGCATGTCTGGACCGGCGCCGAAGTCGCGGCCGAGGCTGCGCGGGTTCTCGTCGTGCTGTCGATCGCCGGAATACTCGGATCGAGCGCGAACGTCTTCGGTTTTTACCTGCTGGCGCAGGGGCGGTCACGCTCCAACGCGCTCATCGCATTGATCACGGGTGTCGTCACACTCGTCACCAGCGCGTTCGCGTTGCCGCGTTTCGGATGGCATGCCGCGGGCTGGAGCGCATGCGCCGGCATGATCGCGCAGATGCTGACTGTCGTCTTCCTGCTGCGGCGCAATTTTAAGCTCGCCGGCATGTGGTCGCGTGTCGCGCATTGCGTATTGACGCCGCTTTGCATCGGGATCGCGATGGCGCTGGCAGTGCGGTACGGTCTCGACCGCATGCCGCTCCGGCTCGCGCCGTCCTGGTGGTCGGTGGGGGCCGTCTCGTCGCTGACGGCTGCGATCATCCTCGTGGTCGCGGTTGCCGCTTCGCAGTTGGGCCCGTATCGGAAGGTGTGCCGGCAAGATATTCGTTCGATCCTCGCTCGCTTCCTGCCCCTCAAGGCCGTCTAGGACATGTGCGGAATCGCGGGCATCGTAAATCTGGGCGGCAATGCGGTGGAGCGGGCTGACATCTCGCGGCTGACGGGCCTGATCGCGCATCGTGGTCCGTTCGGCGAGGGGACCTGGTTCAGCGCAGACCGAAGCCTCGCATTCGGCCACCGCCGGCTGGCGATCATCGATCCCGGCGAGGGCGGATATCAGCCGATGCTGTCTGCGGACGGCCGCCATGTGATCGTGTTCAATGGCGAAATCTACAATTTTCTCGAGCTGCGCCGCGAACTCGAGGGGCAGGGCGCGGTGTTCCGCAGCCAGTCCGATACCGAAGTGATCTTGGCGGCCTGGCAGGCCTGGCGGGAAGACATGCTGTCCCGCTTCAACGGCATGTGGGCTCTGGCGATCTTCGACACGGGCACGCGCGAATTGTTTCTTGCGCGCGATCGCTTCGGCATCAAGCCGCTGCTCTACGCGGCGTCGCCGAAGCGATTCATCTTCGCGTCCGAGCAGCGGGCGCTGGTGCGGAGCGGGCTGATCGATGCATCCGTTGACACGGAAGTGGCGCGCCGGCTGCTGCTCGACCCCTTCGGGATCGAAGGAAGCGAGCGAACCCTGTTTCGCCAGGTTCGCCGCCTGCAGGGCGGCCATTGCATGTGGCTGCGCCAGGGCAAGGTCAGTGTCAGGCGCTGGTGGCGGACGGTGGATCATCTGCCGACCGTGCCTGCCACCGAAGCCGAACGCGCCGCGCGCTTTCGCGAGCTGTTCCAGGACGCCGTGGCACTGCGCATGCGCAGCGATGTGCCGATCGGGACCTGCCTGTCTGGAGGTTTCGATTCATCGGCGGTGATCTGCACCATGGCGGCGCACGAGAAGGCGGGCATGGGGCCGCGCGACAGCGCCGCATGGCGTCATGCCTTTGTCGCGACGTTTCCCGGCGCCTCGAACGACGAGCGGCCGATGGCAGAGGAGGCCGCCGCCTGGGCTGAAGTTGCGCCGACCTTCCTCGAAATCGGGCAGGCCGATGCACTTGCAGACCTGGATCGGATTCTCGACGATCTCGATGACGTCTATATCGGGCTGCCCAGCGCCGTGTGGTTGATCTATCGGCAGCTGAGGCGGCAGAACGTGACGGTGTCGCTGGACGGCCACGGCGCGGACGAGTTGATGGGCGCCTATTTGCAGCAAGGACAGGCGCGTGCATTCCGAATCCGGAACGCAGCCGAAGACCTCGCCTCGCGCTCGGCGCTGACCCGGCGCGGCGTGGATGTCCTGCGTGCGTTCGGCCTCAGGCGCCAGGGGGTGTACTTTCTGCGCGGCGGTCTGCGCGATCTTCCCGCTCAACTCCCGCTGACGGCGGAGGACGACGTGCTGCCGCGCGAATGGGGCGGCTTGAACAAGCGCCTCTACCGCATGTTTCACAGCACGGTGCTTCCCACCATCCTGCGCAACTTCGATCGTCTCTCGATGGCTCACGGCGTCGAAGTCCGCATGCCCTTCATGGACTGGCGCCTGGTGACGTACACGATGGCGCTTCCCGAAAGCAGCAAGTTCGCAGATGGCTACACCAAGGCGGTCGCCCGGCGGGCAATGGCCAATTTGATGCCGGAATCGATCCGGACCGCGCGCCGCAAGGTCGGCTTTAATTCACCGATGCCCGAATGGCTGAACGGACCTTTGGCCGGATGGACGGCGGACCTGCTCGACCGCGAGGTGCCGGCCTTTGCCGAAATGGTGGATGAAACGGCCTTGCGCAGAGCGGTGAGCCGCTTGACGGCGTCGAAAACTTGGGACTGGGAGACGGTCGGTCGGATCTGGCCGTATTTGAACATGAAATGGATGTTGGCGAGGTACGCCTGAGCGATGCGCCTGTTCCAGAATAGCGCCCTCTACCCGTCCTATCTGCTGCAGCTGAACCAGCTCGCGGCGAATACCCATAGCTTCGCGGAGCGGCGGGATGTGTTCTTGCATGACCGTTTCGGCGCGGCGCATTTCCTCAAGCCGGTGCTCGATGCATCGCCGGAAGCCTTCTTCACCAACGGAGACGACGAGATCCTGCAGCGCCGCTGGGCGCGCGAGCAGGGCATGTCGGGCGAGCCGACCCTCGAGGCCATCCTGCTTGCGCAGATCGAGCATCACGCCACCGAGGTGTTCTACAACCTCGATCCGGTGCGTTATCCGAGCGCCTTCGTCGCCAAGCTGCCGGGCTGTGTCAAGACGGCGTTGTGCTGGCGTGCGGCGCCGTCAGGAAATGCCGATTTCACGGCGTATGGCGCCGTGCTGGGAAACTTTCCGTCGATCCTCGACATTTGGCGCGGCAAGGGATGCCGGGCCGAATTGTTCTTTCCGGCACATGATCCCGTGATGGACGAATATGGCCACGGCGAACGCCCGATCGACGTCGTCTTCGTCGGCGGCTACTCGCGGCACCATCGGGCGCGCGCCCGGACGCTGGAGCAGGTCGCGCAGCTCGCGGCCAGTCGCAACATCGTGCTATGTCTCGATGCCTCGCGTCTGACCAGGCTCGCCGAGACCGCGCTCGGACGATTGCTCCCGCTGCGCGAGCACCGGCGCCCCGATGCCATCGCCGCCATTGCGAAGCCTCCCGTGTTTGGGAGGAGCCTCTACGAACTGATCGGGTCGTCGAAGATCGTGCTCAACGGCGCGATCGACATGGCTGGCACTGATCGCGGCAATATGCGTTGCTTCGAGGCGATGGGTTGCGGCGGGCTGCTCGTCTCCGACGCCGGAGGGTATCCGGACGGTATGGAGGAGGGGCGCACCATCGAGACCTACGATACCCCGGAGCAGGCCGTCGAGGTCATTTCTCGAAGCTTGCAGGACTGGCCGAGGTCGGCGGAGATCGCCGCCCTTGGCCGGGCCCGCGTCCGGGACGTCTACCGCAAGGACGTGCAATGGAAGCAGTTCGGCGATCTCGTCGGACGGATTTAGCCGTGCTAGAGCGTCCCGGGCGACGCGATTTTCAGTGGATTGCATGAACCTCAACTTCCTGATTCAGCGGTTCACCGGCCGCAATGTCGACTACATGGTCCAGCGGATGGTTGGACGTGCGACGTGCCGTCTCGGTGCCGGCGCTGTGCTCGGCGCCGACGCCAGGATGAGGAATATCTACGGCGACACCGACAAGATCGACATTGGCGCGCAGAGCCGAATTTTCGGCGAACTCATGACCTTCGCCCATGGTGGGCAGATCAGGATCGGCGAATGGTGTTATGTCGGCGAGGGGACGCGGATCTGGTCCGCCGCCTCCATCGAGATTGGAAACCGGGTTCTGATCTCCCATTCGGCGAATGTATTCGACAGTCTGACTCATCCGATCGGGGCGGCCGCGCGACACGAACAGGTCCGACAGATATTCACGAGCGGTCATCCGCGTGAGCTTTCGCTCGACGAAGCCCCGGTTCGGATCTGCGATGATGCCTGGGTTGGCGCGGGTGCGATGGTGCTACGCGGCGTAACGGTTGGCGAGGGGGCAGTGGTAGCGGCCGGCGCGGTCGTCACCAAGGACGTGCCGGCCTTCTCGATCGTGGCCGGAAACCCGGCGGTGCTGGTCAGGGAGCTCCGGCCCGATGAGCGGTAACGGGAAGTTCACGACTTGGGAGGAAGCCGTGGTCTGGCTGCGCAATCAGCCGGATCAGGGCCAGCTCGTGCGTGACGCCTTCTACGATGATCCGCTGGCCGCGGCTGCCGAGCGCTATTTTCGAAGCTCCGAGTGGCAGGCGATTGCGGCGCTGCTGTCCGGCCGCTCCGGCACGGCGCTCGACGTCGGTGCCGGTCGCGGCATTGCGAGCTACGCGCTGGCTCGCAGCGGATTTGAGGTAACTGCCCTCGAGCCCGATGGCAGCGCGATCGTCGGTGCGGCGGCGATCCGCGATCTGGCGGCCGAGACAAAGCTGCCGATCCACGTGGTCGAGGAATTCTCGGAGCGCCTGCCGTTCGCGGACGAAACATTCGATCTCGTATTTGCGCGCGCGGTGCTGCATCATATGCGCGACCTCGACGGCGCCTGCCGCGAGATGTTTCGTGTGCTTCGCCCCGGCGGGATGCTGATCGCCGCGCGGGAGCATGTGATCAGCAAGGAAAGCGATCTTCAGCAGTTCCTCGATCAGCACCCGCTGCATCGCCTTTACGGCGGCGAGCATGCCTACCTGCTCAACCGTTATACCGGCGCGCTGAAATCGGCCGGCTTTGCGGCTGTCGAGACGCTGGCTCCGCTGCAAAGTCCCATCAATCTGTTTCCCTACACAATGGAGACGCTGCGATCCGCGGTTGTCGAAAGGCTGACGTTGAAGATTCCAGCCGGTCCGCTGTGGCGCGCGGCCTTTGCTTCGCAGCGCGTCTTCGTATCGCTGCTTTCGCTGGCCAAGAGCTTTGACCGTCGGCCTGGCCGGCTCTATTCGTTCGTTTGTCACAAGGTTTAGATCATGTCCGCGTGGGTCACCGGTGCGAACGGGTTCATCGGCCGTCATCTCGTTCGCGAGCTGGCAGGCGCCGGGCGTGCAGTTCATGGCCTTGGTCACGGCGCGCTCGATGCAGCCGATGCGCGCGCCCTCGGCTTGCAGACGTGGATCAATGGCGAGGTTGACGCGGCCAACCTGAGCGCGCTCGCCGCTGCGCGCGGGTTGCCGTCGCAGGTCTTCCATCTAGCGGGTGGATCGTCGGTCGGGCCGTCGATCGCGCGCCCGTTCGAGGACTTTTCGCGGACGGTGACGAGCACGGCACGCCTGCTCGAATGGCTTCGAAGCTCTGCACCGGCGTGCCGTCTGGTGGTCGCGTCGAGCGCGGCGGTCTACGGTTCGGAGCATGCCGGTCCGATTCCCGAAAGCGCCGCACTCGCGCCGATGTCGCCCTATGGTCATCACAAGCTGATGATGGAGCAGCTGTGCCGGAGCTATGCGCAGAGTTTCGGCATTCGCTGCACCGTCGTGCGGTTGTTCTCGGTCTACGGTCCGAACCTTCGCAAGCAACTGCTCTGGGACATCTGCTCACGGCTGAGCAGCGATGAACGGTCTCTCGATCTGGGAGGGACCGGGGCCGAGATAAGGGACTGGACCGACGTCCGCGATGTCGTTCGCTTGCTGGCCCGCGTTGCGGAGGAGGTGCACCAGGATGAATTCCGGCCGATCAATGGCGGCTCGGGACGCGGCACGAGCGTCGCCGATATTGCCGAAGGCCTGATCCGGAATTGGGGAAGCAACACCGTCGTTCGTTATTCCGGCGTGGCGCGGCCGGGCGACCCGGTCAGCCTGCTGGCGGATGACGGGCGTTTGCGCGAGATGAATTTCGACTGGCGCCTGCCGCTGGAGCGCGGTCTCGCCGATTACGTCGAATGGTTCAGGGGCCCGGGCCGTGCCTAAGCGCGCACCGCTGCGGATTGCGTTCACCAACGTCCCGCGACGCCTATGGGCGGGCGGTTACAACTATCAACGCAATCTGTTCGAGGTGCTCAACCGGCATTCTCCGGGGATGGTGGTCCCTGTGCTGTTTGCCGGAGCGGCGGACGATCCCGATGAGATCGCGGCCTTGGCCAGCATTCCCGGCGTCGAGGTCGTGCGCTCGCCGGTGTTCGATCACGGCGCGACCGGACTTGCCCGCACGACGGATCTCGCTCGAGCGATCGTCTTTGGCTTGGACGCGCCTGCCGTTGCCGAATTCAAGGCCAACGGGATCGACATGGTGTTCGAATCCGCGCGCTTCTTTGGCTGGCGCCTGCCATTTCCGGCAGTCGCATGGTTCCCGGATTTTCAGCATCGCCTGCTTCCCCATCTTTTCTCCAGGGCCGCCTATTGGCGGCGTGATCTCGGCTTTCGGGCTCAGATCGCGTCTGGTCGGCACATCATGCTGAGCAGCGCCAGCGCGCTCGGCGATCTCAGGAAGTTCTATCCGGGCAGTTCGAACGGCGTCTCGGTCGTTCGATTTGCGAGCGAGCCCCCTGTCGGACTGCTCACCACGGATCCGTCTGACGTGATCGCCCGCTATGATCTTCCGCGACGCTATTTCTATCTGCCCAACCAGTTCTGGCGGCACAAGAATCACCAGCTCGTGGTCGATGCGCTCGATCTGCTGAAGTCTCGGGGGCGCGACGTCGTCGTCGCGGCCTCTGGAAATACGGAGGACTTCCGCGAGTCCGGCCTTTTCGACAAGACCATGAGCGAGGTCAGCTCGCGCGGGCTGGAGCCGAACTTCAAGCATCTCGGATTGATTCCCCTGGATCATGTCTATGCCCTCCTGCGTGCATCGATGGCGCTCATCAATCCTTCGGAATGCGAGGGGTGGAGCACGACTGTCGAGGAAGCGAAGTCGTTCGGTGTCCCGATGATTCTGTCCGACATCGATGTCCATCGCGAACAGACCGGGGGTAGCGCGCGATACTTCGGCATCCGAGACGCCGCGGCGCTGGCCGATCAAATGTTGCAGGTTGCGGAAACGGCCGAGGCTGCGACCGTCCGCAATCTGTTGCCGAACCTCGAGCAGCGCGTCGAGGCGTTCGTTGCGGATTTCATCCGGCTGACTCGGGACGTGATGGAGTCACGGGCCGGCTGAGCGCGCGGCCCGACTAGACCTTCGGTGCAAAGATACTCCGAGGCACCACATACCAGAGCAGGAACATAAGGGCCGTTCCGTGCGTGAGGAGCGCGACCGTAAGCGGCACGTTGAGCAGAACGTGGGGCAACGTTCCGGCGGAGATCAGTACGAGGCGGGGCGGCAGCCCCGCCGACGTCCGATTGCCAACCGCGAGCACCAGGCCGGATGCGAGCGCGGTCAGAGGCGCAAGATACGGTCCGACGGAGGCAATGCCCTCAGTCGCAAACAGCGATGCATTGACTTGCCCGAAACCGTAGGTGTTCTGCATCACCACCGCCAGCGGTTCGTCGTAGGGACAATGCACCAGCGGCTTGAGGACGGAGATCTGGCAGAACCAGGTCAGCGGGTGGTTCGCGAAGAAGTGGTTGTAGAGGTCGAGCGCGCCTGATGCCGTCGCCATCATCCGGATGTTGACGATGTCGAAATATCTGCCCGGAATGCTCCTCAGGCTCGCCTCTGTCAGCCAGATCACGAGTAGTCCTATCAGCATCGGGACGAAAATCGAGGCAATGACCGATGCTCTCGCTTCCAGAAGCCGTGACAGCACGACCAGCGTGATCAGCCAGGCCGGCGTGAAGAACGCGAATTTCGTCAACGTGACGGGATAGAACAACAGAAGCAGGACCAGGACCAGGACGGCGCGGACGCGATGGCCGAGCAGCCAGTAGCAGGCGAAGGCGAACGGCAGCAGCGTGCTGGAAACCCACCCTATGAGATATCGCAGCGCTCCCGGAAATTCGAGGGCGTCGCGATAGTCGTAAATGCGCGCGACCGAGACCATTCGGAAATTGTAGGTGGAAGCGACCGCGAGGGTAGCGATGGAGACCGCCAGAATGAGCGTCAGCAAATGCTCGAAGCGGGCGTTGGACAGGGGCACGAATTGCCGCAGCGGCGCCCCGATGAACAAAACGGGGATCAGGAAGAGCAGCAGCGCCAATGCCGCCGAAACTCCTGCAAGCAATCGCGGGTAGTTGTAGTCGGAGAAGACGTCGATCCACAGGAAGCCCAGGATCATCGTGTAAAAATAGAATCCGACGAAATAGCCGAAGCTGAAGCGGGCGGAGGCGAATAGCAGCGAGACGACGGAAAAGCCGGCCGCAACGAGAACCGCGATCCAGAGGCGTTTCGGATCGAAGTCGATGGAAAGCTGGAAGGTCGCGACCTCGATCAGCGACAGGCAGGTAACGGCGCTGTGCAGCAGGACCAGTTTCGTCAGCGCTGCTTTCGAGTCCAGGCGGGCGCGCAGATCGCTGATGATGCCGGGCGGTGCGCTCATGGCCTTAGCTCGCTGCGAACGACGGGAGTTGCGAGCAGATCAGGCGATGTCGAGCGAATGCTTGAAGTAGGCGATCGTCTCCTTCAGCCCGTCCTCGAGCGCGACCTTCGGCTGCCAGTTCAGCACCGCTTTCGCCTTGGCGAGGTCGGGCTGGCGCTGGCGCGGGTCGTCCTGCGGCAGCGGCTTGAACTCCAGCTTGGAGCGCGAGCCGGTGAGATTGATGACCTTCTCGGCGAGCTCGCGGATGGTGAACTCGGAATTGTTACCGAGGTTGATCGGGCCTGTGATGTCTTCCGCAGTCACCATCAACCGCATGATGGCTTCGACGAGGTCGTCGACATAACAGAACGAGCGGGTCTGCCCACCGTCGCCGAACACGGTGATCGGCTCGCCCTTGAGCGCCTGGACGATGAAGGACGACACCACGCGCCCGTCATTTGGCTGCATGCGCGGGCCGTAGGTGTTGAAGATGCGCGCGACCTTGATCGGCAGGTCGTGCTGACGCCAATAGTCGAAGAACAGCGTCTCGGCGCAACGCTTGCCCTCGTCGTAGCAGGAGCGGATGCCGATCGGGTTGACGTTGCCCCAGTAATCCTCGGTCTGCGGATGGATCAGCGGATCGCCGTAGACCTCGCTGGTCGAGGCCTGGAAGATGCGCGCCTTGAGCCGCTTGGCGAGCCCCAGCATGTTGATGGCGCCGTGCACCGAGGTCTTGGTGGTCTGCACGGGGTCACGCTGATAATGGATCGGCGAGGCGGGGCAGGCCAGGTTGAAGATCGCGTCGACCTCGATGTAGAGCGGGAAGGTGACGTCGTGCCGGACCGCTTCGAACAGCGGATTTGCGATCAGATGGGCAATGTTGCGCCGGCTGCCGGTGAAATAATTGTCCGCGGACACCACCTCGGCCCCGGCATCGAGCAGTCGCTCGCAGAGGTGCGATCCGATGAACCCGGCGCCCCCGGTCACGAGGATGCGGCTGTTCCTGTAGTTTTCAAACGGCATGGTCGGTTCCAGCTGGGTCGCGGGACGGTCTTGCCCCGGTGCGGCGGGCAGAGTGGTATCGGCTACGGGCGAAAACGCCAATAGCTTTGCAAGAGGGTAATTAAATACCTCTTGACATCGAAAGTTGCTTGAGAGCCGATGATTTTCCAGGTCTCGCCACTTCGTATAGAAGCCGTCGGGAATACGCGGGGAGCGGGCCTCCCGTTCGGAGCAAACGAATGAAAGTCGTAATTCTTGCAGGGGGCCTCGGCACGCGAATCGCGGAGGAGACCAGCACGCGACCAAAGCCGATGGTGGAGATCGGCGGGCGGCCCATCTTGTGGCACATCATGAAGATCTACAGCCATTACGGCTTCCATGATTTCGTGATCTGCCTTGGCTACAAGGGCTTCATGATCAAGGAGTACTTCGCGAACTATTTCCTGCACATGTCCGACGTGACCTTTCACATCGCCGAGAACCGGATGGAAGTGCATCGCGAAACCGCCGAGCCGTGGCGGGTCACGCTGGTGGACACCGGCGAGGACACCCAGACCGGCGGCCGGTTGAAGCGGGTGCTGTCCTACGTCGCGGACGAGCCCTTCTTCGCATTGACCTATGGCGACGGTGTCGCCGACATCGACCTTGCCGCCGAGATCGCTTTCCACAAGGCGCATGGGCGCCGCGCCACCGTTTCGGTGGTGCGGCCGGCCAAGCGCTTCGGCGCGATCGCGATCGAGGGTGACCGGGTCGTCAATTTCGAGGAAAAGCCCAATGACGATGGCGGCTGGATCAATGGCGGTTTCTTTCTATTGTCGCCATCGGTCGGCGAGCTGATCGCAGACGACAACACGATCTGGGAGCGCGAGCCGATGGAGCAACTGGTGCGCGGTGACGATCTGCGCGCCTATGTGCATCCCGGCTTCTGGCACCCGATGGACTCGCTGCGCGATCGCAACTTCCTCGAGGGCGAATGGGCCAGCAACCGCGCCAAATGGAGGATCTGGTGACGGATCCGGCATTCTGGCGCGGCAAGAAGGTCTTCCTCACCGGCCACACCGGCTTCAAGGGGGCGTGGGCCTCGCTGCTGCTGCGCCGTCTCGGGGCTGACGTCTACGGCTATGCGCTGCCGCCGACACACCAATCCGCGCTGTTCATCACGGCTCGCATCGCCGACGACATCAGGCACCGCGTGGCCGACATCCGCGATCTCCCGACCTTGCGCGCCGCAATGGCGGAGGCCGAGCCCGATATCGTCATCCATATGGCGGCGCAAGCGCTGGTTCGCCCCTCCTATGAAGAGCCTGTCGAGACCTTCGCGACCAACGTGATGGGCACGGTGCATGTGCTGGAGGCGGCGCGGCATCTGCGCTCGGTGCAGGTGATCCTGAACGTCACCAGCGACAAGTGCTACGAGAACAACGGTACAGGCGCCGCCTTCGGCGAGGGCGACCGGCTCGGCGGTGACGATCCCTACAGCAACAGCAAGGCCTGTGCCGAGCTCGTGACTCATTCCTACCGCCACAGCTTCTTCAACACGAGCGGCGCGGCGCGCGTCGCGACCGCGCGTGCCGGCAACGTGTTCGGCGGCGGTGACTGGGCGCGCGACCGCCTGGTGCCCGATGCGATGCAGGCCTTCCTGGCAGGCGAGGCGCTCCGCATCCGCAATCCCAATTCGGTGCGGCCCTGGCAGCACGCACTCGATCCGGTGCTCGGCTATCTCTCGCTGGTCGAGCGATTGGCGGCCGATGAACGTTTCGTCGGGGGCTGGAATTTCGGACCGGATACCGCAAGCGAGATGTCGGTCGGGACCGTGGTCGATCGCCTGATCGCGCTGTGGGGCGACGGCGCGCGGTGGACGGCCGATTCCGGCGCGCATCCGTACGAAGCTGCCTATCTCAGGCTTGATTGCGCGAAGGCGCGGAACGAACTCGGCTGGACGCCCCGGCTCGATCTGGCACAGGGCCTTCGCTTGACTGTCGATTGGTACAAGGCGCTACGCGAAGGCCGGGACCTGCGCAGCTTCTCGCTCGATCAGCTCGATCAGGTCGCTGGCGCCTTGCAAGCCTGATTAGCCCGGCAGATGGAGGATCTCGGCGATGCGGTCCTCTGCTGACACCGCGTGCTTCAGGTGCTCGCCCGACAAGACTGCCAGATAGGATTTGAGCAGGACGACGAGCACGAGGACGGCGCGCTCGACGTCGGGCGAAAGGCCGGTTCGGCCGAAAGCGGCCGTCTGCAGGAACGGCCGGTTCTCCATGAAAGTCAGCCAATAGAGGTAGTCGTAGCCGGCGATCCCGCGGAATGCGTCTTCCCAGTCGATGACGCGCGGTGCGGTTCCCTGGAGCATGATGTTCTTCGGTCCGAAATCGCCATGACAGAGCGCCTCGGGCAAATTCGCGTGACGATCCCCGAGCAGCGCGATCAGTCTGTGGACTTCGGCCGCGGTGGCCCGCTCCAGCAGACGGCGGCTCGCAAGGGTCTTCAGAGCCACTGCGGCAGCAGCCAGATAATATTCGAACGAGGCAAGCCCATTCGGCCGCCAGCCCTTGAGCCGCTCACTGCATGCCTCTGCCATTGCAGCGGCATCAGCGGGCTCTATCGGGCCGGCCAGCGGCGTGAGCGCGGGCATCGTGAGGCAGAGCCGCGCCGTCCCATCCGCGAGCGGGATCTCGAAACGGTCGAGCACGATCATGTCGCCGTAGAGTTGCTCGAGGATGTCGGCTTCCTTGGCGAGGTTGGCGCGCGCGCCCGGCAGATGCGTCTTCAAGAAACGCTTTTCGCCGGAGATGTCTACATCGTAGCAGGCACCGAGCGTGCCGCCAGGGGCCGCCATGACGGCGGCGTTGCGGTCGAAGGATTGCAGATGCTGCCGCAGCGCGGGCAGGAGTTGCGCGCGATCGGCAGCAATGTCGGGGCGGTCGCAGGTTTCGAAGAACGCGATCTTACTCAGCACGATAGAGCTGGCTCAGATAGTCGATCCGGTCGTAGCCGAAATGACGGGCGAGGGCTGCGGTGCCCTGCGCGATCTGCCTGCGCTCATCGTCTGAGAGTTCCTGGATCACGGCCTGGTTGTAGTCCCTTGTGCTCTTGAGCACGGTTCCCCAGGGTGCGATGGAGTCCTTGATCTCGACCCCGTTCCAGCTCGGATAGAGCATGCTGTCCGCGAAAGGCACGCCGATGAATCCGGCCGCCTCGGTCATGAACTTGCGCTTGTCGTCCACGAGGTCCTCGTAACGGAAGATGTGCACGTTCTCCGGGTACATCCTGGCAAACATCTCGACCGTCGAGTGATAGATGTTCCAGGTGATCAGGTATTTGGACAGCGGCTGCGGGAACGGGCGGCGCTTGGTGTCTCGGTAGGCCGAGAATGGATTGCGCACGATGTGCAGGATGCGGATGTTGGGAAAGTCGCGCACCATGCGATCGGCATCGATCCCAATGGCGGGGGAGTAGCCGACATGAACCATGTCCGGCCGCGGCTTGGTGTAGTAGTTCTCCCAAGCCGCGAAGGTCGCGCGGAAGAAGGCTTCGACCACCTGACGGCGGAAGATCGGCGGCTGGCCGACGATCCGGGCGAACTCGGCGATCCGCTTTTTCTCGTCCATGACGCAATCCGCATCGCGGAACTTGGAGCCATTGCGCTTGCGCAGGAAGGTCTTCAGCTCCTCGTCGATCATCTGCTCGTAGAGCTCGATCGCCGTCAGCCCCTCCGGGAATTCGGGATAGCGGTACTGGACGCGCTCGACCGAAGCCAGGAAGTCGTTGAAGTTCCGATTGCCGAGCTGCGATTCGAAGGGATAGACGAGCAGGTCGGGATGGCCGTCGAAGTGACGATGAGTGACGTTTCCGCCGTGCTCGAAGCCCGCGGAAATCATGGCCAGCCTGAAGTCGTTCATGCGTCTACCCCTGCGTCGTCGAACCTCGGTCCGGCCCTCCGTTTAGCCGCATGGGCCGGATAATCAAGTTCGGATCGCCGTTCAGCCGTGCCGGGAGGGGGACCGGGCAGGGGGAGTTGCGGAAGCGCGACATTGACGGGCCCGGGTAGCTGATCTACCCGGGGTTTATGCGTGTTTTTGCCACCGGTGCGAGCGGTTTCCTGGGCTCCTATCTCGTCGCGGACCTCTTGGCGCGCGGGCACGAGGTGGCCGTGCTGTTGCGGCCGGCAAGTTCCTATTGGCGCCTGGGGGAGCTTCGTAACCGGCTGCACGTGATCCCGGGCAGTCTGGAGCATCCGGACGGGCTGCGTGCAGCACTCGGGGCGTTCGCGCCCGAGGCGGTCGTGCACATGGCCTGGCGCGGCGTCGCAGGCAGCGATCGCAACAGTCCGGTTCAGGCCGTCAATGTGGCCGATACGGTGGACCTCGTCGAACTCGCCGCCCAGGCCGGCGCCAGGATCTTCGTCGGAGCCGGTTCGCAGGCGGAATACGGACCCTATGATCGCGCGATCCGGGAGGACGATGTGCCGCGGCCGACGACGTTGTACGGCATGGCCAAGCTGGCGGCCGGATCGATGTCGATGCGCCTGTGCGAGGAGCGCGGGCTGCGGGCAGCGTGGCTCCGGATCTTCTCGACATACGGCCCGAAGGATGCCGACCACTGGCTGATCCCGAGCATGATTCGGAACTTGCGCTCCGGGCATCCCATGGCGCTGACGGCTTGTGAGCAGCGCTGGGGATTTCTGCACGCGCGCGATGCTGCCAGCGCTTTCCGCCTGGCGATCACGCATGATGCGGCGAGCGGCATCTTCAATGTCGGCAGTGCGGACGCACCGCCGCTGCGCGAGACCGTGACGCGGCTGCGCGATCTGATTGACCCGCGCGCTGCTCTCGGCTTCGGCGAGTTGGCGTATCGGCCCGATCAGGTTATGGTCCTGGCTGCGGACGTTTCGCGCATGCTCGCCTTGGGCTGGAAGCCCGAAGTGCCGTTGGATGAGGGATTACGCGAGACGGTAGACTGGCATGACGCGACCAAATCTTCCTGAGCCGAAAGAATTCGCACGACGCATTCGTGCGCATGCGTTGCGTATGGTGCATGCCGCCAAGGCTTCGCATATCGGCGGCTGCCTCTCGATGGCGGACATCCTGGCGGTGCTCTACACGCGGATCCTGCGCGTCGATCCGGCCGATCCGCAAGCAGCAAGCCGCGATCGCTTCGTTCTCAGCAAGGGCCACGCCACGGCGATCATGTACGCCGCCCTCGCCGAAAGCGGTTTCTTTTCCCCGGCAGAGCTCGACACCTATTGCCGCGACGGATCGATCTTCACCGGACACGTCAGCCATGCCGTGCCCGGCGTCGAGGTCTCCACGGGCTCCCTCGGCCATGGTCTGCCGATTGCAATCGGCATGGCGCTCGCCGCGCGAACGGCGGGTGCTGGCAGCCGCGTGTTCTGCCTGCTCAGCGACGGCGAATGCGACGAGGGCTCGAACTGGGAGGGCATCCTGTTCGCGCCCCATCACAAGCTCGATAATCTCTGCGTCATCGTCGACTTCAACAAGATCCAGAGTTTTGGTTCGGTCGCCGAGGTGTTGAACCTCGATCCGTTTGCCGAGAAATGGAAGGCGTTCGGCTGGCAGGTCGAGGAGATCGACGGCCACGATCTCACTGCGCTCGAGCATGTGCTGGGAGGTGTGCCGACGGCGTCGGGCCGGCCGACGGTCGTGATCGCGCACACCGTGAAGGGCAAGGGCGTGAGCTTCATGGAGAACAAGCTCGAATGGCACTACCGCTCGCCTTCTGATGAGCTGCTCGCGCAGGCGTTGGCCGAGGTTGGCGCATGAGAACGACGTTCATCGAGAGCCTGTCGCAGGCCGCTAGCGAGAACCCCGACATCTGGCTGCTCTGCGGCGATCTCGGCTACTCCGTGCTGGAGCCGTTTGCAGCGAAGTTTCCCGATCGCTATCTCAATGTCGGCGTTGCCGAACAGAACATGGCCGGCATCGCCGCCGGCATAGCGCTGTCGGGCAAGACGGTCTTCATCTATTCAATCGGAAATTTCCCGACGTTGCGCTGCCTCGAGCAACTCCGCAACGACGTCTGCTACCATGGTGCCGACGTCAAGGTCGTGGCGGTGGGCGCCGGCTATGCCTATGGCAGCCAGGGCTACACCCATCATGCGCTGGAGGATGCGGGGATCATGTCGATGCTGCCGGGCATCGAGGTGTTCGTACCCTGCGATCCCTCTGAGGTGCGGGCTGCGACGCGTCTGATCGCAACGAGCGGCAAGCCATCCTACCTGCGGCTCAGCCGTCAGGGAGAGCCGAATCTCGGCGCCGACGTGACCGACCTTCGCAAGCCCAGGGTTTTGCGTGACGGACGGGATGTCGTCATCCTTGCGTCGGGGCCGATTGCATCGCGCGCGCTGGATGCCGCCGGCGAACTCGCCAGGCGGGGGTGCGGCGTCGGTGTCGTCAGCGTCTCCTGTCTGAAGCCGCTCGACGAGCTCGCGATCCGCGACGTCGTGCGTGATGCCTCCCTCATCGTGACGCTGGAAGAGCATATTCTGCGCGGCGGCCTGTTCAGCCTGGTGGCGGGCGCGTTTGCCGGCGACGCAGTCCGGCCGCCGATCACGGGCATGGGCATTCCAGAGCAGGGCGGCAAGACCTCGCAGGCGGGGTCGCGAGAGGCGCTGCTTGATGCCGCCGGCCTTTCAGCCGAGGCGATCGTCGCGCGGATCGAGCAGTCGCTGGCGAAGCTCTGACGCCGCCTGCGCATCATGCGCCAGACGGCGGCGAGGGATCGAAATTGACGCGCTCGCGCTCGAACACAACGGGCTTCTCGCGCACCTGTCCGTAAATCGCGAGGACGTACTCGCCGATCATGCCCATGAAAAAAAGCTGCACGCCGCCGAAGAAGAACATGGCGACGATCAGCGTGATGATGCCGGGCTCGGCGAGCTGCCGGTACAGGATCAGGCCGACCACGAAATTGACGATGGCGTAACCGACGCTCAGCGCCGAGATCAGAAAACCCGCGAGCAGCCCGAAGCGGACCGGTGCCGTGGTGAAGGACACCAGTCCGTTGAGGCCCTGGTCGATCAGCGCGCCGGCGCGGTTCTTGGACAATCCCTTCTTGCGCTGGCGCCAGGTGTAAGGGACGCCGACGGCGCGGCCGCCGCATTCGAACGTCATCATCCGCATGAACGGATATGTGTCGCGGACGTGCCGCATGGCCTCGACCACGCGGCGGTCGACGAGCTGGAAGTCGCCGACGCCGGGCGGAACGTTGACCTCGGAGAAGCGGGTCAGCAGTCGGTAATAGGCGTTGCGGATGCCGCGCATCAGCCGCCCTTCCTCGCGCACCGCGCGGATGCCGTAGACGATCTCGTATCCGGCTTCCCACAGCTTGACGAATTCGGGAAGCAATTCGGGTGGATCCTGTAGGTCGGCCGGCATGAACAGGAGGACAGCGTCGCCGCGCGAGGCCATCACGCCGTTGAAAGTGTTGCGCAGCGGGCCGAAGTTACGCGCGTTGACGATGATCTTCACCGCGGGGTCCTGTGCAGCGATCTCGCGCAGGATCTCGACGGTGCGATCGTCGGAAGCGTTGTCACAGAAGATGTGCTCGCGCCGATAGCCCTGGAGCTCGGCGTCGAAGATATTCCGGATCGCATCATAGCAATCCCTAACGTTGAGCTCTTCATTATAGCAGGGCGTGATGACGCTGATTGTTTTCACGTTCGCATCTCTCGAGAAGGACAATTGTTCATCGCGGCGTGTCGGCGGCGTAGACGGCGGACTTGTTGTAATATCTGGCGATGCAGTCGTTCGGCAACCGGTCAGCGTTGTCAGTCACATCGGCGGTCATCAGCAGGGACGGCGTCCCTTTGTGACGCGGAACCGCGACAACGGGCTCGCGGTTCGTCGTCAGGAGGGCATGCCGTTCGGCGCTCTCCCGCCAGTACGGGTACAGGCCCTGCCACTGCGCGCGCAGCTGAAATGCCGTGGAGCTCAGGCAGAGCGAAGCGATCGTGAGCAGTGCCAGGCCCGCAGGCATCCCGATGGGGCCGAGCAGGCCGCGAAACGCGCCCGCCGCAACCCGTTCGCGCAATTGCGGGCGGTAGGCACCGACGATCAGCTTGACTCCCAGCGTCGATCCGAACAGCAGCAGGATCAATGCTTGGTTCTGCGCCCGTTCAATGAGCCGCATGCCCGTCGCATAGCGATGAGCGAAATATTCGAAGTAGCAGCACGCCAGGCAGATCGCGATTGTGCCGAGAGCCAACAGCTTTCTCACTTGGGGCCCCTGGGGCGTCGGGTCAGGCTCGATCAATGCGATAAGGCCGACGGCGGCGAGCCAGGCGACGATGGCGGGCTCTCGAAGGAAACGACCGAGACCGACGAGCGAGTCGATGAGCGCTTGAAACACCGACCATGTCACATGCCCGCCGTTCGGGAGTTGTTCCATGCGCGCGCTGTTGCCGCTGGCCGAGACAACGATGATCCACCCGATCGCGATGGCGATCGCGATCAGCAAGTGATGCACGATCTGGCGCTGCTGGCCGAAGAGATGGCGCGCAGCCAGTGACGCCGAGACAATCAGCAGCAGCCACGGCCCGGTGAATTCGTTGCATAGCGCAGCCGCGAAACCGCCTAGAGCCATCGCAAGGCTGAGCGTCCAGGAGAAGCCGGCCTCCCCGTCAAGGGTCCGAATGCACTCTCCGAGGATCAGGATGGTGATCAAGGCAGGCGGGACATAGCAGGTCACGGCCGAGAGCCAATAGAGCAGATCGCGCACACTCGGGGCTGCGCTGACCACGGCGCTCGCGAATGCAAGTATGAGAAAAACCAATTGCGGAGCGGTGGTGCGAGGCCATGCACGGACTATGGCGAGCGCCGTGCCGGCCAGGAACAGCGCTGCGCTCGCGGCCATCGTCAGTGAATAGGCCGACAACAGGCTGACACCCGCCGCTGCGGAGATCGCCGGCGGAACCTGGGTCAGCCACAGAGCCAGAACTCGGCCCGATTGCGAGTGATAGAAGAGCGATACGGTATCGATGAAACCATGACGCGCGTATAAATCCGCGAAGCAGAAGTCGTCATGTTCGGGCGCGCTAAGTGACGTGAGCGCGAACAGAACCAGCAGAAAAATTGCAGGAAACAGGCTGCACAGCGTCCAGCCAATACAGGCTCGGCCATCGGCGTGGGGACGTGCTGCCAGTGGAATAACACCTTGATTGTCCACGCAAAGCCCCCTGCGATCTGGGCCAGACTAGAGACAACCGACCCGGGTCGCAATGTTCATTTCCGGCCGCTGCAGCGTGCGGCTTGCGCGGTGAGCGGCGCCGTCACTAGAACTCCCGTCGCTTCAGCCAGGCCCGCGCTCCCCAATGGGCAAAACACCAGGCTGATTTGACGAGGGAGAGCTGCTCGACGTTGCGGTAGATCTGCCAGACCCATTTGGCCGAGCGCATCGGGCGGCTCGAGACTGAGGAGCCCCTGACGCGGTAGCGTGCAAGATCCTCATTGAGGCCGTACGCGGTGTGGCCGCGCTCGAGGATCGAGAGCCACAGGCAGAAATCGTCGTAGCCCTCGTTCTTCATCACGATGGGGCCGGCGATCTCGCGATCCACCATCGCCGTCAGCGTCGCGATCGCCGTGTTCTTCAGGAGCTGATCATAAGTCAGCGAGGCCGGCACTTCGATCAGCCGTCCGGTGACGGTGTTAGCCTCGTTGATGCGGCGGAAGGCGGTGTAGCTGAGGGCGGCCTGCTTCTCCTGCGCGAAGGCAAGCTGCCGCTCCAGCTTCTCGGGCAGCCAAAGATCATCGCTGTCGAGGAAGGCGAGATAGCGGCCCTGAGCGGCGTCGACCGACGCCTGGCGCGCCAGCGCCGGGCCGCCATTTCTGGCTTGCCGGATCAGCTTGACGCGCGGATCGCGCTCGCCGATGTCCGCGATGATAGCCGGCGTCTTGTCAGTCGAGCAGTCGTCGGCGATCAAGAGCTCCCAATCGGCGAATGTCTGGTTCTGCACCGAGCGGATCGTCTCCTCGATCAGGCCTTCGACATTCCAGGACGGTGTAATGATCGAGATGAGCGGCATGATGGGTCCGTTCAGTTCACGCGGGCCGGCTCGGCGATTGCCGCGCGCAAGGAGGCCGCAAACGTGTCGAGCAGCTTGGGATCGCCGATATAAAGCTCGCCCGGGTAAGACCGGCGCCAGGCAGACTCGAAATAGGGCGCGCCTTTGGCCGGATCGAACGGACCCGCGGAGAGCGCCTCGCGCAATCGCGCGGGCACTTGGGCCAGACGATCGACCGCGTACACCAGCGGGCAGGAGCGGTAGAACGCATCACCCATCACCACGACGGGCTTGCCGAGCAGCAGCGCTTCCGCGCCAGACTTGCTGTTGACGGAGATGACCGCATCGGCGCGATTGAGGACGGTGTAATTATTGGTCTGCGGCGGCAGCAGTACGAAATTGTCGAAACGGCGGGCCAGTTCGAACAGGCGATCGGCCGAGATCGCACCGATCTGGGCAGGGTGCTCCTTCACGACCAGGACATGCGAATCCGGGATCGTGCGCAGCAGAAAGTCGACGGTCGCGACCTGGTCGAGATAGTCCGGCGAGCGCAGCGTCAGCGCCATGTCGGCGGGAACGTGGAACGGGTAGTAGACGAAGTGCGTTTCCGGAATCGGTTTGTAGAGCTTGCGCAGCCGTGTCGCGTTGAGTGCCATCGCGGCGTGGACACGGGCATGACGCAGATTGTGCCCGAACTCCTGGTGCTTGCCGAGCGCGAACTGGTCCCACAGCTTCTCGGTGAGGCGGCGGGCGTTGCGAAAGTTGAGGACCTTCTTGAAGGCCGCCGAATAATGGTGCTGATCCTTTTTGGGGATGACGATCGCGCGCTGCGTCAGCGTTTCGTCGAGATAGGCGCGCACCTCGGGCGACACAGCGTCCGCCGGCGTCGGCATTACGTCGGGTGCGCCGAGAGTGTCGGGCGTAAAGTACATGCGGCCGCGAAAGAACGAAGGCTCGATGAACCAGTTGCGGATGCCGCGGCGCTTTGCGGCGTAGAAGCTCGCTATCACGGAAAGAAAGCCGCCGAGTTCCTGCACCAGTTCGGGGCGCTTGCCTTGTCGCTCAAGCCGGTCGAGCACCGCCTCCATCGCGTTGGTATAGATCATGAAGCGCCGGCGCAGCGCGGCAGTATCGCGGATTCCGAAAGTGAATCGCTCGTGGCTAAACAGGAAATTGGTTCCGTCGAGCCCGTAAGATACGACGCGCGCGTCGAGCGCCTTGCGATCCTCGGGCGAGGGGCCGGCCTTGAGGCCTTCACGATACATGTTCGTGACCGGAACGCCTTCAGTGGCCGACATCTCCGCGCTGCGATCATCGAAGGCGAGCAGCTCGACATCGTGGCCTGCTGCGCGCAAGCGTTGCGCGACCGGAATCCAGAACCGCGTCTGGTATTCGGCAAGGGTGGTGATGAGAATGGTCTTTGCAGATGTTGCCATGGTTCTATCGGACGTGTTCGATCGCAATGCTCGCGAGCGGCAGGCCCGTCGTCGCACATTGCGCGCGTCTTGCCGTAAATTGAGACGGGTTCGCCTGGTCATAGGCGGCGATGCGGTGAAGCAGGGTCTGGACGAATGACGGCGCGATCCGTTTGTCGCGTCGAGCCGGGTTGAACTGGCTGCGTAGCCGTTCCGTGACGGCCGAGCCGAGCGCTGCGCTGGCGGCACCTTTGACGATCTGGCCTAGGCTCGGCTTTGCACGCGTGCCTTTCACGGTCGCAAGCAGCGAGAGGTAGGGTCGGCGCGAATGCGTTGCGCAGGCCAGGACGTCGGCGACGCGTTCGGCAGCTCCTCCGTCGTTGAGATGGAAGAAGGCTTCGATATCGGCGGCGTGAACGCGAGCGAAATCGAAGGTCTCGGTCTCGCGCTCGATGTGATCGACTGCGCCGAGCAGCTCTTCGAACGAGTCGACCTGCCGGCTCACGCGCGCGGGCAGCGCGGCATGGCCGGCGGTGATCGATGTGTTCAAATATTCGAGTTGGAGCGGCAATTTCCCCAGCAAGACCGATTCGACCGCCGTCCCGCAGTTGAGATGAATGACGGCGGCTGCATTGCGGATGCGGTCGAGCACGCTGCCGGTGCCGTCAATCAGGACGTTCGGGTGGCGCGAGAGGGCATTGCGATAGACCTCCTCGCTCTCGAAGGGATGCGGGCGCACTAGAATGTTGCGGTCGGGCCGCGCTGCGGCGAGCCGGTCGATCTCGGCGAGATAGTTGGTGAAGACCTGCTTCAGGTCCGCGATGAAGCGGTCGACATAGGCGCCATCCCAACCGGCTCGCACCATCGCTTCGCGTTCCCCGCCCGGCTTGCCGGTAAAGCGCGAATTGACCAGCGGGAAATTGGCGTTGACGAGCAAATAGCCGCGTGGCTCGCCGTCGAGCAGCGCCCGCCAGCGAGGGGCTGCGAAATCGAATCGGGGACATCCGGTGAGGTGAAGCTGGTCCGGCTTCATCGTTCCAGCTGCGAGGAAGGCGTCGTGCAGCCGGCGTCCCCAGAAGAAATAGCCGGACAGGATATCGGCGTAGCCGCTGCCCTTGATATGAGCGGCCATCGCCGGAGGCGAGTTGCCGCCCTTTTCCGCGAGCACGCCGCCTTCGGTATCGAGCACGTACAGCGCCAGCCCGGCTCCGGCAAAGCTCTGCATCAGGCCGAGATTGACGGGACGCGCATAGTTGACGACCAGCGCGTCCAGCCCAAGTCGCGGGACATCGATGGCCTGCTCGTACATCGGCACCAGCACGACGGAGACGCCGCGCCGCGCGAGTTGATAACCGAGCATGACTGCCCCCGGCAGGTCACGCTTGGGGTGATCGACCACCAGGCCTATGCGCAAGATGTGGGCTCCCGGCAGGTCCGTGTCAGAGCCGCATCACGGTGCGCTCAAGCTCCGTCAGGGCACCCGCCGCGCGGAAGCGCGCCGGCGGTTCGGGATAGATGCGCGGCTGCTGGATATAGGTTGCCGTGTAGAGGAGGCGGCTGTGATCCGACTGGATCCGGCTTCCCATGTGCAGGCAGCGGGCCGTGTTGACGATGAAGCACGACAGGCGGGGCGCGACCATCTCCTTGACCACGCCGGGACCGGTCTTGGCGAATACCTGCGCATCGCTCATGTGGCTCTTGAGCGTGTTGCGGAACGCCTTCGATGGTCCGGCTGGAATGAAGGTGAACGGACCGTCGGCGGTGTTCCGCACATCGGTCAGGTAGATGAAGAGCTTGCAGACACGCTTGTCGTCGTGGTCGAGATGCCATAGCTGGGAGAAGCTCAGCGCCTGGTTCGGAGTCGGCTGCGACAGCGTCAGCACCACGTCCGACAATTGCGGCAGGTCGTGCATGAAATCGCCGATGATGCGCAGCGCGGCTGGCTGCAGGGCGTTGCGCACGAACGGATGGTCGGTCGCAAAGGCGCCGTTGACGAGATCCTCGTCCAGCAGGCTGACCCAGAACGATTTGTGCCGTTCCTTCTGCTGGCCGACGAGCTCATTGAGGCGGCTCACCTTGCCGTCGGCGAACGTCGCGACGGCTTCCGCGAGGCTGCGATCGATGAGCGCGGACACGTCGACGTAACCGTCCTCGGCGAGTTTGCGGCTCGCCTCGGCCCATTCGGGCTTGGCTGGAAGCTGCTTGAGAAGCGCGACGCGCTTTGCGCGCGCAGGCAATTGCAGGGCGGTCAGAGCCGCCTTCAGCCCCCATCCGAGATCGGTGCGGTTGACGTGCCATAGGAGGCGGCGGAACTGGCTGATCTTCGCCTTTTTCGGGGCAGGCCGATCAGCCGTCGTGTCGACGGTTGTCATGTGGGCTCCCAGCAATACAAAAAACCATCATTGTGAATCGTCGGTGCGAACGGCATGCGTTCGCGAGCCAAGATGCGGACGCGGCCCTGTCGCTCGTAATCGTCGAGCGTCGAGAACAGCTGGGTCTGGTAGTCGACCGAGCGGATGTAGAGAAAGCTGACGAGATCTCGCGGACTCGAAAAATTCAGCAGCTCCGTCGTCGGCTCGATGTTGATGACGCGTTTCGGCCTCGCAGCGATGATGTTGTCCACCACCTTACGCACGTCGTAAGGAATTTGCTCGATGCAGAAATAGGTGAAAACGACCTGGTCCCTGATCGCCGCGTAGTTTGGGTCGTTGCCGTCGGTCAGGTCGATCCTGTCGAGCGTTATCCGGTCCGACAGGCCATAATGCGCTGCGATCTCGCGGCCCGCAGCGATGCCGTTCGGCGCGATGTCGAACCCGCGCAGCCTCCAGTCGGGATGATTGAGATGCAGCGACAGCAGATTGATGCCGCAGCCCGCACCGAGTTCGGCGATCTCAGTGGCGCCACCCGTGTGTCGCGCGAGTAGCTCGCCGAGGGCCCTGGCGCGATAGCGATAATAGTCGTCGGCTGCGACCCTGCAGATCTGATTGTCGACCTTACGAAGACCCCGCGCGGGATTCTTCGGGATCAGGAATTCGCCGATGCTTGCGGCCTTCGTCCAGGCCTTTTCCGACAGCGTTCGCTGCCAGTGCGATAGATTGTACTCGGAATCTACGACGTCGGCCGTGCGTTTGACGCGGCGCATCGCGAGGCGTCCGATGCTCCTCGCTGCATCCAGCGCATAAGTCGCCGCCTTGTCCGACAACGACGCCGGAGCGAAACCTGTGATGACGGCTTTCGTGTCTGTCGCGTGGATGTTCATTCAATTGCTTTTGGATGTCAGTCCCATCAGTTGTCCGACGGCTGGAAATACAGTCCGGTGCCGCTTTTCAAGCACGAGGAAGTACTGGAGTGTCCAGGTAACCAGACAGAAAACCATGGAACCGAGCGCGAGCTTTAGCACGCTGTCGAACCGAATGTAACCTGCAATTGTTGCTAGAAAAATGCTTGCCAGCACAAGGATTGCGAACTGGGTTCCGATACCCTTCGCGAAGCGATTGCGGTCGAGATCGAGTGCACCGCGCAACTCTCTCAGCTGCAAGGGCAGGATAACGATACTGCCGACGACTTGGCCGAGTATCAAAGCGCGTTCCGCGAACAGGTGCAATGTCGCGGCGGAGACCACCGCCCAGACCAGAAGCTGAACGGCGACCAGCCTGTTGAGCCTGGATTGCACGTCCGGCCGCGTCAGAAAGATCAGGCTGCCGATCGCCACGTATTGGGCACAGATCGGAACCAGGAAGCTCAAACCCATCCAGAACGCGTATGGCGCAAGAAGGGGACCGATCCAGATGTTCATGATCTCGGGCGAGAGGATCGCGGTCGCGGCAAGCGGCGGCACCACGAACATCGGCATCATGACGAGGCCGAGGTCACCGAGACGCTGGAACGCCGTCGCGCTGCCGCGCTCGTCGAGGCGGCTGGCAACGGGAAGCAAGGCGGATGTCAGGAGGCTGACGACGACTTTGGAAACCCGTGACAATCGCACCAGCGCGTCGTAGGTGCCGACGGCCTTGGGGCCGAACAGCAATCCGATCAGGAACGGCTGAAGCGGTCCGGAAACGCCGCCCATCAGTTTGCCCTGCAGGAGCAG
Source organism: Bradyrhizobium sp. NDS-1 (assembly GCF_032918005.1). NCBI lineage: Bacteria > Pseudomonadati > Pseudomonadota > Alphaproteobacteria > Hyphomicrobiales > Nitrobacteraceae > Bradyrhizobium > Bradyrhizobium sp. NDS-1. The sequence continues at coordinate 2,824,979 of NZ_CP136628.1, forward strand.
CACGCAGCGGTGCAGAATATCCTGCCGGATGTCCGACGTCCACGGCAGCAATCGCACGTGCTTGTGCCGCAGGGCGACCAACGCAGCAATTCCAATGACGACGGCGCGGGCCAGAAGCGTGGCAAGATAGATGTAGGCGACCACTTCAAAGCCTGCCGCGGCCCACGCGGCTGCGAATGTCAGACCGACATACCCCGCCGTTGACGTGACTTCCGCAATGCGGAGCAGGTTGTAGCGCTCGAAGCCCTTGACGATACCTTCCCACACCAGCGCCGGAACGAAGATCAGATTCGCGAGGGCGGTGCAGTGCATGATCCGGGTGAACGTCTCCAGATGCGCGGCGTCAACCTTCATCACGATGACGAACAGCGGTGTCGCGAACCATATGGCTGCGCTGAGGATCACGGTGAGAGCGATGGAGACCACCCCCAGGAAAGCGATCTGACGGCTGGCCTGCGTCCAATTTCGATGCTCTCTCGCGCGCGCGACGACCTGCGTGGCGACCTCGGACAGGCCGAGGTCCAGCACCGCCATCATCCCGCTGGGAAGCAATAGCCGCGAGATGACAATGAGGCCGAACTCGGTCACCCCCCAGGTCCCGATGATCAGCGGAATGACCGCAAGGCCCAGCAAGGCGGCTACGCCGAAGGCAAGCGCCGAAATCACCGTGTTCTGGATCAGGCGCTTGATCATTGAGGTCGTGCTACCAGGCGCTCAGGCCGCCGTCGACGGCGATGTTCTGGCCAGTCACGTAGGACGCGGCGTCCGATACCAGGAACAGCATTGTGCCGACCATCTCGTCCGCGCGAGCCATGCGGCCGATGGGGATACGGGCTCCATAGCGCGCCTTGAAGGTCTCATTCTGCCCACTCTCGACCCCGCCGGGGGTGAGGGTATTGACGCGGACGCCCTTCGCCGCCCAATAGGTCGCCAGGTGCTTGGTCAGGCCGATCACGCCGGCCTTGGATGCCGTGTAGACGGCGGGCGTGTTGATGGCCCGGCCGAGATATTCGGAGCCTTCGTAGATGCGCTGGTCGGGCGCCAGCAGGCCGTAGATCGAGGCTGTCTGCACGATAGCGCCGTAGCCGCGCTCGGCCATTCGGCCGCCGAACACCTGCGCAACGTTGAACATGCCGTCGAGATTGACTGCCATGATCTCCCGCCAGGTGTCCTGCGAGAACTTTTCCACCGGGGCAAAAAAGGCGTCGACGTCGCGGGTCTTGCTGGCGGCGTTGTTGAGCAGGATCGAGACCGGTCCGAGGTCGGCCTCGATCGCATCGGCTGTGTTGCGGACCGCTTCAGGATTGGTGATGTCGCAACCGTAGCCTCTGGCGCGGACGACATGGCGGGAGGCGACGTCGGCTGCTGCAGCCCCGGTTGCGGCCTGATCCAGATCGACAATCGCAACGTTGGCGCCGAACTCGGCAAGGCCCTCGGCAAAGCGGCCCCCGAGGATGCCACAGCCTCCGGTGACGACGGCGGTTCGGCCGGTCAGATCGAACAAAGCCTTGAAGCTCGTGGTCATCGCTTGAGGCTCCTCAGGCCGGCAGTCGTTGGCGCAGCAGCAATTCAACCAGGGTAAAATCGAGATCGGAATCGATGTCGATCGAGCGTTCTTCCGGCATTTCGAACAGGCGCGTGTCCGGATAGAACACCGCAGGCTGCTCCAGGAATGACGCGACGCGCCAGACATAGATCGATGCGTTCATGTCGAAGCAGCGCGGCGCATCCTGCCGGCGCGTGATCGGAGGGTCGGCCGGTTTGGAGAGACCGACGCTGCCGTCGGCGCGCTCCTCGACCAGGTTGAAATAGGGCGAGCGTCGTGCCGGCGCCCCGGTGATGACGTTGCGCGCCCCGCTTGCGCGCAGCAGTGCCACGGCACCAGTAATGTCGGAGGCCAGGCGGAGCGGCGAGGTGACGTCGAGATCGACGAAGATCTCCGGCGTCTTGCCCGTTTGCGCGATGGCCTGCTCGAGACAGTGGCGGATCGCCGGCAGCTTCGGTGCAGTATCGGTCGCCATCTCGTCCGGACGTCGGATTGCGATGTCGGCGCCAGCCTTAAGTGCCGCATCGAGCAGTGCATCCGAATCGCTGCTGAAGGCGATCGCGTCGAACAGGCCGGTCTCGCGCGCCTGCGCGATGCTCCATGCGAGCACGGGCTTGCCCAGCAGGTCGCGCGCATTCTTGCCGACGACTCCTTTCGAGCCACCCCGCGCGCAGATCGTGCAGAGAAGACTCATGGCGAAATCCAGGTCTTGGTGCGTAGAGCACGCTCGCTGGCGTCGATCAGGTGGACGACGCCGAGCGCCTCGGGCAGCGAACAAGCCGGGCTGGCACCACGCAGCGCCGCGGCATGCATGTCGCGATAGCTTTGGTCGCGCTCGCTGGGGATCTCCATGGCCTTGCCGTTGACGGCAAGACGGCTGCCAACGAGATCTGCCTCGATGGTGTCGTCGTCGACATTGACGCGAATGCGGCGGATGCCCTGTCGGTCGAGATAGTCCATGTGGACGTGGACCGACGGCGCCCGCTGCATATCGAGCAGCAGGTCGAGGTGGTCATCGACGTCGATGTCGCGCGCGCCCGACGCGCCGCCGAGCGCGGCGACGCGATGCCACGGGCCGAACAGCCACAGGAGATAATCCAGCTCATGGCTGAGATCGCGCAGCACGCCGCCGCCGGCGTCGGCCGTGGCGGATGCGGTCGCGCGGTGATCGCGGCCGGGCCGCCAGTCCCTGATGTCCTGGCCGACATAGGCGGCGACCGTGATCACGTCGCGCCCGCGCAGTCTTTCGGCCAGAGACGTCATCACGGGGTGAAAGCGCAGATTGTATCCGACGCTGACATGGGAAAACGGATATCTCGGGGGCGGTGCCGGTGTTGCGAACAGCGGCTTTTCGACAAGAACGCTGCCGTGGAAGCCTGCCTGCGCGAGCTCTTGCAGATCGTCAGCGTGGCGCGCGGTCTCGGTGGCAATCACTACATAGTCCGGATGCGCCGTCGCGACGGCCTGCGTGATCGATCCGTAATCGCCGCCTTCGCGGCGACTGACGGTCGCGACCTCCAGGCCAAGCTCGCGCAGGATGCGCGCATGCCTTGTGCCGATCGAGCCGAGGCCAACCACGACGGCTTTTGTCGAGGTCACGGGAAGACCTCGTGAAACTCCGCATGAGCCTGCTCGAAATCCTCCAGGCGGCCGATGTCGAGCCAGTATTCGCGAATGGGATAGACCGCAACCCGCCCTTTGCCGGCGATCACGCGTTCCAGCACGGTCGGCATGTCGATACTGGCGCCGGGCGTGACGTGGCGAAAGACGGACTGGCCGATCACGTAGATGCCGGCACTGACGAACCAGCTCTCGGTCGGCTTCTCGCGGATGGCGTCGAGAAAACCGTCTGACGTGGACACGACGCCATAGGGTACGTGCACCTTGTGCTCGCGCACGGCCATCGTCGCTTCAGCCGGCGTCGCGTTGTGGAAATCGAGGAGAGCCCCGTAGTTGATCGTGGTGAGAATGTCGCCGTTGGTGACGATCATGGGCAGAGCCGGCGGCGCCCTGAAGAGTCCGAGGGCGCCTGCAGTCCCCAGGCGTTCCGTTTCGTGGACGTACTGGATATTGGCGCCGAAGGCGGCACCATCGCCAAAGTAGTCCTTGATCGTCTGGGCCTTGTAGTTGACCGAGATGAAGATGTTGCCAAAACCCTGCTGCACGACGTTGCGGACGATCGTCTCGAGCAGCGGTCGGCCGCCGACATTGAGCATCGGCTTCGGCACGTCGCGCGTCAGCGCGCCCAGGCGCTCGCCAAGGCCGCCCGCCATGATCAGGACAGGGTTCGGATAGTGAGCCGGTTCGAGCAGTTCATCGAGCGTCTCGACCACGACCAGATGGCCGCCCTCGTCGAGCAGCGGGAGCTGCTTGATCGACTTCTGCCGCATCAGCTGCAGGCGATCCTCGCGCGGCAGCGTCGCAGAAGCCGACACCGGGCCGCGGTTCATGATGTCAGTTGCAAGTCCGGTGAGCGGTACACCCCGCAGCAGGCCACGCCTCACGTCACCATCGGTGACCACGCCGAGCAGGCGATTCTGGTCGTCGAGCACGAGCGCAATCTGAATGCTTCCGCTCTCGATGGCAGCAATGGCCTCGCCCACGGTCGCCTGCGTTCCAACGACGGCCTTACGCCAGGATTTCATGGCAATCTGCCTCGTATACGCCAGATATCGGGGGCGGCCCACGGCTGAGCTTGCTATATCGCGGGTGCGAGAGGCGGCGTCAACCCCAACGGTACCCCCCTGAACAGCTCCGTTAACCCCAGCGTTTCGTGGCCCGAATCGACGGTTTGAAGACCCGCGATCCCCCGTTAAGATCGCCGGGCGCAGGGGAATCGCGATGGATGATCTCATCATCATAGGTGGCGGCGAGCATGCCTTCATGGTCTACGAAGCGGCGCTGTTGTCCGGCCAGTTCAAGGTCGTCGGCTTCCTCGATCGGCAGCCCGGAACGCTGGGCGACGTCAGTTATCTCGGAACCGACGAGGCCGCGCCAGAGTATCCGGATGCCGCCTTCGTGGTGGGAGTCGGATCGATGCAGGCGGGGCCCGCACGCCGGCAGATGATCGGCCGCATGCCGGTCAAGCGCTGGGCGTCCGTGATTCATCCGCGCGCGATCGTCTCGCCGTCAGCCACGATCGGCGCAGGCACCGTCATCATGCCGGGCGCGATCGTCAATGGACGAAGCCGCATCGGCGATCACTGCATCATCAATTCCGCTGTCGTCGTCGAGCACGACGTGCGAATCGGCGATTGCACGCACCTGTCGCCGGGAACCGTGGTCGGCGGGGGCACGACGATCGGCGAGAACTGCTTCATCGGCCTCGGCAGCCGGGTCAGGGACCACATCGCGATCGGCAACGACACGCTGGTCGCGATGGGATCGGTCGTCACGGCGCCATGCCCGCCAGGATCGGTCCTTCGCGGTGTGCCGGCCAAGCCGCAAGGCTAAAGCGGATCGTCCGGTTCGAGCGCGCGGGGCGCGGCCGTTCCGACCAGCGACCAGTAGTCGATCGGCGGCCGGCCCGCACCGGGTCGCTTGGCGGTGATGTCGGCGGGGCCGATGGTCTCGCCAGCCTTCAGCGCGCGCGCCGCAACGATGCTCTTGCGCGCCACAGGGACGTTCCTGATCTCGGAGCCCTTTGGCGTCTTCACGCCGTCACCGAGCGCACGCTCGACGTTGCGGATGGCGATGACCATGCGTTTGAAGTCGTCGGGCTCGAGCGAAGCCGCGTGATCGGGGCCTTGCGCCCCGCGGTCGAGCGTCAGGTGCTTTTCGATGATTGTCGCGCCGAGCGCGACGGAGGCCACCGAGATCTCGAAACCGTCGGTGTGATCGGAATAGCCGACCGGAAGCTGGAACGCGGACCGCATCGTGCCCATCGCCGCGAGGTTCACGTCGCCGACGGGGCAGGGATATTCGGTCGTGCAATGCAGCAGGCTCACTTGCTGTGCGAGCGTCGTGCGCGCTGCTGGATCGCGCCATGCGGCGCGGAAAGCGGCGATGCCTGGTGGGGCATCGGATTGGCTGTAGCCATGCGCGAGCACGCCCAGCGCCTCCTCGATCTCGCCGAGCGTTGCCATGCCTGTCGACAGGATCAATTTCGCGCCGGCCTTGGCGGCCGCATGCAGCAGCGGTGCATTGGTGAGATCGCCTGATCCGATCTTGATGCGCGGCAGCTTCAGCAACAGCAGGAAGGCGAGCGAAGCGTCGTCGAACGGCGTCGACAGGAATTCGATGCCGCGCCCCCTCGCACGTTCGATCAGCGTGTGATGCGCGGCCTGCGGCAACTCGAGCCGTTCCAGCATGGCAAGCTGGCTTTCGTCGGCATCCGTCGTGCGCTGCTGATAATCGGCCTTCCTTGCTGCGCTGCCAGCCAGTGCTTTCGCATTGAAGGTCTGAAATTTGACGATGTCGGCGCCGGCATCCGCGGCGGCCTCGACCAGCGCCAGCGCCTTCTCCAGGCTTCCGTCATGATTGACGCCGGCTTCTGCGATGATGAGCGTGTGCGTGGTCATGCCTGCGCCCCTCTTGGCGGAAGCTCGTAAAAGCCTTTGACCAGAAGCGGTCTGAAATCGGGGATGCCAGCGATAGTTTCAGCAAATCGGCGGCTGGATTCGCCGTCGCCGTAAGGGTTGACGGTGGCTTGACGGCCGCGCTGCAGCCCCGCGGCGATGGCGGCGGCAATGGCGCCGCGCTCGGGCGCTGCGTGAAATACAGACGTCGCGCGCTCGCGTCCCTTCTGGCGGTCGCCAATATCGACCGTGGGAACTCCGAAGGAGGGCGCTTCGAGCACGCCGCTCGAGGAATTGCCGATCACGACGTCCACCTGGTTCATCAGGCTGAGATAGCGAAGCTGCCCGAGCGAGGCGACCGCGATCGTGTTCGGCCGGCTGGCCGCGAAAGCCTCGATCCGGGCGTTCAAGGCGCGGCCCTCGGCATCGGCGTTGGCGAGCGTGAACACGAAACGAAAGGCGGGATCGAGCGTCGAGAGCGCTGCGAACAATTCGTCCAGCTCGGCCACCGAGCGTCCGGCCTCGACCGTGACGGGGTGGAATGTGATGAGCGCATTGCGTTCGCCGAGTGGCATCCCGATCGCGCCGCCTATGTCGTCGCGGTCCATCAGATCGACATGCTTGATGGCGTCAATGCCGACCGAGCCGATAGTGTGGATACGGGAGGGGTGCTCGCCGAGCTGTATCAATCGTCGCGTCGAGCCCTGATTGCTGGTGAAATGCAGGTGCGACATCTTGCTGATGGCATGGCGCGTGGATTCGTCGACCGCGCCCTCGGTAACGTCTCCACCGAACAGATGCGCCATCGGCAGCCGCATGAACATCGCGGCCTGCGCGGCTGCGAACATCTCGAAACGGTCGCCCAGCACGACGACGAGATCCGGCTGTAGCCGTGTGAAGGTATCGGCAAAGCCGATGACGCCGAGCCCGACCGATTTCGCGACGCCGGCGCCGGTGTCGCTGCTCAGCAACGTCTCGACGCGCGCGTCGACCTCGAACCCCTCGTCGCGGATTGCGTTGAACGTGTAGCCGAACTCCGGCGCGAAGTGCATGCCGGTGGCGACGAGCTGAAGTGTCAGGCCGGGTGTTCCCCGGATGGCGCGCATCGGCCAGATCAGCAGCCCGAAATCGGCACGGCTGCCGGTGACGAAACAGATCTTTCGCGCGCCACTATTCATCGCGGGTCCTAATACTGGCGCTGCTGGGCAGGTTGATCAGCCTGCGTTCGATGGATTCGGCGGTGGAAAGGTCGCCGCGGGGGCTTTGCGCGAACATCGGCAGCTTGTGCATCAAGGTCCAGGCCGGACGCGCGCCAAAGCCGGCATCGTTGAGCGCGGCAAGGACGTCGTCGCGGCGGTCGGCATTTGCTTCGTCGAGCAGGATCGCGTTCAGCCAGTAATTGCTCGTAGTGTCCTTTGGCTCGCGCGCGAAGTGGACGCCGGGAACATCCGCAAAGGCGCGCTGATAGGCTGAAGCCAACTTGCGCTTGCTCGCCAGGAAGCCGTCGAGCTGCTCGAGCTGGGCACAACCGAGTGCCGCGTTCAAGTTCGGCAGGCGGTAGTTGAAGCCGATTTCGTCGTGGATGAAGGCCCATTTGTGCGGCAGCTTCGCCGTCGTCGTCAGGTGCTTGGCGCGGCGGCCGAGCTCCTCGTCATTGGTCAGGATGGCGCCGCCGCCGCCGGTGGTGACGATCTTGTTGCCGTTGAAGCTGAGTGCCGCGAGGCGCGCCCGCGATCCGACCGCGTGGCCCTTGTAGGTCGACCCCAGCGATTCCGCGGCGTCTTCCACGAGTGCGATGTTCCATTCGTCCGCAAGGGCGGCGATCGCGTCCAGATCGACGGGGTGGCCGAAGGTGTGCATCGGCGCGATAGCCGCGATGCGGCGGCCGGTCTCCCGATTGATGGTGCCGGTCGCGGTCTTCTGCGCAATCGCATCGAGTCGCACCGCGAGCGCGCGCGCGTCCATGCCCAATGTGTCGAGCGAGCTGTCGACGAAATGCGGCGCTGCACCGCAATAGGCGATTGAATTTGTCGTCGCGATGAAGGTCAGCGCCGGCGAGATGACCTCGTCGCCGGGCTCGACGCCGGCGAGCTTGAAGCAGGCATGCAGCGCGGCCGTGCCATTGACGACGGCGACCGCGCGTCTGGCGCCGGTGACCTCCTCGAGCATGCGTTCGAACCGATCGACGAAGGGACCGACCGAGGAGACGAAGGTGCTCTTGATGCACTCTTCGAGATAAGCGATCTCGTTGCCGGCGAACACCGGCTCATGCAGGCCGAGGATGCCGTTCGGCGTTCCCACCGCGCGTCGCACGGCATCGACGATCGTCTTTTGATCGAAGCCTGACTTCGTCACGGGACCGCCCACCATCGCCTCAGACATTGTATACGTCAGCCTTGTAGCGGCCGAGGTTGATAGGATTGGTGAACCAGTTCACCGTCTCGACCATGCCGCGTCGCATGCCCTCGATGCCGCCGAATTCCGGGCTCCAGCCGAGCCGCTGGCGTGCCTTGGAATTGTCGGCCCAGAGCCGCTCGACCTCGCTATTGGCGGGACGCAGTCGCATTTCATCGGTCTCGATTTCGATCGTCGTCCCCATGACGTCGGCGATCATCTGCGCGGTAGCGCCGACCGAAATCTCGAAGCCGCTGCCGAGATTGATGGTCTGGCCCACGACTTGCTCCGCAGGCGCCGTGAGGCCCGCGATCAGCCCGCGCGCGGTGTCGGTGACGAACGAGAAATCTCGGGTCGGGCTGACGGCGCCGAGGCGGATCCTCCGGTTGCCTGTCGCGATCTGGCTGATGATCGTCGGGATCACTGCCCGCGCCGATTGCCGCGGACCAAATGTGTTGAACGGCCGGATCACCACGACGGGCATGTCGAACGAAGCCTGGAACGACAGCGCCATTTGGTCGGAGGCGATCTTTGAGGCCGAGTAGGGCGACTGCCCGACCAGTGGATGGCTCTCCTTGATCGGAACCGTCTGCGCCGTGCCGTAAACCTCGCTGGTCGAGGTCTGAACGAAGCGCCGCACGCCGGCCATGCGCGCGGCCTGGAGCACGTTCACGGTGCCGCGCACATTGGTCTCGACATAGGAATCGGGCGCCACGTAGGAAAATGGGATGGCGATCAGCGCCGCCAGGTGCAGCACATCGGTGCAGCCGCTCGCGGCCGCGATCATGAAATGCGGGTCGCGGATGTCGCCAGCCACTACCTCCACCGACGTCATCACGTCGGCCGGTACCGCGTCGAGCCAGCCCCAGGAGTTGAAGGAGTTGTAGTAGACGATCGCCTTGACGCGGGCGCCAGCTCTCACGAGCTCCTCGACGACATGCGAGCCGATGAAGCCGTCGCTGCCGGTGACGAGGACGCGGGCGCCCTTCAGATCTTCCATGCCGGACCCCAAACGCGATTAATCCAGTCTTCGCAATAGGATGGCGCTATAGCACACTGGCGGTTGCGTGCAACAGACGAGTCCTCCTCCCCACCGGATGACCATTTCCGCAGGCAATTTGAGCGCAGTCCGACCGGATTAGACCCCACGTGCCGGGCCGAGGTGCTGCTTGACGAAGGATTCCAGATTGCCCCCCGAGAACAGATGTCCCGCTACGCCGGCCGCCTGCGCCGCTTCCATGTCGCTTTCCTTGTCCCCGATCACCATGCTGCCCGTCATGTCGACAGGGAAGCGTTTGGCGAGATCGGTGATCATGCCGGGCGCCGGCTTGCGTCGGTCGCTCATTCGACAATAGCGCGCAACGGTCCCGTCGGGGTGGTCAGGGCAATATTCGAACGCATCGATATGCGCGCCGATCAGCGCCATCTCGTCCGCCATCCAGCGGTGCAGCGTGAGGACGTGGTGCTCTTCGTAGTAGCCGCGTGCGACGCCTGATTGATTGGTGATGACGAAGGCAAAATAGCCGGCGTCGTTGACGGCTTTCACGGCCTCGCGTGCCCCTTCGATCCATTCGAGCTTGTGCGTCTCGAAAGTGTATCCTGAATCGTGGTTGAGCACGCCGTCGCGATCGAAGAACACGGCCGGCCGCCGTAGCTGCTCCCGCAACTCGCGATCGGCACGCGCGAAATCGTCGGGAATTCCGATGTCGATGAAGTACCCGCGATAGGCCGTACCGCGCAGTGTGCCGGACGCGGAAAGGCCGGGGAAGACATCCTGCTCGAGCGATGCGGGAAGTTCTACGATGTCGGCAAGGATGGATTTGTCGACGACATAGATCCCGGCATTGACCGGTCCCGTGGCGCCCGCGCCGGGAGCGATGAAATCACGGACGACGTCGCCATCGAGCACCACGCGCCCGTAGCGGTCCCCGACGACGCCGTCGCGAAGCGCCATGTGGACGCGGCCGCCATGCGCGCGCGAGATCAGATCGAGCAAGTTGAAGTCAAACAGCGAATCGCCATTGAGCAGCAGGAACCGGTCGTGCAGCAGGTCGCGCGCATGCACCAGCGCGCCGCCGGTGCCGAGCGGCTCGATCTCGCGCGATACGAGGATCTTTGCCCGGCGCTTGCTCTTCTCGGCATAATGGCTCTCGACGATCTCAGCCTTGTGTCCGGCAAGCAGGAGAATCTCGTCGAACACGTCATAGCGCACGAGTTCGTCGATCAGCGTGTCGAGAAACGGCCGCCCGCCAATCTCGAGCATTGGCTTAGGAACCAGCTTGGTGCGCTCACCTAGCCGTGTGCCGAGCCCTCCGACGAGGATAACGGCCTGTCTCAGCATGATGTGCTCTTTTGATGGTGTGGACGGTGGTGCCCAACGCAATCTGCGACAATGCGAGGAACAATTTCAATCCCATTTCCACGATCAGCGTGAACAGGGAATGCGAACGACGATCGCCTGCCTGTTGGCAAACAGCACCGGAAACGGGCTTGCGCGAAGCGCATCGGCGATAGCGGGCTCCATCGGCTCAACGGGAGGAAAATAGCTGAGACGCTGGTCGGCCGAGAGATGTGTCCACGCGATCGTGCGGGGCGTGATGATCGCGACGAGGTTCCAGGCGTTCTCACCCGTCGCCAGGATGTTCGTGATCGTGGACTTGGCTTGCTCGGCGGGCATCTCCGGGCTTCCGGACGCGATGAGGTCGGAAGACGGCGGGGCCGCCTTCCGGACCGCTGCGGGCACGGTGCGGACAGATTTCATGATTCCGCCAAGCGCGTCGACCCTTCGCATCTGGAAGAAGGCCTCCGAATTGATCGCCCCCACCAGGGGAGCGATCAAGCTGCAGGTGCTTTCAAGCCGCTGATGTCCTTCGGTCGGCTGCAGGATCGTGCGCACCACCGATTTTGTCCGCTTCGCGACCGCTTCGTTCACGGTGTCCAGATTGGAGAACAGATAGGCGGCCGGCGCGCCCGTGATAGCCTGGACCATGCCCAATGTATACGGATCCGAGAGAAGGATGCCCTTTCGCAGGTTGCCGCGGGCCCAGCGTGCGACTTCAAGATCGTCGGCGTTGTAATGGGAAATGACCTCAGTGCGGTCCGGAAGCGCACCGTAACTGTAGCTTCTAACAATGCCTGACAGGCCGATCTTGTCGATCGCCATGCCCAACCCCACGACCCCGGCGAGACCGTAAATGTAAACCCGTCTCGACCGGGCCAGGGTCAATAGTGCGAGCGCCGCGAGCAGTACGATGCCTGCGATTTCCGTCGGTCGCAGGAATGACTGGTAGCCGGCAAAAGGCAGGTCGGTCCGCCACGCAAACGCGTAGATCAAGACCACAAGGGCGGTCGCAAGCACCGTGACCGCCGCCGCAACCAGTGCCCGTCGGGATCGGGGAGGGCTGGAATCGATCAGTAACTGACAGAAAGTCTCGGTGGCGGCGATCGTCAGCAACGACAATATGATTGTGCTGATGCGATACAGGAAAGGGAAGCCCGAGAGAGCGGCCAGTATCAGGCCGCAGCCGGCAATCCAGGACCACACGAGTGTCAGGAAGCTTTCGGTTTGAGGTTCGATCGCGCCCGAGGGACTACGGAGGACCGGTCGGGTCATCCACCACCATGCGACGCCCAGCGTGATGCAAATAGTGAAAAGCGGGCCCATCGCCCTGCCAAGCTCGATCATCGCGACCTGCGGCCCGGAGCCCAGGAACAGCTCTTCGCCGCCCTCGATCCGTCTGCCCAGAATTAGGCCAGTGATCGGGGAGAACGTGTCATTGGCGCTCATCGGCGGAATGTAGCCGAAGCGCATTCCTGCAACGCAGACGACAATTCCGGCAATAATCAGGGGCAGCGCGAAGCAAAGAAATCGCAGGACCGAGATGGTGGCGGATGGCCATACGGAAATCACCCGCACGATGGCAAGATAGAGAAGCCAGCAGACCAGGACTGTTGGAACGAACAGAAAGGAACCGCGATGTGCAAGCAGCAGCGTTGCTGGCCAGATGCAACCAAGAAAGAGAAGCCCTGCATATCTTCGCGTGTTACCCAGGATCCTCACCACGAGTAGCCCGGCCATGAGTAACGCAAGTACAAGCGTGTTGTTGTTGAATGCGAACGCGAGCAGAAGCGTTGCACCGGCGATAGCCGTCAGCAGCAAAATAGATCGTGTCGACAGATCGTTTGCGTGCCGCTCGGCATTGTTCATCAGCACGCCGAGAAACACGACACTGCTGGCGACAGCCAGGCTACCGTTTGTCATCAGGACAATAGCGTTGCCGGTCGCGGCAAAGAAGAAGGAGATCCACTTTCGCGGGGACGTGGAATAGATGCCTTGCACGAAGGCGTAGGACGCCAACAGGAAGAACAGGATTGAGAAGAAGCGATATGTCCAGTTGAATCTCAGAAGATCCAGGCCGAGCGTTCCAGCGAGGGAGCCTGCGAGTGCCGAGCGAAGATCGACATAGGATTGGGCCGCGTAGGGATTGATGACGCCACCGTCGGCGTACTCCTGCGCGGTCTTCATCCAGTGAACATCCGCGCCGATGTCCCCGTAAGGAAAGCTCGAAAATGCGCCGAAGGACCACCACCACGTCAGGAGCGCGATCGGCACCGCCAGGATGCACCAAGTGGCCGCGGCGCGTGTCTCTCCGGGGCCGAGGCGCCAGTTGGGCCATGACCATACGAGGCCGAAGCCGGAGACGGCAAGCATTGCAGCGAGGTGAAGCCGCATATCGCTTACGAATAGCGAGAGTAGTCCGAGCAGGATGCCCGTTGTCGATGCGCCAACCGTAAATCCGAGAACGACGAGCTGAGCCCTCGTGAATCGGCACACCTCGACGAATTTCGTTGAGGCAATGGCCAGAATCGAAAACCCGGTGCCGAGCTGTATCAGGAAGAACAGGAACGTCAGGACAAATGTGGTCGTCCACATCGGGAGATCTCTACAATGGGCTTCTGCCAAGCAACCGGGAGATGGCGATCTTCAGTTTCCTTTCGATAGCTCGGCCGGGCGGCCAACGATCAGCGAGCCGAGCGTAAAAAGGTCCTCTTCGGAGAAGTCTCTGAAATATGGTGCCAGTCGTTCCAGGATATGCTGTTCCGGCGGCCGGCGGTCGGGCTGGTCGCTCAGCAGTTGAAACCCTGCCTCCCTGAACAGCTGCAGATATTCGCTGTGGCGCAAACGATTGACGTATTGGAAGCGCGACTGAAAAGGCGCCCAATCCTCCTCGGAATAGGTCAGGAAGTTGAACGAACTGATGGACGGATCGAAGCCCTTGAAATGATCGCCATAGTCGATCTGCATGAGGATCAGTCCGTCAGGACGCATGATGCGTCGCAGCTCCTTCAAGATTGCCGCGATGTCGCGCTTGGGAATGTGCTCGAGCGTTTCGACGGAGACCGCGCAGTCGATCGAGGCGGCGGGCAGGCCGGTCGTCCGGGCATCGGACGGTGCGCGATAGTCGATCCTCCACGAAGGCTCGAGATCCTCCAGGGAATTTATCTCGGGGTGGTCAGTGCCGCTCAGTCGAGAAACGATGGCGGCGTTGGAGCGGATCAGTTCCAGCTTGGCCAAGCGCTCGATGTCGACGGTGATGAAGCGCCGTGCGCCGTGGGCGCTGAAAGCCAGCGGAACGATCAGATCGCGTCCCGCGCCGAACTCGAAGCAGGTCGAATCCCGCAGCGGCCGCAAGCTGTACGTCTCGTGGACTGCCAGTAGCCGCTGGGCAAGGGTGTAGATGGATCTGACCTGCTTCTCGGGTCGTGGCAGTCGTCGTGTGACGTAGCGCTGCAGGGCATAGTGCAAGTCTTCGCCCCAGGGGATATTCGACAGCACCGAGAACGCTCGCGCCTTTGTCTGCCAGCGCACGTCAGCGGTTCCTCGGCGGAATGGACGCCGTGATTGGAGTGATGCGCACGAGCAGTCGCTGAAGCACGGTTTTGATCCAGGATAGGCCGATGTTCCGGCCTGTTTTCAAGCGGGTACCAGGTCCCGTAGCCGGATTCGGTCATACGGGAGCCGCAGGGGCATTGCAAGGATTCCAGGGCAGGGAAGTCGTGGGCGCCTGTACAGCATCATCTTGTCCGGCTGCCGCGCGTTTTCCGGCTGCCACGCGGCTGAAGAAAACCGGCTGCTCGTGAGCATGACGACGGTGCTCGTGCCGTGGCTTTCGAGCTGCGCGATGCGACGCCGTTCCCGGTTGATTCTCCTGTCGGCTCAGCGTAAACAAGCCTGAAATCGCGTCGACGTTTTAGCATGCGGGCAAGAACATCGCGTATGATTTGTCCAGAGCCGCCGGCCGGTTCGGTCCATGCCGATCCCTTGCTCTCCCGCCGAGTCCTGTCGCATGCCCGGTGAATTGCTGATTGGCGAGGCCGTCGCAAGGGGCTATCCGCCCGCCGTGCTATACCTGCGCAACGACGAGATCGTCACGACGGAAATCTGCGCCTTCAACTACTTCTCGGTTTTCATGAAGGATCATCCGGAGGTGGATGCTCATGTCTGGCTCTTCGACGGGGCGGGCAAGCCGGCCGGATATTTCCACAGGGAACTCGGCGTCAACGGACAATTGCAATTGCAGACGTCGGAGCTGTGTTCACGCGTTTCGGGAACGGTCGCGATGACGCTGGTCCCGAAGCACGAGACCAAGCTTCGTCCCGGACGGAAGGTGACGACCGGCTATTACGCACAATATTTCTCGCAGCACGGCGCGATAACGCTGTCGCACGAGCGCGAACCGGTCGCCGCAGCGCCGTTCCCGACCTCCGCCTGGATGCAATCCTATCTTACGCGGTTCTTGAAGGAGTCCGGCGTGGTGCTCGTGAACTCCTGCATCGCATCCGAGGGCGTCTCGGTCGGGACGGCCAGGCTCGTGGCCCTGGACGGCACCGAATTGGGTCAGCGTGCGCTGCCTGAGATCGCACCGATGGGCGCCGTTCGCATCGGCACGCTGGACCTTTTCCCCGAGGCTGAAGGGCTGATCGGCGCGGCCGAAGGTTTCGCCCTGGAGTTCAAGGGAACCAACATCGCCAGTCCGTTCAGTTATTATGAATTTGCCAACGGCAAGTTCAGCCTGCATCATTTTTAGGGGCGCATTCGTGACACGTTTCTCGTCCAGTCCCTGGAAGCCCTACGAGCCCCGATTCATGTTTCCGACTTTCGCGGGTGTCGAGTCGCGCATGGGTTTCTCGATCCCTGCCTGGTACCGTCCGGTCGACGTCAGGTATCTTCGTAGCCTCGTCGCCGGCAGCCTGCGCAAGAATCTTCGTGAAACGGTCAAGGATCTCGTGCCCGAGCTCGCCAGTCTGGTCGCCTCGGGCTTCAGCAAGAAGCTCCGGTTCAGGCTACACATCCTGTCGCGCGATGGCGAGTACCGGGCGACCTACGCGTTTCCGGAAAGCTACGCGCCTGGCGCCTCCGTCGAGATCGAGCTGTCGCGCCTTTTCGCCTCGCTCGAGCTGCCGCAGGACGATTATCTGGTCATTGCCGTGATGTCGCGCGGTCGCATGGACGGCTTCCGATCCTCGCCTGCCAGCTATTCGATGACCTATGTCGATCGGGACAACGTCGCGATCTACCGCACCGGCGCGTTTGCCCGCCCCTTGAACGAGGGCAGGCTCAAGGCGCATGTCGGGTTCACCGGAATTAATCCGAAGATCATTGCGACCAGTGACATTGTCAGCAGCGTGATGCTGATCAATCACTCCTCTGATCCCGAATATGCTCATTCGGCGCGGCCGACCTCGAAGCTGATCCGCGAGGATGGCGAGCAGATCGAGGGCGATTTCGGCGAAATTCCGCCGCTCGGTGCGCGCGAGATGTCGGTCGTCGACATGTTCGGCAGTCGCGTGTTCGATTTTCTCAAGCCGTTCGGCGGTCGCGGGACCACGGTTACCACTTGCGTCGGAATGACACTCGCCAGCCTGCACTTGCAGCGCACGAACGATAATCGGCGGACGTTGCTGGGCATCGAGCACTCGCGTCCGGCGCACATGAATCTCGCCGGTATTCTGCAGCATTAGCTGGACGGGCCAATTTTCGGGGCGAGGGTGATGCTGTCATCAAGTGGCGCACTTGGACGATTTTGGACTTCTGAGGCGGTCGTGAAGACACCATCTCTCGGCCTGGTACTCGGGTTCTGGATTGTCTCGAACATTCTGGTCATTGCCTGGTATTGGGTAAATATATCCGACAGGTATCTCCCGGGTCTGCTGCGGTATGCCGGAATAGCCTTCTACGTGGCCGTCGCACTCGTTCCGCTGCTGCTCCTGTTCAAGGTGAGAAGAAGCTTCTTCAATCCGGTCACGCTGGGACTGCTCGTCAGTTGCTGCCTTGCGCTGTCCATCACTGCACACGAAGCCAACTTGCTTCGCGAGCAACTGCAGTTCAGTCTCGATCGCGAGCGCGAGTTTGCCCATACTGACGCTGTCGAGGGCGTCATGCGGCCGTTGTTCGCCAAGATTACCGAGGCCTACGTCCAGATACTCGGCGACGATCGCACCCACGGGGGCTCGACCTTCTACACCCACATCGTCGCCAACTATCTGTTCGATTCCCTGTCGTTCCTCGCCGTATTTGCGTTGGCGACGCTGCTTCTCTCGCCGACTGCGACATGGCTCTGCCTACTCACCTTTGCGTTCTACACGCAGATCGCGATCTATCCGGGGCGCATGGGTCCCGTGTTCATCGCGGGCGGGTTGTTGTGGCAGCTCTTTCTGCTGACGTCGCGGCGATATCCCGCCGCGATCATTTCAGGACTGATCATCAGCTTCGGGCGGACCGACGTCGTGTTCGCTTCAGCGTTCTCGCTTCTGAGCCTTGCAGCTTTCGAGCGGCGATGGCCGACCCTGAAGGAATGGGCTGTGTTCGGGCTGCTGATCGGTATCTCACTGGCCGTGCCGAAGGCGCTGATCTGGATGCATCCCGGAACGGACTACAAATCGTTCCTGGTCACGAATGGCGACTTCAGCAAGCTGGTTGGAAATCTGCAGACCATGAAACTCGTGGTCGCGATCGCAAGTCCCGTACTCGCGATCGCGATCGTGAGGACGCTTGCGCTGACCCGAACGATCGCCGTGGTCGGTTCGGCGTGTCTCGTTCATGTCGGGCTCGTCTTTTTCATCGCGGATTTCTCCGAGACGCGGCTCATCATCCCTGGACTGGCGGGGCTCGTGTTCGTGGCGAGTGAAGGACTTGGGAAATTGCTGGAAGGCAAGAATGACGGGAAAGCCGACAGCGGCTGAGGCTGGGGCTGCTTGAGGATCAGCGCGAGGAGGTGGCGCGCGCGGCCTCGCCGTCCGCATGCGAGCTCTGCGTGCTGCTACCAGACGCTCCGCCCACCATCCATGACCAGATTCTGTCCCGTCATGTAGCTCGATGCGTCCGAGCAGAGGAACTGCACAGCCGCGCGGTATTCGTCGACATCGGCCATGCGGCCCATGGGGATCAGGCGCGTCAGTCGTTCGACGAAGGCCGGATCCTGGTTGTTGAAGACGCCACCCGGCGAGATCGCGTTGACGCGCACGCCATGATCGGCCCAATAGGTCGCCAGATATTTCGTCAGGCCGATCAGGCCGTGCTTGATCACCGAATAAGTCACCGGCTTCACCGGCTGTTCTTCTTCGCGCGTCACCTGCGGCTGACGGTACAGCCGCTGGTCCGGTGCAATCACGCCGAGATCGGAGGCGATGTTGAGGATCGCGCCGCGACGGCGTTTGGCCATCTCGCCGCCGAACACCTGCGCACACAGCATCGCACCGGTCAGGCCAACGGCGATTTCGGTCTGCCATTGCGGCACCGGGAACGCCTCGAAGCGCGAGGAGTGCATGATTCCCGGGCTCGACGTCACCTTCGGGTCGATCGCGGCGTTGTTGACGAGGATGTCGACGTTGATGCCACGGCCGGCAAGCTGATCGTTTGCGGCGCGCACCGATTCGAGCGAGGTGACGTCGATCTCGAGCGCGATCAGATCGGCTGAAGGCGCAGACTGCTTCAGCGCCGCGACTGCAGCTTCGGCCTGCGCCAGTTTGACGTCGGTGACGACCACGCGCGCGCCGGCTTCGCTGAGCGCTGCGACGTGCTGCCTGCCCAACAGGCCGCCGGCGCCGGTCACGAGCGCGGTCCGTCCGGTCAGGTCGTAGCGGGAGGAGGGGTTTGCCATCGAAGGCTCCTGTTCAGCTTCTGAGCTGGCCGCCATCGGCTACCATCACGCTGCCGGTGATGAAGGCGGCGCGGGGCGAAGCAAGGAAGGCGACGATATCGGCGATCTCCTCGGGCGTGCCGAGCCGGCGCAGCGCCACCTCGCGCTGGAGCATGTCATCGACCGCCTGCTTGTTTTCGGCGATCTTGCGCGCCCAGGTGCCGTCCGCAGCCAGGATATTTCCGGGGGCGACCGCATTGATGCGGATGCCATCGAGCGCGAGCGGCCGCGCCAGGCCGCGCACGGTCGCATTGAGCGCGGCTTTGGCGGCATAGTAGGTGACGGGTGCACCAAGCGCCGCCATCCCTGCGATCGAGGAGATGCAGACGATGGCCCGGTCACCGCTGCCTTGGGCCATCAGCGGCCGCGCCGCTTCGATCATGTTGGTCGCAGCGAACAGATTCAGGTCGATGATCCGCGACCATTCCGCCGCAGTTTCCATGCCCGGCGGGACGGAGGCGCCGCTGCCGACATTGCAGACCAGGATATCGAGCCGACCCCATTGCTTGTCGACGCTTTCGACCAGTGCTTTCGCCGCGGCCGGATCGGTGACGTCTGCGATGTGGGCAGACGCGTTGATGCCGATCGTTGCGCGCGCAGCGTTCACCGCGTCGGCGCCACGCGCCGCGAGCGCGACATTGGCACCTTCCGCCGCGAGCGTCCTCGCGATCGCAAGTCCGATGCCGCGGCTGGCGCCGGTGACGAGCGCAACGCGATCGTTCAGCTCGAGCCTCATCGCGCTGCGTCCTCGATCCAGCCGACCGTCATGTCGCGATATCGTGCCAGCGCGCCGGCATGGTCGCCGTCGGTTGCCCGGGCCGTCTGCAGGATGTATTGGCCCTTGTAGCCGGAGCGCTCGATCAGCCGGATCGTCTTGGCAAGGTCCGCATTGCCGGTGCCGAGCGGCACGGTGGTGCCGCCGCGGATGCGGTCCTTCACGTGTACATTGAGAATGCGGCGTGCATAGGCGGCGATCTCCTCGTCGCTGTCGTAGCCGAGCGAGGCGCTGTTGCCACTGTCGTAATTGATGCCGAAGGTCTCGGCCGGAAATGCCTCCATGAACCGGGCAAGCTCGTCCGGCGGCAGATCGGATTCGAAGACGATTTTGACGTTTCGTCTCGTCAGCAGCTCGGAGCGGGCAAGCAGCACGCGCTTCAGCGTATCGCTCTCGCTCTTGCGCTCGATCTTGCCGTTGTCGACCAGCGGGATCACGACGAACTCGATGCCAACGCGGCTACAGGCGGCGATCAGGAGATCGAGGTCGGCGACGAGCGCGTCGCGCACGACGGCATCGACCTTCCAGAACGGCGCCTGCATGAAGCAGTCGCCGGTCAGGCTCGGGATGCGCACGCCGTTCTCGCGCGACAAGGCCAGAATCTCCTGCTGCCCCGGCTCGGTCGCCAGCGGGTTCTCGCGCAACCGTTCCTGATCGATGGTCCATTCCATCCGCGTCAGGCCGAGCGCCTTCGCGCGAGCGAATTCCTCCCGCCACTCGTCCCAGGGGAATGCCTGGATCTTGCCGTCGACCAGAGCCGAGAGCCGTCCCTGCATGAAGCCGATGCGTTGCAGCGTTGCGGTCACGATTTGGTATCCGAGCTGATGGCGAGACCTTTGGCGATCCAGCCGCCGTCGACGAAGATCTCCTGGCCGGTCACATAGGCGGAGGCGTCCGATGCCAGGAAGATCGCCGCTCCCACCATGTCGGCGGGCTGTCCCCACCGGCCGAGCATGGTGTGGCGTCGCCTGTCTTCGTGCATGACCGGATCGGCAAAACTCTTCGCGGTCATCTCTGTCGCGACGTAGCCCGGCGCAAGCGCGTTGACGCGGATGCCGTCGGGCGCGTAGTCGGCGGCGAGCGCGCGCGTCAGCCCCGCAAGACCCGCCTTCGCCGCCACGTAGCCGGGGTTGCCGGGAAAGCCCCGGATCGAATTGATGCTGGTGACGTTAACGATCGCAGCCGAGCCCGCCTTCTTCAAGAGCGGATACGCGGCGAGGATGGTGGCGTAGACGCCGGTGAGATCGGTCGCGACCGTGTCGCGAAAGCGCGCAAGCTCGCTTTCATCGCCTTGTGCGGGGAGGCTGATGCCGGCGGCGTTGACCAGCGTGTCGATATGCCTGCCTTGCGCCGCGATCATGCCGAATGCGTTTTCGATCGCCTTGTCGTCGGAGAGGTCGCAGGCAATCGGGGTCACGTCCTGCGGCGCGGTCCCGGAGCGGCTGAGGCCGAACACCATGGCGCCCGCGTCTTGCAGGCCGGTCGCAATGGCCGCGCCAATCCCCCGCGAGGCGCCGGTGACTACCGCGATCTTGCCTTTGAGCGAGAAGGCGCTGAGGTCAGGCATAGCCGTAACTTCGCATGATGGCGGCGCAAAGCTTGACGTCCTCGGGGCGGTCGATCTGGAACATCTTGTGACGCTCCATCATATGGAAGCCGATCTTGCCGCCGAGACGATTGTTCTGCTCGCGCAGGAGGGATGGGATCAGGACGTAGAACGAGCCGTTCTCCAAATAGCGCTTCTCGATTTGCTGCCGCATGCGGCGATTGCGAAAATCGTAGTTGATCGGCTCCGGTCCGTTTTGGCCGATCCGCCAGTTGAAATAATCCTCGACCTCGCAGACCGAGAGCAGGCTGTCGAGATGGTCGCGATCGAAGGCCGCAAGCGCGCTCTCGATGTCGCCGGGTTCGCGGATCGGCGAGGTGGCCTGGAGTGCGACGATCCGCTCGAACCGTCCCATCCGCTCGTCGATCGCATCGAGCGCATGTAGCCAAGCGGATTCGGAGGAGGCGAGGTCGCCCGAAATGTCGTCCGGACGCCGCACGCCGACGGCGCCGGCGGCCTCGGCCGCGGCGAGAATCTGATCGCTGTCCGAAGACACGGCCACCACATCGACGCCGCGGGCGGCGCGCGCCTGCTCGACCGTCCACGCGATCAGCGGTTTGCCACAGAGATCGAGCAGGTTCTTGTGCGGGATGCCCTTGGAGCCGCCGCGCGCGGCGATCACGGCCAGCGTCTTGCGCGCCATCAGATGTGCCCCTCGAGACGCTCGAGCGCGGTCCAGAAGCCTTCGCCCATGTTCTTGTGGCCCTGCCAAATCTCGGGAATGAACGACGCCGTCGGCGCATGCCGGCGGAGCACCTGTCCGATCTCGTTGAAATCGATCTCGCCTTCGCCGATCTGAAGTCCTTCGCCGTCGAGTCCCTTGGCGTCGCCGAAATGCAGATGCGCGGTGTGCGGGCCGAGCTGGGCGAGCCCTTGCGCGAGATCGAAGCCGAAATGATTGGCAGCTAGCTTCGTGTGGGAGATATCGACGCACATCCGCAAATCGTGCTTGGCGCAGAACGCGGCCGATTCCTCCGGGAAGATGAAGATGTTCTGGTGGCGCTGACCGCCGAAATGCCAGGGGAACGGCGCCATGGTCTGCGGCGTCAGCTCGACGCCGTCCATGTCGAGCTCGGTCAAGCTCTGCGCGAAGATGCGGTAGCGCTCGGCTTTCTCCTCCGGCGGCAGCGGCTCGTCCATGGTGAAGCCGCCGATATTGGCGACGATGGGCGGGCGCTTGGTCTTGGGAAAGTACTTCTTCAGGCCGCGGGTAATGTCGATCACGGCCTGTGTCTGCTCCAGCGAATAGCGCCGCAGGGCCTCGTCCGGCGTTGCGAGGTCCATCAGCTTGGAGCCGGCAAACAGCTCCGGCGCATGCACGACGAAGCCGAGATCGTAGGTGCCGGACAGATACGCTGCGGGATCGCGCTCCATGTCGCTGTAGCTGAGATGGAACTCGATGATGTCGGGCTCGCAGATCTCCAGGAAGCGCTCGGTGTCGTGATAGCGGACCGGCACACCCCAGGGGCGGTCGAAGCGGTATCGCCGTGCTTTCGCGGTGCCTTCATCGAGATCGCTCTGGAAGAAATAGTCGTCGGCCCCCATGCTCCGCGCCAGCTTGCGGCCGAGCAGCGCCGGCATCTTCAGCGGCGAGAGCCCCTGTCCCGGGCTCTTCACCGCGATGTCGGCTTCGGAGATCACGGTGCCGGCCGAAAGATCGCGCGCGGCCACCAGGCTCTTGGCGAGGTTCTCGCGGTTGATCAACTCGCCCTGGCTCAGCGCGCGCTCGGCCAGTTTCTCGCCGCGCGCCGCCTCCACCTCGCGGATGCCGGAGACCAGCGATCTGAATTCCTCCGGCTCCAGGCTCGCGGCATGGTCCGGGCCTTCCATCTCCCGGTCGAGGGTGATGTGGCGTTCGATGACGACGGCGCCGAGCGCGACGGCGGCCGTTGAAACGGCAATGCCGCGCTCGTGGCCCGAATAGCCGACGACCGGATGGATCTCGCGCAACGTTTCCATGAAGCGGAGATGGATGTTGTGGAGCGCGGCCGGATAGGTGCTTTGGCAATGCAGGAGCACGTAGCTAGCGTTGCGGTCGTCGAGGAACTTCGCCGCGGCCTTGATCTCGTCCGTCGTGCTCATGCCGGTCGAGACGATCAGCGTCTTGCCGGTGGCGGCGAGGCGCGCGAGCAGCGGCAGGTTGGTAAGGTCGGCGGAGGCTACCTTGTAGGCTTGCACGCCGAAGCCTTCGAGCACGGCGACGCTGCTCGCGTCCCAGGGCGTGCAGAGATACTGGATGCCCTTCGCCGCGCAGTACTCGGCGATTTTCTTTTGCTGCGCGGTCGGAAGCTCGAAACGGCGCAACAGGTCGAGCGTATACTCGACTGCGAGGTCGTCGTCCTTGCCCGAGAGGCTCGACGCACGGTAGACCTCGTCCAGCTTCCGCATCTGGAACTTGGCGCAATCGGCCCCGGCCGTGACCGCGGCATCGACCAGGGCAATGGCGCGATCGAAGTCGCCATTGTGGTTGTTGCCGATCTCGGCAATGACGTAGCAGGGTTCGCCGTTGCCCAGAAGATGGTTGCCGATGCGGACCTGAGAGGGCTGTTTGGGCGATGTCATCAACATTCTCGTCTCATATCGTCAGGCCAATCGCGCGGGAAAGCGCGACTTCCACGTTCGCAGCCCGTTCTCTTCGAACATGATGCGCGAGCAGCCATGCCCCTGTTGTTCCAGCGCAGCGATGAGCTGGTAGCGTTCGAACGGCCGTACGAAGAACATGAAATAGCCGCCCCCGCCGGCGCCCAGCAGCTTGCCGCCGACCGCGCCATGCTGCTTGGCGAAATCGTAGATCGCATCGATCGCGTCCGAAGAGATCTTCGAGCTCAGCTTCCGCTTGGCGTGCCAGGCCTCGTCGATCAGTCGGCCGCATTCAAGGAGCTGGCCGCGCAGGAGATGCCGCCGGATGTCGCGCGTCACTTCCTTCTGCTTGGCAGCGGCGGCGACCGCGTCGCGGGTCTCGTGCTGAGCCTTCTGGTCGCGGTGGATGGCGCCGGAATCGCGGCCGGAGCCCGTGTAGCAGAGCACCAGGCTCTCCTCGAGCTCGGCGATGATATTGGGGTCGAGACGCAGCGGCACGATGGTATTCTGGTCGGAGAAGAACTCCATGTGATTGAAGCCGCCGAACACGGTGGCGTATTGATCCTGCCAGCCGCCGGGGATGTTGAGCATCAGCCGCTCGGCCTGGAACGCCATCTCCGCGATCTCGTGGCGGTCCCACTGGTCGCCGCGGAATTCGTTGAAGCAGCCGATGATGGCAGAGGTGACCACCGCAGAGCCGCCGAGGCCGGAGCCGACCGGGAAGTCGGCGGAGACCTCGAGCTCGAATCCATAGGTCGGCTTGATCAGGCGCACGACGGACTTGATCAGCGCAAGGTCTCCGTCCGTTCCGAGTTCTGCGAGATTGTTGGCCTCGATCGTACGACGAAAATCGTGTGAATAGATCCGGATGCTTGAATCGTTCCGGCGCCGCAACGTGGCGTGAGCGTACATCTTGATCGTGGCATTGATGACCGCGCCGCCATCGTTCTCCACGAAATAGTGTGTCAGGTCGGTGCCGCCGCCGGAGAAGCTGATCCGCACCGGCGAGCGCGCGCGCGCGAACACCTCGCTCTCTTCGGACAGATTGAACAGCTCGCGGCTGAACACGTCGACGAGTCGTCCCTCGCCATCCAGGATCGGCACCACGTGCACGCGTTGGTCGAGCAATTTGAGGATCTGTTCGCGCGGACCGCCGGTACGTGCCCAGACGAAGTTGCGATTGATGCAGGTCGCAACCCGGTCCTGGATCGTTGTGCCGGCCAGCATGCGCCTGCGGATGTCGCCGTCCGTCACCGCGCCGACAATTCGTCCGCTCGCGTCCTGCGCGAACAGGATGCCGAGCATATTTGCATTGAGGCGCCGGAAAGCTTCCTCAATTGTCTCGGTCTCGGAGATGGTGACGAGGGTTCGTTCAAGCACGTTTTGGGGTCCAGGAAGGGCCAATTCCAGGCCATATCGCAGCCGAGTTCGTAATACGGGAGCGGCAGGGACGATGCAAGGTTCCTGGCCCCGGGGCATCGCGCCCAAATGGCGGCCATCGAGCGCTCCGGCCACGGGGTGGCCGATTTACTTTGGCGGAGGTTTCTATAGAAGGCTCCGCAAGGGGGCTCGGCGACATGTATGTGATCGGAATCAGCTCTGGGATCAAGCACGGGCACCATGATGGTGCGGCGGTGTTATTGCGCGACGGAGAGTTGATCGCTGCCGCGGAGGAGGAGCGTTTCACGCTGGCGAAGCATGCACGTGGCGAACTGCCGCGTGGCGCGATCGGCTTCTGCCTGAAGCAGGCCGGCATTACCATGCGTGAGGTCGATTGGATCTGCTCGCCGCTGAAGACCTACACCAACTACACCCAGCGTCTCACCGAATATTTCAACTATCAGTTCGGCCACAGCCCTAAGATCGAACTCTACGACCATCACCTCTGTCATGCCGCGAGCTCGTTCTACGGCTCCGGTTTCTCGGAGGCGACCGTTGCCTGCTTCGACTTCTCGGGCGATTCCAGCTCGGGCCTCGTCGCCCATGCGCGCGGCAACGACTTCCGCGTGCTGACGCGGTTCGCCCGCAACAACAGCCTCGGGCTCTATTACGGGATGCTGACGCAGTATCTCGGCTATCAGATGACCAACGACGAGTACAAGGTGATGGGCCTGTCTTCCTATGGCAGCCCTGAATACCTCGACAAGTTTGCCAAGCTCCTGCGGCCGAACGGCATCAACTACGAGCTCGATCCCGATCTCGACAAGCGCAGGCGCGACGCCGAGATTTTCACCAGCGATTTCTCGACCCGGCAGGAGCGCATCTTCACCGAGAAGATGGAGGAGATTTTGGGGCCGCGACGACTGCGCGGCCAGCCGCTCGATCCGCGGCTGACCAACATCGCCGCAAGCGGCCAGAAGCAGCTCGAGATCGTCACCACCGAAGTGATCCGTTCCGCGATCGCCGAGACCGGCTGCGGCGACGTCTGCATCGCCGGCGGTGTCGGCCTGAATTGCAAGATGAACATGGAGATTGCGGCCGAGCCGTCCGTGAAGCGTCTCTACGTTCCGCCTGTGCCGCACGATGCGGGCGTGGCGCTCGGCGCCGCGATGATGAAATGCGCGGAGGCGGGCCACGCGATCGCGCCGCTGACCCACGCTTATTGGGGACCGGATTATTCCAACGACACGATCCGGGAGACGCTCGACAAGATCGGGGCGCGGTTCGAGCTGCTCGACGATCCCGTGTCGCGCTGCGTCACCGATTTGACCGAGCAGAAGACGGTGGGCTGGTTCCAGGGCCGGATGGAGTACGGTCCCCGCGCGCTCGGCAACCGCTCGATCCTGGCCGATCCCAGGCATGCGGGCATGAAGGACCGCATCAACCTCACCATCAAATACCGCGAGGAATTCCGCCCGTTCTGCCCGTCGGTGCTGTACGAGCGCCAGGCCGAATATTTCGAGGACACTTTCGACGCGCCCTTCATGGTGGTGACGTTCCCGGTCAATGAGAAGGTCGCCGAGACCATGCCCGCGGTGGTCCATGTCGACAACACCGCGCGCATCCAGAGCGTCCATGCGGACAGCAACCCGCTCTACAGCCGACTGATCGGCGAATTCGCGAAGGCGACCTCGTTGCCGGTTCTGATCAACACCAGCCTCAACATCAACGAGCAGCCGACCGTGAACGCCCCGCTGGAGGCGCTCCACACCTATTTCTGCTCGGGCCTGGACGTGCTGTATCTCGGCAATTACCGACTGTCGAAATCGAATTGAGCCTACCGCTCGTCCGCGATCACCTTGCCGTCGTTCGGCAGCGCGCCGGGACCGACCAGATCGACGCTTCCACCGAGTTTCGTCACGGCGCGCAAGCTGGCTGTGACCTCTTCGCGCAGGGCGTCGTTGGCGGTCGCAGTTTCCGCCTTCAGCGTCATCGCGTCGGTTTCTCCCTGTCGTGTAACGACGAGACGTAGTCTTCCGAGCGCGGAATGACGCTTGCCGATCTCGGCGATCTGTTCGGGGCGGATGAACATGCCCTTGACCTTGGTGGTCTGGTCGGCGCGGCCCATCCAACCCTTGATGCGCATGTTGGTGCGGCCGCAAGCACTTACGCCTGGCAGCGCCGCGGTAAGGTCGCCGAGAGCAAGCCGGATCCAGGGATGATGCGGGTCGAGCGAGGTCACCACGATCTCCCCGACGTCGCCGGGCGCCACGGGATCGCCGGTGCCGGGCTTGACGATCTCCAGGATCAGGTCCTCGTTCAGGATCATGCCTTCACGAGCCTCGGTCTCGAACGCGATGAGGCCGAGATCGGCGGTGCCGAAGGCCTGGTAGGCGTCGATGCCGCGCGCCTTGATCTCGGCCTGGAGCGAGGGCGGGAACGCGGCGCCCGAAACCAGCGCGCGCTTGATCGAGGAGACGTCGCGGCCGGCGCTTGCCGCGGCATCGAGCAATATCTTCAGGAAATCCGGCGTGCCGCTGTAGCCAACCGGGCGGTAAGCCTCGATCAGCTCGAACTGTTGCTCGGTATTTCCGGGCCCTGCCGGGATCACCGCGCAGCCAAGCGCACGCGCCGACGCATCGAAGATGAAGCCGCCAGGGGTGAGATGATAGCTGAAGGTGTTGAGGACGACGTCATCGGGGCGGAACCCGGCCGCGAACAGCGCCCTTGCGCCGCGCCAGGGATCGGCCTGCCGTCCCTCCGGCTCGAAGATCGGGCCGGGCGAGGTGAAGAGACGGGCAAACGAGCCGGGCGCGGCCGCCACGAAGCCTCCGAAGGGCGCAGAGGCCTTGTGCAGAGCGGGCAGTTCCGACTTGCGCAAGACCGGCAGGCCTGCCAGTGCCGCTCTGGAGGTCACGGCGGCGGGATCGACACCCCTGAGCCGGTCGGCATAGGCCGGGGCGGCTATCGCGGCTCGCAGCACCTCCGGCAGGCGGGAGAACAGATCGACCTCGCGCGCTGCTGGCTCACGCGTCTCGCGGGCGTCGTAATGGGCGGTCATGGCTGTTCTTTCCGTGTTGGCATCCGTTGCGCACCGCCACCGGCATGGGTATCAGACCGCCATTGGCGAGGCCTAGAGGGGACCCGATGGCGGACGTAGGAAACATTGCGGTGGATGAGGCTGCGGACGTGGTCGCGCGCCTGAAGCGCCGCATGATCAACGAGGCGCTGCCGCTGTGGTCGACGGTCGGCTGGGATCATTCCGCGGGCGGCTTCATCGACCGGCTGCATCGCGACGGTACTGCGGATACGGCCGCGCCGCGGCGCGTGTTCGTGCAGGCACGCCAGATCTGGTGCTACGCCAAGGCCGCGCAGATGGGCTGGTATCCCGAGGGGCGCGAAACCGCGCTGAAGGGGCTGGAGCATTTGCTGGCCAAGGCCAAAGCGCCTGACGGCAGGCCGGGTTATGTGCACAGGCTGACGCCGGACGGCGCGGTGCTCGACGGCCGGCGCGATGCCTACGACCATGCCTTCATCCTGTTCGCGCTCGCGACCGTCTACGGGCTCGACCAGGACGCGCAGGTTCGTGCGGAGATCGACGCGCTGCTGGCTTTTCTCGATGGCCGCCTCCGCTCGCCGCATGGGGGCGTGCACGAAGGCCTTCCGATGTCGCTGCCGCGCCGGCAGAACCCGCACATGCATCTGTTCGAGGCGATGATTGCCTGCTTCGACGCGACACACGATCTTTCGTTCCAGAACCGTGCCGGCGAATTCTTCGCGCTGTTCCTGGCCAATCTCTACGACAAGCAGAAGCGCATCCTGACGGAGTATTTCGAGGAGGACTGGTCGAAAATCGAACCGGTCAGCGTCGAGCCGGGGCACCAGGCGGAATGGGTCTGGCTGCTGAAGGGTTTCGAACGCATCACGGGATGTCCGACCGGGCAGCGGCGTGCCGAACTCCTGGCGACCGCGCTGCGCTATCGCGACGAGGCCACCGGCTGCCTGATCGACGAGGGGGACGACATCGGCAACATTCGCCGCAGCACGCGCCGGCTTTGGCCGCAGACCGAAATCGCGAAGGCGTGGATTGCACAGGCCGAATCCGGCGAGGCGGGCGCGGCTGACGAGGCGCGCGCGGCGCTGGTGCGGCTCGAACGACATTATCTCAGCCATCCCGTGAGGGGTGGCTGGTACGACCAGTTCGATCGCGACGGCAAGTCGCTGATCGACACCATTCCCGCGTCGTCGTTCTATCATGTTCTCTGCGCAGTCACGGAAGCGGAGCAGGTGCTTGAAAGTTAAAGCCAGCGCTTGCGCCGCTTGAAGCTCTTGAGGTTCTTGAAGCTCTTGCGCTGGTCGCCCGCACCTCCGAGGTAAAATTCCTTGACGTCCTCGTTGTCGCGCAGCTCATCGGCGGTGCCGTCGAGCACGACCTTGCCTTGCTCCATGATGTATCCGTGGCTCGCCACCGACAGCGCGGCGCGCGCATTCTGTTCGACCAGGAGAATAGTGACGCCGAGGTCGCGGTTGATCTTCTGGATGATCGAGAACACCTCTTTCACCAGCAGTGGCGACAGGCCCATGGAGGGCTCGTCCATCAGGATCATCTTCGGGCGCGCCATCAGCGCACGGCCGATCGCGAGCATCTGCTGCTCGCCGCCGGAGAGGTAGCCGGCAAGCCCGGTGCGCTCCTTCAGGCGCGGGAAATAATTGAAGACCATGTCGAGGTCGGCGTCGACCCCGCGGTCCCTGCGGGTGAAGGCGCCCAGCTTGAGGTTTTCCAGTGACGTCATGTCGGCGACGATGCGCCGCCCCTCCATCACCTGGAAGATGCCGCGGCGGACGATCTTGTCGGGGTCGATGCCGTCGATCCGCTCGTTGTCGAACACGATTTCGCCGCGCGTGACCTCGCCGTCCTCGGTCTTGAGCAGCCCGGAGATCGCCTTCAGCGTCGTCGACTTGCCGGCGCCGTTGGCGCCCAGCAGCGCCACGATCGCGCCCTTGGGCACGTCGAGGCTGAGGCCGCGCAGCACCAGGATGACGTCGTCATAGACGACCTCGATGTTGCGCACGGCGAGGAGGGGGGCCGACGCCAGGGCGGTTGTCTTGGTGCGAGATGCTTCGAGGGTGTCAGTCATTGGGGAGCCTTGCTACGCTCGTCATGCCCGGGCTTGTCCCGGGCATCCACGTACTTAGTGCCGTGAGGTCAGACGTGGATGGCCGGGACAAGCCCGGCCATGACGTCTGAGTTTGCGTTACCAGCCCAGCAATTCCGGCTTACGCGGCAGCTCGACGGTCTTGACCTTCTCGAGCTTGATCGTGCCCTTGGTCATGAGATCGTTGAGGTCGCCGTCGGTCGCGCCCGAGATCTTGGTGCGATAGAGATCGACCTTCATCGTGCCGCGATGGTCCTTGTCGGTCCAGGTCGAGGGATTGCAGACGCCTTCCATTCCGGCCGGCACCCAATCCTTCTTCTGGTAAAAGCCCTTGGCGACGTTCTCACCGGTGGCACCGCCATTCTTGGCGGCCCAGTCGATCGCCTCCTTCATGTAGAGCGCCGAGCAGACGGCCGCGACGTAGTGCACGGGGCGATAGACCTTGCCGCTGGCGTCGGACATCTTCGAGATTTCCATCAACGTCTTCATGCCGGGCGCATCGCCCCCCCAGCTCACCGCGGTGCGCAAGGGGAAGATCACGCCGTTGGCGGCATCACCTGCGGTCTTGGCGGCGTTCTCGTCCATGCCCCAGACATTGCCCATGAACTGGATTTCGACGCCGGCGGTCTTGCAGGCCTTCAGAACCGAGATGTTGGAGGCGGCGGTGTTGCCGAGATAGGCGTAGTTGGCTCCCGAAGATTTCAGGCTCAGGCACTGGGCGCTGTAGTCGCCCGGCGCGAGCGCGAACACCAGCGGCGGCAGCACCTCGAAGCCGAGCTCCTGCGCCATCGCTTCACCGGCAGCCTTCGGCGCGTTCGGATAGGGATGGTTGGCGCCCATATGCACGAATTTCGGCTTGCCGGACTTGCCCTTGGCCTTCCAGTCCTCGGCGGCCCACATCAGCATCGCGCGCAATGCGTCCGAATAGCTCGGGCCATAGAAGAAATTGTAGGGCGCGGGCTTGGCCTTGCCGCTGATGCCTCCGGGATCGGTGAGGGCGGCGGCGTAGGAGCCGGACATGTCGGGGATCTTGTCCTGGGCGAGGAAGCCGGTCAGCGCCTCGGTGTCGGCGGTCCCCCAGCCCATGATCGCGGCGACCTTGCTGTCCGGCGCCGACCACTTCTTGTAGAGCGCGATCGCGCGGGGCACCTGATAGCCGTAGTCGTTGGTGTCGAGGTTGAGCTGCTTGCCGCCGACGCCGCCTTTCTTGTTGACCCAGGCGAAGGTGTCGGCGACGGCCTGGCCAAAGGGCGTGCCGACATCGGAGGTGCCGCCAGAATAGTCGGCGAGGTGCCCGATCGCGATCTGCGCCTGCGCGCCCGCCGAAAATGCGGCGATCGCGATGGCGAGCGATGCGGTGCTCAAAAGGGACTTCATCGTCATGGGTCGGTTCCTCCTGTTTATTGTTTAAGTGAAGTTGCCCGCGCTCAATGCGAGAACGGGTAGAGTTTCCAGTATGCCTTGATCTGCCGCCAGCGATGCGCGAGCCCGTCAGGCTCGAACATCAGGAATGCGATGATGATCACCCCGATCGCGATCTCGCGCAGGAAGGTGATGTTGGTGTTGAGCGACAGCGCCTTGTCGATCACGCCGCCCTTCAAATAGTGGCTGATGAACTCCATCCCCTCGGGCAGGAGCACCACGAAAGCGGTGCCCATCAGCGTGCCCATGATCGAGCCGGTGCCGCCGATGATGATCATGGCGAGGAACAGGATCGAGCGCTCGATGCCGAATCCTTCCTGGGAGACCACGAGCTGGTAGTGCGCATAGAGCGCGCCCGCGATGCCGGCGAAGAAGGCGGCGAGGCCGAACGACAGCGTGCGGTACTTGGTGAGGTTGATGCCCATGATCTCCGCGGAGAGATAATGGTCGCGGATCGCCACCAACGCGCGGCCGTCGCGGGTGCGCATCAGATTGGTGACCAGGATATAGCTCGCCAGCACATAGGCCAGCACGACGTAGAAGTACTGTTTGTCGCCGCGCAGCGTGTAGCCGAAGATCGAGAACGGGTTTGCGCTTGCCGGCACCGAGCCGCCCGAAAACCATTCGGCACGGGAGAAAAAGTCGAGCAGGATGTATTGCGCCGCGAGCGTCGCAATGACGAGGTACAGTCCCTTCAGCCGCGCGGCCGGGATGCCGAAGACCAGGCCGACCAGCGCGGTGACGACGCCGGCGAGCGGGATTGCGAAGAATACGGGGATCGGCGCGTTGTTGGAGATGTAGGCCGAGGTGAAGGCGCCGAGCAGGAAGAAGGCCGCGTGCCCGATCGAGATCTGGCCGGTAAAGCCGACGAGGATATTCAGACCGAGTGCCGCGATCGAGAAGATGCCGATCTGGATCAGGATGCTGAGCCAGTAGCCGCTGAAGAACTGCGGCGCTAGGCACAGCAGAAGCACGCCCGCGATAGCGAAGTTGCGGCTGGTGGTGGTCGGGAAGATCGTGGTGTCCGCCGCGTAGGAGGTACGGAAGTCACCAGCAGGAATGAGGGCAGGGCCGGCCATGGGTCAGATCCGCTCGATGTCGTGGGTGCCGAACAGGCCGTAGGGCTTGATCATCAGCACGATGATGAGGACGTAGAACGGCGCGATCTCGTACAGATTGCCCCAGTGCAGGTACTCGCTGTCGACATATTGCGCGACATTCTCGAGCAAGCCGATGATGATGCCGCCGAGCACGGCGCCGCCGACGGAGTCGAGCCCGCCGAGGATCGCCGCGGGAAACACCTTGATGCCGTAGCCGGCAAGGCCCGAGGACACGCCGTTCACGACCGCGACGACGACGCCTGCCACCGCGGACACCGTCGCCGAGATCGCCCAAGCCATCGCGAACACGCTCTTCACGGAAATGCCGAGCGACTGCGCGACCTGCTGGTTGAACGCGGTAGCGCGCATTGCGAGGCCATATTTCGATGCGCGGAAGAACCAGGCCATTCCGATCATCATGGCGACGGAGACCACGAGGCTCATGACATAGACGGTCTGGATCTGGAGGCCGAGCAGGCTGACGGACTGGCTCTCGAACACGCGCGGGAACGGCTGCGGATTGACGCCGAACATCCATTTCAGCGTCGCCTGGAGCACGGTCGACAGGCCGATCGTCACCATGATCACGGAAATGATGGGCTCGCCGATCATCGGACGCAAGATCAGGACCTGGATCGCGATGCCGAACACGAACATGAACACCAGCGTCATCGGCATGCCGATCCAGAACGGCACCTGGTACTTCGCCAGCAGGGCCCAGCACACCCAGGCCCCGACCAGAAGCAGCTCGCCTTGCGCGAAATTGACGACCTGCGTCGCCTTGTAGATCAGCACGAACGACATCGCGACCACGCCATAGAGCGTGCCGACCACGAGGCCGTTGACCAGGAGCTGGATGAGGAAAGCGGTGTTCATGTGATGCTCGCGGACAAATGCGGCGCGCTCTTCCCCTCTCCCCTTGTGGGAGAGGGTGGCTTCGTGAAGCGAAGACGGCTGAGGGGGTGTTTCGGCAGTGACGGTGCGGAGAGACGACCCCTCGCCCGAGTGAGGATGTGGCTGATATCGGTGAGGCCCTCTCCCACAAGGGCAGAGGGCGCATCATCCGGCATCGCGCGCTGGGCGGGAAGCGAGCTCACTCCGCAGCCTCCGCCATGTGCCCGTGCCCGCCGAGATCCACCACGCGCAGCGTCGTGCGGACACGCTGCGTGGTGCCGTCCTGGAAGCGGATAACGGTGTCGACGGGGATGTCGGCATCGCCGCGGTAGATGGCGTCGATGATCCCGGCGTATTTCTCGTTGATGACGCTGCGGCGCACCTTTCTGGTGCGGGTGAGCTCGCCGTCGTCGGCGTCGAGCTCCTTGTAGAGCAGCAGGAAGCGCGAGATGCGCTGGGCCGGCGGCAGCGTCGCGTTGACGGTCTCGACCTCCTTGTGGAGCAGCGCATAGACTTCGGGCCGCGAGGCGAGGTCGCTGTAGGTCGTGAACGAGAGGCGGTTCTTCTCCGCCCATTTGGAGATGATGGAGTAGCGGATGCAGATCATTGCTGCGAGCGCGTCGCGACCAGCCCCGAGCACCACGGCTTCGGCGATATAGGGCGAGAATTTCAGCTTGTTCTCGATGAATTGCGGCGAGAAGCGCTCGCCGCGCGAGGTTTCGGCGAGGTCCTTGATTCGGTCTATGACGACGAGCTGCTGGTTCGCGTTGAAATAGCCGGCGTCGCCCGACAACATCCAGCCGTCCTTGATGTCGGCGACGCTTGCCTCCGGGTTCTTGTAATAGCCAAGGAACATGTTGGGGTGCCGCACCACGATCTCGCCGACGCCGTGGATGTCGGCGTTGTCGATGCGGATCTCGACGCTGTCGGACATCGGCACGCCGGTGGTGTCAGGATCGACCTTGCCCTCGGGATGCAGCGTATAGGCTCCCAGCAGCTCGGTCTGGCCGTACAGCGTGCGCAACGGCACGCCCATCGCCTGGAAAAACTTGAAGGTCTCTGGGCCGAGCGCGGCGCCGCCGGTCGCCGCCGAGCGCAAGCGCGTGAAGCCAAGGCGGTCGCGCAGCGCGCGGAACAGGATCGCGTCGGCAAGACCGGAGCGCTTGCCCTGCGCGAGAGCGGCCAGACCCGACTTCATGCCGACATCGAACATGCGCTGCTTTAGGGGCGTCGCGTCCATCACCTTGGCGCGAACGTCCGCGGCGATCGACTCCCAGACGCGGGGCGCGAACAGAACGAACGTCGGCGCGATCTCGCGCAGATCGTTCATCATGGTGTCCGGCTCTTCGACGAAGTTGATCTTCATCCGGCACAGGAGGCCTTTGCCGAGCACGTAGACCTGTTCCATGATCCAGGGCAAGGGCAGCACCGAGACGTATTCGTCGTCGGGGCCCTTCGGGTCAAAGGCGAGATAGGTGGCGCAATGGCCGAGCACGCGGCCAGCCGCAAGCATCGCCAGCTTGGGATGCGAGGTCGTGCCCGAGGTTGTGCAGAGGATCGCGACATCCTCGCCCTTGGTCGCGTCCACTAGGCGATCGTAAAGCTCCGGCTCCCGCGCGGCACGTGCCCGGCCGAGCTCGGCAAACGTCTCCGCGGACATCAGTCGCGGGTCGTCGTATTTCCTCATTCCGCGCGGATCGGAATAGATGATGTGCTTCAGCTTCGGCGCGCGCTCGGCGAGGGTGAGGAGCTTGTCGACCTGCTCCTCATCCTCGGCGAAGACGAGCTGCGCCTCGCCATAGTTGAGGAGATAGGAGGCCTCCTCGTCGAGCACGTCGCGATAAAGTCCGAGGCTGAGGCCGCCAATGGCGTGTGTCGCCACTTCCGCCGCCACCCAGTCCGGCCGGTTGTCGCCGATGATGCCGATGACGTCGCCGCGGCCAAGGCCCACTTCGAGAAGACCGAGTGCAAACTCGCGCACGCGGGTCTGATAGTCGTTCCAGGTGAACACCCGCCAGAGCCCGAGATCCTTCTCGCGCAATGCGATCTCGTTGCCATGCTCCTTCGCGTTGAGCCGGAGCATCTTCGGATAGGTGTCGGCCTTCGCCACGCGGCCTGCGTAATCCATCATGCCGCGCTCTCCTGCGCTGGCGGAGCGTCGTCGGGATCGACCAGCACCTCGTCTTCCTCGCCGAGATAGGCGCGCCTGACGTGGGGATCGGCAAGCACGGTCGCCGGGTCACCCTCGGCGATCTTCTTGCCGAAATCCAGCACCATGACCCGATGGGAGATGTCCATCACCACGCCCATGTCGTGCTCGATCATCACCACCGTCATCCCGAACTCCTCGTTGAGGTCGACGATGTAGCGGGCCATGTCCTCCTTCTCCTCGAAGTTCATGCCGGCCATCGGCTCGTCGAGGAGGATGAGACGCGGCTCCAGCGCCATGGCGCGGGCGAGTTCCACGCGCTTGCGCAGGCCGTAGGAGAGGGTGCCGGCGGTGGCTTTTCGCACCGACTGGAGGTCGAGGAAATCGATGATCTCCTCGACCTTGCGGCGGTGCGCGAGCTCTTCCTTGCGCGCGCCGGTGAGCCAATACAGCGAGCCCGTGAGGAAATTGTTCTTCAGAAGGTGATGACGCCCGACCATGATGTTGTCGAGCACGCTCATGTGGTGGAACAGCGCGAGGTTCTGGAAGGTGCGGCCGATGCCGAGCGAGGCGCGGGCATTCGGCGTCAAGCCGGTGATGTCGCGACCCTGGTAGAAAAGATGGCCCTCGGTCGGCTTGTAGCGGCCGGAAATACAGTTCACGATCGAGGTCTTGCCGGCGCCGTTGGGGCCGATGATCGAGAACAGCTCACCCTCCCTGATGGCGAAGCTGACGTCGGTCAGCGCGCGGACGCCGCCGAACCGCAAGGACACGCCGCGCACTTCAAGACTGGTAGCCACCAAACGAATCCCTCCCGGTGATGGCGCACTTCAGTGGCGCTCTTCGTCCGTTCCTTCCGGGCGATCCTAGTACGGTGGTGCCGGTGAGGCCATGCAGCAGATGGTCTCGACCGGAGCCCGCGCCACTCTCGTTCCCGTTTGGGATCAAAAGCCGCATTGCCCGAGGTGGTCCTCAATAGGGGATAGCGCTATTTTGAAATGTCTCCCGGCTGACAATTCTGCGACAAAGTTTGCCGGGCGGCTGTGGCCTTCATCTTTCGTCGGATGGCGGTCGAAATCATCATGCTGCATTGCAGCAGAAGGCGGAGCGACGGATCGGTGCGGCTGGCGGCGAGATCATGATTTCCGAAGATCATCTGAAGCGCGTCGCCGCCTGGTCGCGCGAGCTCACGCGAGCGGAGATCGAGGTCGCGCGGGCCGGAATCACCGAGCGGTCATACGGCACCGGCGAGACCGTGTTCATGCGCGGCGATATTTTTGCCTATTGGGCCGGCATGGTGGGCGGCCTTGCCCGCATGGGCGGCGTCTCGCGGGACGGCAAGGAGACCAGCCTTGCCGGGCTGACGGCGGGGGCCTGGTTCGGCGAGGGCAGCGTGCTCAAGAACGAGCCGCGCCGCTATGACGTGGTCGCGCTACGCGACAGCCGCGTCGCTCTGATGGAACGCAGTGCCTTCATGTGGCTGTTCGAGAACAGCGTCGGCTTCAACCGCTTTCTGGTGCGCCAGCTCAACGAACGGCTCGGCCAGTTCATCGGCATGCTCGAGGTCAACCGCACGCTGGATGCCACCGCGCGCCTCGCCCGCAGCATCGCCTCGCTGTACAACCCGATCCTCTATCCGGAATCGACGGCGCATCTGGAGATCACCCAGGAGGAAATCGGCGCGCTCTCCGGCATGTCCCGCCAGAACGCCAACCGGTCGCTGAACCGGCTGGAGAAGGAGGGACTGCTGCGGCTGGAATATGGCGGCATCACCATCCTCGATATCGAGCGGCTGCGCGGGTACGGTGACTAGAGCGTTTTCGAGCGAAGTGGATACCGGTTCGCGTCAAGAAACCGCGTCAGAACGAGAATCCAGAATCTCGTTCCGATTCATCAGAACGAGACTCTAGCGCGCATTGGCGGGGGCGTGCGTCGGCCAGAGATCAGCGCGCCAGCGGATCGCGATCGCCAGCATCGCGATGAAGCCCGCGGCGGCATAGAGCGAGCCGGTCGCGGAATAGCCGATGATGTCGATCAGGCTGCCGGCGGCGAGCAACCCCAGCGGCAGGCCATAGATCACCATCATGCGCACACCCATGACGCGGCCGCGCAGATGGGCACTCGCCGTTCGCATCAGGATCACGGCGGCCGAGATCATCGACATGCTCTGCGCGATACCGGCGAGAACGAGGCAGGCCATCGCCACCGGCATGGTCCTGACCTCGACGAAGATCAGTAGCATGGCGTACCAGGCCAGCGTCGCGCCGATCAGAAGCCGGGCAATGCGCAGCCCGCTGACGAGACTGAGCGTGATAGAGCCGATCAGCGAGCCGACGGCGAAGCTCGCCGAGAGATAGCCGAGGCCGGTCTGGTCGGTCTGAAAGATCTCTCGCGCGATATAGGGCAGCAATCCGCCGGTGAAAGGAAAAGCGGTGAGGTTGGCAAGGAAAGCGACGCAGAGCGCCGCGCGCATTCCCGGGCCGTTCCACGCGTAGACGATCCCCTCCTTGAGGTCGCCGAACAATCGCGAAATGGCGCGGCTGTCGGCGGGAAGATCGGTCGTGGTGATAATTCTCTTCGGCCGGGTCAGGCAGAGCATGAGAAGCGCGGCCGAGAAGTAGAGACAGGCGATCGCCACATAGACGAGGCCGATGCCGAGGACGGCGAACAGCCCGGCGCCCGTCAACGCTCCGGCGATGCGGGCGCTGTCCTGGGTGGTGCGTGCAACGCTGATGGCGCCCACCAGTTGCTCGGGCGGCATGATCTCGGCGAGCAGCGCGCCCCGGACGCCCAGATCCGAAGGGCGGATCAGGCCCATGATCGCGACGATGATCATGACGCTCAGCGGCGACAAATGACCGGTCAGCGCCAGAACCATGATGGTCGACGAGAGCACCGTATAGGCCAGACGCATCACGACCAGCAGATCGCGATGGCCCATGCGGTCGCCGATCATGCCGAACACCGGCGCGACCAATGTCCCGACGAACTGGAGCGAGGCAAGCACGGTGAGCAGCAGCACCGAGCCGGTCTCGACCAGGATGTACCAGCCGAGCACCAGCGTCTCGACCTCGAAGGCCCAGGAGGTGAGCAGGTCGGACGGCCACTGGAAGCGATAGTTGCGGATGCGGAATGGCGCGAGCGCGGAAGGTCGTGCGGCTGTGTTCAAGATGCGATGACGGGTTTCACGGCGATTCCCTGCCCTTATTATTCGTTCTTCTGTTCGTGAGCGTAGTACCGGTGACGCGCGTGTCAATTGACGCTACGGCATGCCGCCATGCTTGCCGACAATTTGCGCTGCGCCATGAATCACTTCGCGCTGCGGCCGGCTTTCGATCCGCCAGTGCACCCGCAGCATTGCTTCGCCGTCTGATCCGCTACGAAGGGGGGACCAGTCGCCGCCGCTTGCTCTTCCGGTCCGTCGAGCCCATTCTGGTCCGCATCCTGGGCCCATGAGGTCGGGCTCAGCGGATAGCGCCATCGCGGCTCCCGCGAGGTTTTGGGCCATGAACTGCTCGGGTTGCGGTTTCGAGGTTCAGAGCGGCTTTGCCTTCTGCCCGCAGTGCGGCACGAAGCAGCCGAGCGCGTGCCCTGGTTGCGGCTTTCCATGCGCACCGGATTTCGCGTATTGCCCGAAATGCGGCACTCTCGTCGCTGCGGCCCCCAAAGGCGGCGGGCAGGCAGCGGTGCGGACGGACTCGACGGCAGTCCCGTCGAGCTCCTCTTCGCCACCGCTCGTGCTCACGCCCGAGGCCCAACACGCATTTCGACGGCCGTCGGACAAAATCGATAGCGAAGCGAACCGCCGCACCATCACCGTGCTGTTTGCCGACCTCAGCGGCTTCACTGCGATGAGCGAGCGGCTCGACCCCGAG
Organism: Bradyrhizobium sp. NDS-1; assembly: GCF_032918005.1. Classification (NCBI taxonomy): domain Bacteria; kingdom Pseudomonadati; phylum Pseudomonadota; class Alphaproteobacteria; order Hyphomicrobiales; family Nitrobacteraceae; genus Bradyrhizobium; species Bradyrhizobium sp. NDS-1. Next base: position 2,864,572 of record NZ_CP136628.1, read on the forward strand.
GACATGCAGACGCTTCAGAACGAATTGTTCGCGGAGCTGACGGCCGCGGTGCAGAGCTTTGGCGGCTTTGTGGACAAATTCATCGGCGATGCGCTGCTCGCACTGTTTGGTGCGCCAGCCGCGCACGAGGACGACCCGGAGCGGGCAGTCCGCGCTGCCCTCGACATGATCATCCGGACGGCGCGACTTAGCGAGCGCGCGAAGGCCTATGCCGGTTCGCCGCTGCTGCTCCATGTCGGCATCAACACCGGACACGTCGTTGCGGGCGGGCTGGGCGTGGGCGTTGCCAAATCCTATTCGGTGACCGGCGACACCGTGAATACCGCCCAGCGGCTGCAGTCGATGGCGCCTCCGGGCGAGGTGCTGGTCGGACCGTTGACCTACCGTCTGACGCGGCATGCGTTCGCCTATGATTCGCTTGGCGAGGTCTCGCTCAAGGACAAGATGGGCAGCGTTCTGGTCCATCGTCTGAAGGGACCGCTCGATACGCCCCGTGCGGCACGAGGCCTCGACACGCTGGGCATTGATGCGCCGCTGATCGGACGCGACGCTGAGCTCGCGCGCGTGATCGGCAGCCTCGATCGCGCGTGCGGCGGCGCGGCTCAGCTGGTGCGGCTCGTCGGCGAGGCCGGCATCGGGAAGACACGCCTGGTGAGCGAATTCGTCGTCCGCATCGGCGAAGAGGATCGCTTCGCAGGCGTGGCGATCCGGCAGGCGGTCTGCTCGCCGCTCGGCGAACAATCCTATGGCACACTCGCCGCCGTGCTGCGCAGCGCCTATGGCATCGCACAGAAGGCCGGCGCCGCAGAGGCGGAGGCGAAGGTTGCCGAAGCGCTGTCGGAGCTTGGCCTCGCGACCGACGAGGCCGACCGCCTGATGCCTCTCTATCTGCACGTTCTTGGCCACGGCGACCGCGACGCCGTGCTCAGGCACGTCGAGCCCGAACAGCTCCGTCGGCAGATCTTTTTCGCGATCCGTACCATCTTCGAACGCCGGCTCGCGCTGTCGCCGCTGCTGATCATCGTCGAGGATCTGCATTGGGCCGATGCGGTGTCGCTCGAAGCTTTGCGGTTCCTGATGGACCGGCTGGAGCGGTCGCGGCTGATGCTGCTGTTCACACATCGGCCGATGCTGGAGCTGGATCAGTTCGGTTCGAGCCGGATCAGTCACGCCACTCTTCGGCTGGCTCCGCTTGGCGACACTGACGGACAAAGGCTGATCGCGGCGTACTTCGGTCACAGTCTGCGTGAACCGCCGGGACATTTGTTCAGCCGTATCCTCGAGCGCGCCGGCGGCAATCCGCTTTTCCTCGAGGAGATCATCCGCGGTCTCATCGAAGCCGGCACCCTCGTGCGTGACGGCGCGCAGTGGCGGATGAAGGCGGATGAGGCCGCCGCCGATATTCCAGCGAGCATTCAGGCGCTGTTGCTGGCGCGCCTGGATCGGTTGCCGCATCAGGTGAGGCGCCTGGCCCAGGAAGCCGCAGTGATTGGCCCGCGCTTCGATGCGGCCGTTCTCGGTGCGGCGGCAACCGAGCCGGCAAGGGTCGAGCCGGGGCTCGAACTTCTGTGCGACGCCGAGATCGTCGAGGAGGTCGCAGGCTCGAACTCGATTTCGCTGCGGACCTACCGCTTCACGCAGACCATGCTTCAGGACGTGATCTATCAGAACCTGCTTCTGCAGCGCCGGATCGAGCTCCACGGACGGATCGGCGCCGCGCTGGAGCGGCTCTATGGCAACGAGCCCGAGCAGCTCGAAGATCTCGTCCTGCTTGGACACCATTTCAGTCTCAGCGCAAGCAAGCCGAAGGGCGCGCGCTATCTGCGCGCGGCCGGCGATCGCGCACGCGCGAGCTATGCCAACGACGATGCCATCCGCTTCTATCAGCAGTCTCTCGCCGTGCTGCTCGCCGGCGGCGAACGGAGCCCGGAACGCCTGGTCCTCTATGAGCGGATCGCGGATCTCTGTCGCGTGGCTGGCCGCCGAAGCACGGCCGAGGAGCACTACCGACGCGCCCTTGAGGAGCATCGCACGGCCGGGGACCGGATCGGCGAAGCGCGAATTCTTCGCAAGCTCGGCCACCTGTTGTGGGACGCCGGCAAGCGCACCAGCGCCGAGACACATTATGCCGAGGCGGCCGAGCGGCTTGGCGGGACAGATGCGCCGATCGAGTGGGCGCATCTCCTGCAGGAGCGCGGCCGTCTCGCGTTTCGTGTGGGGGATCACGTCGCCGCCGCCAGGTGGGCAGACGAGGCGCTCGGCTTCGCGCGATCCGCGCCGGCGAACGCGGACGAGCAAGTCGGGAGCGAGGCGGCGCGCGCCATTGCGGAGGCACTCAACACCAAGGGGGTTGCGCTGGCGCGGCTTGGGCGACACCAGGAGGCGGTGCGCGAGGTGGAGCAAAGTGTCGCGGCAGCCGAAGCCGCCGGCCTCCTCAACGTAGCGTGTCGCGGCTACACCAACCTTGGCGTGCTCTACACGATCGTCGATCCGGCGAGAGCGATGGAGGTTTGCAGACGCGGGCTCGATGTCGCGCATCGTATCGGCGACCTCGGCTTCCAGGCCCGCCTTCTTGCCAATTATGCCGTGGCCTGTTGCACCTTCACGGACAGATGTGCCGAGGAGGGGGTGCCGGCTGCCGAAAAGGCGATCGAGATCGACCGTGCGCTCGATCAGCGCGAGCACCTCCCCGTACCCCTGATCGTGCTCGGGCAAATCCATCAATGCCATTTCCGGCCCGATCAGGCTGCCCGCTGCTACAATCAGGCCATCGAGGTCGCCAGCGAAACCGGCGAGCCGCAGCAGCTCTTTCCATGCTATGATGGTCTCGCGACGCTGAACCTTGATCGCGGTGATTTGCCCGAGGCCGAGCGGTATTTCGCGCTGGCCGATGACGTCTGCACCAGGCACGGGCTTGATCCCGCCGGACTGATTGTACTGCCATTTCTTGACTAGGTCATGTGAAGGAGTTCAACCATGTCAGAACGTCATGTCGATGGACCGCTGCAACCGGGTGATCGCGCACCGAACATCGTGCTGGACGCCATCACGCGCGACGGGAAAATCGCGCTCGATGATTTTCGCGGGCAAAGTCCGATATTGGTCGGCCTGTTTCGGGGCCTGCATTGCCCGTTCTGCCGCCGCCATATTGCGGCACAGGCGCAGCTTGACGCGGCCCTGCGCGACAAGGGCGTCGAAAGTCTCACCGTCGTCAATACGCCGATCGATCGGGCGCGGCTCTACTTCCGATATCACCCATTGCCCAACCTGCTCGCTGCGTCCGATCCCGAGCGGGTTTCGCACCGCGCGTTCGGCCTGCCCAATCTCGAGTTCACGGAGAAGGAGACGGAGTGGCCGCGCAAGGTGGGCATGGACGTCATCATGAGCATGCAGGTGGACATTCCCGGAGAATTGCCCGGGCCGATGAATCGCATGGCAGCTGCCGAGCAGCTCAACAACAAGGATGGCTACGAGATGATGGAAGCCGATCAGCGCATGGCAGCGACCGGCCAGGGCCAGTTGTTCGGCCAGTTCCTGCTCGATCGGGAAGGGGTCGTACGCTGGACCTTTACCGAGGTACCCGAAGGCGGCCAGCGCATGTTCGGGATGCCGAGCCCGCAGGAGTTGATGTCGGCTGCTTCGCAGGTGGCAGGCTAGGCATCGTCGTCTGGTTGGCGCGTTGCCCTTGGCCGCAGGAGGCATGAGCCTTTGGCAGCCGTCGTTTTCCCGACCTCGCCTGCACGTGACGAAGGTAATGATCCCGGGCGTACAATGACCGAGATTCAGGAAAGGCTCCTCGAAAGCAAGATGACCGAGATCGAGCGGGCCCGATCCTGGAGCCCCCGCGTGATCTCCAAATTCGAAGCGCTCATCAGGAGCGGTGACGATTTATCGCTCTACCGCGTCAATCCTCTGGCATTCGCGCGCGACCGTGCCATAGCAGAGCCGGAAAGCATAGACCTGTTTCTCTATGCGACGAGAAGCGGACTATTCGACATGAGCTGGGACGTTGTTTGTCCCCAATCCGGCATGGTGCTCGATAGCTTTGGCGCCTTGCGCACGCTCAAAACCCATTATGTTTGCGGCTTGTGCGACGTCTCTGGCGAAACCGATCTCGACGACTTCATAGAGGTCACGTTTACGGTGTCGCCGCAGCTCCGGCGGCTTCCGTTTCATGATCCCGCCTCCCTTTCGGTCGAGGATTTCCATTGGAAGCTTCGATTTCTGAATGACGCACGGATACCGGGCCAGCAAATCCGGTTTCTCGACCATTTACATGCGTTCGTTCGCGGCCTTTCGTTCTTGCCACCAGTCTGCGTCACGACCATTCGATGCGAGCTGGGTTCCGGAGCTCTGGCGGGGGTCAACATTCAAACCCAGGCTGCGTTCGTCGTTGCGGTGACCGGCGAGTCGACAACCGTGCCGACAATCTTGCGAATTGGATACGATGGGCAGCGCTTTTCGTCTTCGCTGGCCGCCGTACCGCCCGGTCCCGTCATTGTCGAGACGGAGAACTCCGGAGCGATGCGAGGCTCCTTGCTCCTGATCAATTGGCCGCCTGAAGTTCTGGCTCAAGCGATCAAGCCGCCGCTTGATTTCGATCCCTACATGTCTGGAGGGATGTTGCTTGCGAGACAGACGTTTCGCCGCTTGTTCCGGTCAGAACGCGTGGACGAAAGGGAGGGCCTGGGTATCCGGCAGGTGACCTTGCTGTTCACGGATCTCAAAGGTTCGACCGCCATGTATGAACGGCTCGGCGATCTCAATGCCTATGCGCTGGTCCGCGAACATTTTGCCCTGCTCGGTGCGACCGTCCAGGAGCATTCCGGGGCGATCGTCAAGACGATTGGGGACGCGGTCATGGCTGTCTTCTCTCGTCCAACGGACGCGGTTTCGGCGGCGCTCGACATGCTGGGAGAAATTGAGCGCCACAACTCCGAGCATGGCGATCCAAGCATCATCCTGAAGATTGGAGCCCATTGCGGCCCCTCTATCGCCGTCACCCTGAACGACAATCTGGATTATTTCGGTCAGACCGTGAATGTTGCCGCGCGTGTGCAGTCGTTGGCGGACGCGGGCGAGATTTGTATCTCGGAGGCGCTGTATGCGGCGCCAGGAGTGAGTGATCTCCTCTCCGGGCATCCGATCGCAGTATTCGATGCACCTCTTCGCGGCGTTGAAGGAAACGCCAGCGTGTATCGTGTCTTGCGCGCGTAGGACTCTCAGCTCTCTCGTGATGGCTGCTTCTCCGCGAGCGCTACAGCCATTGCCGAGATCAGTGGCCGCATGAAATAAGCGTCCTCCGCCGGCACGATGTCGGTGCGCAAGCCATGTCCGGCGAGCTCGCCGGATACCGCCGGTCCCACCGACGCAATCAGCGTCCGCTCCAACCCCGCGCGCAACTTCGCCTCGCTGCCATCGGCCTTCGCCGCTTCGATCAGGCGGCGGACCTGGCCGAGATTGGTCAGCGCGATGCAATCGATCCGTCCCTCCGCCATGTCGTCGATGGCGGCGACGATGTTGGCGTCCGCTGCCTTGGAGTCATAGACATAGGGCAGCACGATATCGACCTCGGCACCCTGTGCCGAGAGCGCGCCGGTCAGCTCGCCATGATCCTTGTCCGGATAGAGCTGGAGGCCGAGGCGCCGTCCCTTCAGGTCGAGCTTGCCCAGCATCTCGATCACGCCTTCGGTGGTCGGTTTCTCCGTGGTCTGCTGCGTTTCCAGCCCGACCTCGCGCAACGCCTTGCCGGGCTTCGGGCCGCGGGTGAATTTCCGCGCTCTGGCGAGCGCCGCGACGAGAGCGGCGTCGAGCTCACGGGCGCGCGCGAGCTTCATGATCCGCCGCAGGCCTTCGCCGGTCATCAGCACGAGGTCGTCAAGAGGCTTGTCGATGGCGCGGCGGATCCAGGCCTCGATCGGCGCCGGGTCTGGCGCGTCGTGAATGGTGAACATCGGGCACTGCACGACCTCGGCGCCTTGCTCGGCCAGCAGTTTTGAGAACTGCGCCTCCTCGCGCGTTTCCAGGATGAGGATGCGGGTGCCGTTCAAGCGGTCGGCCATGGGTGTGCTCCGGTCAAAAATCGCAATTGTCCGTTCATCCTGACTCCGCGTGCGGGATTGGCGCAAGGCCAGGGTCGGTGCTAGAGCAGGCGCAAATCGCGGACAGTTCCGCTGCCCAATCCTTCATCAAGAGCCAAGCCGTTCATCACATGCCCGATCATCAATATGTCCTGACCCTGTCCTGTCCGGATCGTCCCGGCATCGTGTCGGCGGTGTCGACGTTCCTCGCACATAACGGACAGAACATCCTCGATGCCCAGCAGTTCGACGACATCGAGACCAAGAAGTTCTTCATGCGGGTGGTGTTCACCGCGGCGGATCTCGCGGTGGAACTATCGGCGCTGCAGACCGGCTTTGCGGCGATCGCCGAGCGCTTCGGCATGGACTGGCAGATGCGCGACCGCGCCGCGCATCGCAAGGTGATGCTGCTGGTGTCGAAGTCGGATCACTGCCTGGTCGACATCCTTTATCGCTGGCGCACCGGCGAGTTGCCGATGAAGCTGACGGCGATCGTCTCCAATCACCCGCGCGAGGTCTATGGCGGGCTCGATTTCGGCGGCATCCCGTTCCACCATTTGCCCGTGACCAAGGACACCAAGCACGAGCAGGAGAGCCAGATCATGGACCTCGTCGGCAACACGAAGACCGATCTCGTCGTGCTCGCCCGCTACATGCAGATCCTGTCGGACGATCTGTCGGCGAAGCTTTCGGGACGCTGCATCAACATCCACCACTCCTTCCTGCCGGGCTTCAAGGGCGCAAAGCCCTATCATCAGGCCCATGAACGTGGCGTCAAGCTGATCGGTGCCACCGCGCATTACGTCACGCGCGACCTCGACGAGGGCCCGATCATCGACCAGGACGTCGAGCGCATCAGCCATCGCGATACGCCCGAGGATCTGGTCCGCAAGGGCCGCGACATCGAACGCCGCGTGCTCGCCCGCGCGATCCGCTACCATCTCGACGACCGCGTCATCCTCAACGGCCGCAAGACCGTGGTGTTCGTGGATTAGTGGTAGCGAATAGGGAGTGGCGAGTAGCGAATGGAGCAGGGCAGCCCTCTATTCCCTACTCCCTGTTCGCCATTCGTCCTTTATCGCGCCGCGCCGGCCGACGTAGCCCCCGCGGCGCTCTTCTCGGCCTGCTCTTCCTTCTCGCGATCCGCAGCGGGCAACAGCCGCTTGCGTTCGCGTTCCCGCATGTAGGCGTCGTATTGCGGCGTGCCCGCGCGCGGCGGGGCATCGGCCGGCAGGCCGCCGGCCCATTGCGGGACGTAGTCGCCCATGCCGGCGGAGAGTTTTTCGTTGACCGTCCCGCAGCCGGACAGCCCCGCGGCGAGCGCGACGAGGATGAGGGCGGAACGAAAAGTCTTGGACCGAAAAAATTCGGACATTGTCTGGGCGCGCACGCGTTCGGTCATTGGACGCCAGCTCGGGCCGGAGGAAGAGTAGCCTTCAACAAGGTAAAATAGGCTTATTCGAGGTAGGTATTTTATTACCGAAATGCAGCCTGCCAAGTCGCGCGGATGTCCGAATTCTGCAAAGGAAAGACGAAATCCTCCATCCACGCGGTCGCTGCCGCTTCTAGACTGCGATGCGAGGCCCGCGGCAGCATGGTTTGGTCGCCGGGAGGGGTTTTCGTTGACAAGTCCATTTTCTTTGTACATTCGTACAAATGAAAGCCCAGTGATCGAATTGCTCGAGTTACCCGAGGTAACCCGAGCGACGGACCTCCGGTCGATGGGACATTGGAACGCCCGGCTTGCGCCGAAGGGTCGCCAAACGTCCGATTGACAAGGCAGGCGCGAAAGACGCCCATGTGGCGCGCGAGCGCCAGCCGCGAGCGGGCTAGGTTTAAGACAAGGGCCGGGCACTCGGTCCAGGACACAAGAGTCAGGAATGAAGGGGAGGGACATCTGATGTTCGAACGCAAACAACCGTCTCATATGGCGTCTTCCAAGGCTGCTCGTTCCAAGGCTGCTTGGGCAGCTGCCGTTGCGGCCATCGCAAGCCTTGCGGCGATCGTGCCGGCGAAGGCCCAGGACAGCGTCAAGATCGGCCTGATCCTGCCGATGACCGGCGGCCAGGCCTCGACCGGCAAGCAGATCGAGAACGCGATCAAACTCTACATGCAGCAGAAGGGCGACACCGTCGCCGGCAAGAAGATCGAGATCATCCTCAAGGACGACGCTGCGATCCCGGACAAGACCAAGACCGCCGCGCAGGAGCTGATCGTCAACGACAAGGTCAACTTCATCGCCGGCTTCGGCGTGACGCCGGCCGCGCTCGCCGCCGCGCCGCTGGCGACGCAGGCCAAGATCCCGGAAGTCGTCATGGCGGCCGGCACCTCGATCATCACCGAGCGCTCGCCCTATATCGTGCGAACCAGCTTCACGCTGGCGCAGTCCTCCACCATCATCGGCGACTGGGCCGTCAAGAACGGCATCAAGAAGGTGGCGACCCTGACTTCCGACTATGCGCCCGGCAATGACGCGCTGAACTTCTTCAAGCAGCATTTCACCGCCGGCGGCGGTGAGGTGGTCGAAGAGGTCAAGGTGCCGCTGCAGAACCCCGACTTCGCACCGTTCCTCCAGCGCATGAAGGACGCCAAGCCCGATGCGATCTTCGTGTTCGTGCCGGCCGGTCAGGGCGGCAACTTCATGAAGCAATATGCCGAGCGCGGCCTCGACAAGGCCGGCATCAAGGTGATCGGACCCGGCGACGTCACCGATGACGATCTCCTCAACAATATGGGCGACGCCGTGCTCGGCACCGTCACCGCGCATCTCTACTCCGCGGCGCATCCCTCGCAGATGAACAAGGATTTCGTTGCCGCCTACAAGAAGGCGTTCGGCAATCGTCCGGGTTTCATGGCGGTGGGCGGCTATGATGGCATCCATCTGATCTACGAGGCGCTGAAGAAGACGGGCGGCGACACCAACGGCGACAAGCTGATCGAAGCCATGAAGGGGCAGAAGTGGGAAAGCCCGCGCGGCCCGATCTCGATCGATCCCGAGACCCGCGACATCGTGCAGAACATCTACATCCGCAAGGTCGAGAAGGTCGATGGCGAGCTCTACAATGTCGAGTTCGCGACCTTCGAAGCCGTCAAGGATCTCGGCAAGACCAAGAAGTGATGCGCGAAAGCGCGTCATCCCGGAGCGCGCTTAGCGCTCATCCCGGATCTCGCGAGCCACTTTCTGCGTCATGCCCGGGCTTGTCCCGGGCATCCACGCAAAGCCCAGACAAGAACGTGGATGGCCGGGACGAGCCCGGCCATGACGATAACTCCAAGCTGAGACGATGACCGCAATCCTCACCAACCTGTTCGATGGCGTTGCCTACGGCATGCTGCTGTTCGTGCTCGCTTGCGGGCTCGCGGTCACCCTCGGATTGATGAACTTCGTCAATCTCGCCCACGGCGCCTTCGCCATGGCCGGCGGCTATGTTTGCATGGTGCTGGTCAACCGGATGGGCTGGCCGTTCTTCGCAGCACTGCCGCTCGCTTTCCTCTCCGCGGCCGCGATCGGGATCGCGCTCGAACGCACGCTCTATCGCCACCTTTATGCCCGCAGCCATCTCGACCAGGTGCTGTTCACCATCGGCCTGACCTTCATGTCGGTGGCGGCCGTCGACTACATCCAGGGCTCCTCGCGCGTCTTCATCAATTTGCCGGCCGCGCTCCAAGGCCAGTTCGACCTGTTCGGCGTCGGGATCGGCCGCTATCGGCTGATGATCATCGTGATCTGCGGCCTGCTCACCATTGGTCTGCAGATGGTGTTGGCCAAGACGCGCTTCGGCAGCCGCTTGCGGGCGGCGGTTGACGACCCCCGCGCCGCCAGCGGCCTCGGCATCAACGTGCCGCAAGTGTTTGCCTTCACGTTCGCATTCGGATGCGGGCTCGCCGGCCTCGGCGGCGCGCTGAGTGCCGAGATCCTGGGCCTCGATCCGTACTTCCCGCTGAAGTTCATGATCTACTTCCTGATCGTGGTCACCGTCGGCGGGTCCTCCTCGATAACAGGTCCGTTCCTGGCCTCGCTGCTGCTCGGCATCGGCGACGTCGCCGGAAAGTATTACGTGCCCAAGATGGGCCCCTTCGTGATCTACACCATGATGATCGTGATCCTGATCTGGCGCCCGAACGGCCTGTTCGGCCGCACCGCCGCGCGTTGAGTTCGCCGATGAGCGCTGCTTCCGACGTCGGTTATCACGCCCAGCGCCAGGCGCGCTGGCACTACGGCGAAATCGCCTTCTGGCTGGTCGTGCTGGCCTGTGGTTTCCTGTTTCCCTCCCGCTACCTGATCATGACCGACATCCTGCGGCTGGCGCTGTTCACGATGTCGCTGGACCTCATCCTCGGTTATGCCGGCATCGTCTCGCTCGGCCATGCCGCGTTCTTCGGCGTCGGCGCCTATGCCGCAGGGCTGCTTGCCCTGCACGGCATCGTCAAGGAGCCCGTGCTGGCGTTGATCGTCGCTGGTCTCGCCGCGATGGTACTCGGCTTTGCCACCAGCTTCCTGGTGATCCGGGGCGTCGACCTGACGCGCCTGATGGTCACGCTCGGCATCGCCCTGCTGCTGGAAGCGCTCGCCGAACGATTCTCCAACATCACCGGCGGTACTGACGGCCTGCAGGGAATCGAGATGCAGCCGATCTTCGGCGAGATCCCGTTCGACATGTTCGGCAAGGCCGGCTTCTTCTATTCGCTGGCCGTGCTGTTCCTCCTCTTCCTGTTCGCCCGTCGCGTGGTGCATTCGCCATTTGGGCTGTCGCTGCGCGCGATCAAGAACAATCCGCTGCGGGCCGCCGCGATCGGCATCCCCGTCAACCGCCGCCTGATCGCGATCTACACGCTGGCGGCGTTCTATGCCGGAATCGCCGGCGCGCTGTTCACCCAGACCACGGCGATCGCCTCGCTCGATGTGTTTGCCTTCGAGCGCTCGGCCGATCTGATGCTGGTGCTCGTCATCGGTGGCACCGGCTATCTCTATGGCGGGCTGATCGGCGCAGTGGTGTTCCGCATGCTGCAGGAATTGTTCTCCACCATCACCCCGCAATACTGGCAGTTCTGGATCGGCCTCGTGCTGGTCGTGATCGTGCTGGTCGGCCGCCAGCGTCTGCATCGCTGGGCGCTCTACGTGCCCAATCTGATCATCAAGAAAATCGCCGGGCGCAAGGCCGTCGTCGCCGTTCCGGAGAGCGACGCATGACCATCGTGCTCGAAACCCAAAATCTCGAAAAGCAGTTCGGCGGCCTGCGCGTCACGCGCGATCTGTCCTTGAAGATCGAGCAGGGCGCCCGCCACGCGCTTATCGGCCCGAACGGTGCCGGCAAGACCACGGTCATCAATCAGCTGACCGGCGTCCTCAAGCCGAACTCGGGCCGCATCCTGCTCGAAGGCCAGGACATCACCGATCTGCCCGTGCACGAGCGGGTGCTGCGCGGGCTCTCGCGCACCTTCCAGATCAACCAACTCTATCCCGATCTGACCCCGCTCGAGACCATCGGCCTTGCCGTCTCCGAGCGCCTAGGCCATGGCGGCGATTGGTGGCGGCGGATGGGCACGCGCAGCGACGTCAACGGTGAGATCGCCGATCTGCTCTCGCGCTTCCATTTGCTCGACGTCATGAACGAGCAGACCGTGACGTTGCCTTATGGCAAGCAGCGCCTGCTCGAGATCGCCGTCGCGATCGCCGCCAAGCCGCGCGTGCTCCTGCTGGACGAGCCCGCCGCCGGCGTGCCCGAGAGCGAGCGTCACGACATCCTTGCCGTCGTCGGCAGCCTGCCGCGCGGCGTCACGGTGCTCTTGATCGAGCACGACATGGACCTCGTGTTCTCCTTCGCCGACCGCATCTCGGTGCTGGTCTCCGGCGCGCTGCTCACCGAGGGCCCGCCCGAGCAGGTCGCGCGCGATCCGCAGGTCAAGGCGGTCTATCTCGGCGAGGAGGCGGTCAATGTCTGACCTGCTCGCGATCGATTCATTGCGGGCCGGCTATGGCGAGGCGGTCGTGCTGCCAAACATGTCCTTGCGCCTCGCCGAGGGACAGGTGCTGGCATTGCTCGGCCGCAACGGCACCGGCAAGACCACGCTGATCAATTCGATCGTCGGCGTCACCCGCCGTTTCGCAGGGACCATCGCGCTCGCCGGTGTGGACGTCACCTCGCTCCGGCCCGATCAGCGGGCGCGCGCGGGCATCGGCTGGGTACCGCAGGAGCGCAACATCTTCCGCTCGCTCACGGTGGAGGAGAACATGACCGCCGTGGCGCAGCCGGGTCCCTGGACCGTCGAGAAGGTCTACGAGATGTTCCCTCGACTGAAGGAGCGGCGGAGCAATTTCGGCAACCAGCTCTCCGGCGGCGAGCAGCAGATGCTGGCGATCGGCCGCGCGCTGACCCTCAACCCGAAAGTGCTGCTGCTGGACGAGCCGACCGAGGGCCTTGCCCCCATCATCGTCGAGGAGCTGCTCAAGGCGATCGGCACCATCACCCGGGCGGGCGGCATCTGCTCGATCATCGTCGAGCAGAACGCCCAAAAGATTTTGGGGCTCGCCGACCGTGTTGTGATATTGGAGCGCGGAACGATCGTCCACGACGCCCCGAGTGCGGCGTTGAAGGCCGATCCGTCGGTCCTGGAGCGCCACCTCGGCGTCGCAGGGGCGGCGGCCCACTAGAACAATATCCGGGAGTAACGAATGCAGCGAACCAAAGCCCCCTTCCGCGCCGACGAGGTCGGCAGCCTCCTGCGTCCGGCCAAGATCAAGGAAGCCCGCAGCCGTCTCGAGAAGGGCGAGATCTCGGCGGACGATCTGCGCAAGATCGAGGACCTGGAGATCGAGAAGGTCGTGCACAAGCAGGCCTCGGTCGGCCTGAAGCTTGCGACCGACGGCGAATTCCGCCGCTCCTGGTGGCATTTCGACTTCCTGGCCAAGCTCACCGGCTGCGAGCTGTTTCACCCGGACGCCGGCATTCAGTTCGCAGGCGTGCAGACCCGGCATGACGCGGTGCGAGTGATCGACAAGCTCGATTTTCCCGACGACCACCCGATGCTGGACCACTTCCGCTTCCTGAAGAAGGTCGCCGACCAGGCCCACGTCACCGCCAAGATGACCATTCCGTCGCCCGCGGTGCTGCACTTCCGCGGCGGTCGCAAGTCGATCTCCAAAGATGTCTATCCCGATCTCGACGTATTCTACGAGGATCTCGGCAAGACCTATCGCAAGGCGGTGAAGGCATTCTACGACGCCGGCTGCCGCTATCTCCAGTTCGACGACACCGTGTGGGCCTATCTCTGCTCGCAGGAAGAACTGCAGAAAGCGCGCGAGCGCGGCGACAATCCGGACGGCCTCCAGCAGATCTACGCCCGCATCATCAACTACGCGCTGGCCGAAAAGCCCGCCGACATGGTGGTGACGACGCATGTCTGCCGCGGCAATTTCCGCTCGACCTGGATTTCCTCGGGCGGCTACGAGCCGGTCGCCGAGACCATGCTCGCGGGCACCAATTACGACGGCTATTTCCTCGAATACGACAGCGACCGTGCCGGCGGCTTCGAGCCGTTGCGCTTCCTGCCCAAGGGCAACAAGGTCGTCGTGGTCGGCGTCATCACCTCGAAGTTCGGCGAGCTCGAGAAGAAGGACGACATCAAGCGCCGCCTGGAAGAAGCCGCCAAGTTCGCGCCCTTGGAGCAGCTCGCACTCTCCCCGCAATGCGGCTTTGCTTCGACGGAAGAGGGCAACATCCTCTCCGAGGAGGAGCAGTGGGCCAAGCTGAGCCTTGCGGTCGAGATCGCAAAGGAAGTGTGGGGTAACTGAGCGCCGCAGCTAGGCTTAAGCCTCGCTCGTGTCCCGGACGCGCTGCAGCGCTTTTGCGTTGCTTGCTGCGCAGAGCCGGGACCCCTGCTGCTGGACTTGCGCTTGGAGGATATGGGCCCAGCTCTGCAGCGTACCGCTGAAGAAGCGCTGCACTGCGTCCGGGGCACGGAAGTTATCTCACTTCGCGGGCCAGACTGACCTCGCCCGGCATCGACCACGCATCGGCTTATTCGTCGTGGCCGACACCAACCCCCAGCCCGCACCCCGTCATGATCGGCTGAACCTCCAGACCTGGCGCGCCGCATATGGCGCGAAAGGGCGGCGGCGAGGTCGCGCCTCTGTTGTCGAGCGCAACTGGGGTCGAGCGTAACCTGGTCGGCGCCGTCGCGCCGTCCGAGGCGGAATGGGGATCACCACGGGACGCGCCCGATCCACTATTCCCTGAGTGGGCAGAATTTGCTAGGACGCAGGTCCCAATCTTTCTGCCCACTGCGGCCCACTTCATGAAGAACGACGAAATCCTGAGCCAGATCACGGAGTTCTGCCGCAAGGCGGACATGGCGGAATCGACCTTCGGCCGGCGCGCGGTGAACGATGGGAAGCTGGTGCATCGTCTGCGCGAGGGCAAGCGCATCACCATCGACACGCTGGAGCGAATCCAGGCCTATATGGCGGCATCGATGGCTGGCGGCGTGCCACCCCCGCGGGGGCTGCAGGTGCCGCCGGAAAAGCGCGATCCGCGCGGCAATTTCCGTTTCTTCGAGAACCGCCAGAAATACCTGCTGTTCGTCCACACCTGCAGTGAAAAGCGGGTGGTCGCGGATCGGGTTGCCCTCGAGCTTGCCTCCATTCATCCGCGGCCGCCGGCCCTGCGTCTGTTCGATGCCGGCGTCGGCGATGGCACGGTGCTGGCGCGCGTGCTGCGCGCAACGCATCAGCGCTTTCCACACATGCCGTTCTACGTCGCCGGCAAGGAGCTCAGTCTCGAGGACCTGCGCCTGACGCTGGACAAGGTGCCGGATCGCATTTTCGAGCATCCGGCCTCGGTGTTCGTCTTCACCAACATGTTCTACTCAGAGGCGCCTTGGCTCACGCCGGCATCGCCTGCGGCGGCGGCTGCAACGGTCTGGCACGAGGTCCCGCTGCGGGGCGCCTCATCCGGCGAGTTCGAGCAGCAGATCGCGGAGCTGAGGCCGTTTCTGGAGCAGAACTGGCGCGCCGCGATCAGCCCGCGCACCGCCATGCCGTTGTATGAACGGCCCGTGGTTCTGGTGCTGTATCGCGAGGACCACAGGTTCCTGCTGGATTCGACCATTCCGCGGCCGGGCCAGACCGAAGCCAATTTCGACCTCGTCATCGCGTCCCAGCCCTACCGGGCCCTATCCTCGGTCAATTTCCGGGCCAAGCGGATCATAGCACCCCTGGCCCGGGCGCTTCGGCCTGGCGGCCGGCTGATCGGAATTCACTCCCACGGCCAGGATCCGGGCATGGAAATGATCCAGGCGATCTGGCCGGGAGAAAATCCTTTCGCAGTGAGCCGCCATGAGCTATTGCGCGCCGTTAAGTATGAACTCGGGTCGGTGGGCCGCGACTTAAATTTTAATGCTTATGCGGATAACCGCTCGATCTTCAGGTATGATATGGAAGCGCTGCCCAACGAGGTAACCGGGACGATCGGAACCTCGACGGCCTTTGCAGCGTGGAATGCGGCGGTGTATGTCGCTCAGATTGAGGACGACCGGTTGACGGAAATGACTCAAAACGGCCGCACTCTGGACGCCGCCAGGGACGTGCTGCGAAAGTACAATGGGCTCTGGTTTCTCGACGAATCCTACGTCATCTCGCGCCGGCGTGATTGACACCATCCACAGGTAAACATCGCAAACGCCCGCCGGGTTAGCGGCGGAACAAGGGGTTACTGATGCGCGCGTCCTATCTCTTCACCAGCGAGTCCGTGTCCGAAGGTCATCCGGACAAGGTCTGCGACCGCATTTCCGACGAGATCGTCGATCTGTTCTACCGCGAAGGGCCCAAGGCCGGCATCGACCCCTGGCAGATCCGCGCCGCCTGCGAGACGCTCGCGACCACCAACAAGGTCGTGATCGCCGGCGAGACCCGCGGTCCGAAGTCGGTGACCAACGAGCAGATCGAGGGCGTCGTCCGGGACGCGATCAAGGACATCGGTTACGAGCAGGAGGGCTTCCACTGGAAGACCTGCGACATCGAGATCCTGCTGCATCCGCAGTCGGCCGACATCGCCCAGGGCGTCGATGCGCTGCAGCCGGGCGAGGTCAAGGAAGAGGGCGCGGGCGACCAGGGCATCATGTTCGGTTACGCCACCAACGAGACGCCCGACCTGATGCCGGCGCCGATCTTCTACGCCCACAAGATCCTGCGCCTGATCTCCGAGGCCCGTCACTCCGGCAAGGAAAAGGTGCTCGGTCCGGACTCCAAGAGCCAGGTCACCGTGCAGTACGAGAACGGCAAGCCGGTCGGCGTGCGCGAGATCGTGGTCTCGCATCAGCATCTGGTTCCGGACCTCACGTCGAACCAGGTCCGGGACATCGTCGAGCCCTATGTGCGCGAGGCGTTACCGAAAGACTGGATCACCCCGAAGACGATCTGGCACATCAACCCGACCGGCAAGTTCTACATCGGCGGTCCCGACGGCGATTCCGGCCTGACCGGCCGCAAGATCATCGTCGACACCTATGGCGGTGCGGCTCCGCATGGCGGCGGCGCTTTCTCCGGCAAGGACCCGACCAAGGTCGACCGTTCGGCGGCTTACGCGGCGCGCTACGTCGCCAAGAACATCGTCGCCGCAGGTCTTGCCGACCGTTGCACGCTGCAGCTCGCCTATGCCATCGGCGTGGCGCGTCCGCTGTCGATCTACATCGACACCCACGGCACCGGTAAGGTGCCGGAGGAGCAGCTCGAGAAGGCGGCGGCGCAGGCGATGGATCTGACCCCCCGCGGCATCCGCAGCCATCTCGACCTCAATCGTCCGATCTACGCGCGCACCTCGGCCTACGGCCATTTCGGCCGCACGCCCGACAACGAGGGCGGCTTCTCCTGGGAGAAGACCGACCTCGTCGAGCAGCTCAAGCGCGCGCTCTGATTCACTTGCGTCATTCCGGGGCGCCGCGAGAGCGGCGAACCCGGAATCTCGAACTGCTGGATTCCGGGTTCGCTCGTTTCACGAGCGCCCCGGAATGACCAGCCAAACAAACAGGAACCTCCCTATGAACGCGAAGCCCGGCTTCACCGATTACATCGTCAAGGACATTTCGCTCGCCGATTTCGGCCGCAAGGAGCTCTCGCTTGCCGAGACCGAGATGCCGGGCCTGATGGCCACCCGCGAAGAGTATGGCCCGAAGCAGCCGCTGAAGGGCGCCCGCATTGCCGGCTCCCTGCACATGACGATTCAGACCGGCGTGCTGATCGAAACGCTGGCGGCGCTCGGCGCCGACATCCGCTGGGTCTCCTGCAACATCTATTCGACGCAGGACCACGCTGCGGCCGCGATCGCGGCCGCCGGCATCCCGGTGTTCGCCGTCAAGGGCGAGACGCTGACCGAGTACTGGGACTACACCGCAAAGCTGTTCGACTGGCATGGCGGCGGTCATCCGAACATGATCCTCGACGACGGCGGCGACGCCACCATGTATGTCCATCTCGGTCTGCGCGCCGAGAAGGGCGACACCGCCTTCCTCGACAAGCCCGGCTCCGAGGAAGAGGAAGTCTTCTTCGCGCTCCTGAAGAAGCAGCTCAAGGAAAAGCCGAAGGGCTACTTCGCCGCGATCGCCGAGAGCATCAAGGGCGTCTCCGAAGAGACCACCACGGGGGTGCATCGTCTCTATGACATGCAGAAGGCTGGAACGCTGCTGTGGCCGGCGATCAACGTCAACGACAGCGTTACCAAGTCGAAATTCGACAACCTCTATGGCTGCCGTGAATCGCTGGTCGACGGCATCCGCCGCGGCACGGACGTGATGCTGTCGGGCAAGGTCGCGATGGTCGCCGGCTTCGGCGACGTCGGCAAGGGCTCGGCCGCATCGCTGCGCCAGGCCGGTTGCCGCGTCATGGTGTCGGAAGTCGATCCGATCTGCGCGCTGCAGGCCGCGATGGAAGGCTACGAGGTCGTGACCATGGAAGATGCCGCGCCCCGCGCCGACATCTTCGTCACCGCCACCGGCAACAAGGACATCATCACCATCGAGCACATGCGCGCGATGAAGGATCGCGCCATCGTCTGCAACATCGGTCACTTCGACAACGAGATCCAGATCGCGTCTCTGCGCAATCTGAAGTGGACCAACATCAAGCCGCAGGTCGACGAGATCGAATTCCCCGACAAGCACCGCATCATCATGCTGTCGGAAGGCCGTCTCGTGAACCTCGGCAACGCGATGGGTCATCCGTCCTTCGTGATGTCGGCGTCCTTCACCAACCAGACGCTGGCGCAGATCGAGCTGTTCGCCAACAACAAGGACGGCAAGTACAAGAAGGAAGTCTACGTGCTGCCGAAGACGCTCGACGAGAAGGTCGCGCGCCTGCATCTCGCCAAGATCGGCGTCAAGCTCACCGAGCTGCGTAAGGACCAGGCCGACTATATCGGCGTGAAGCCGGAAGGCCCCTACAAGTCGGATCACTACCGCTACTGATGCGAAAGCGATTGCGACCCGAAGGCCCCGGAGCGATCCGGGGCCCTTTTTTTTGGCCGGTCCTGTGATACGCTCGCAGGTAGAGCCAAAACAAGCCTGCCACTTTCGAAGCGGGCGGCCGCTTTTCTCACGTTCATTGTCAGGAATGCATATGGAGGGAATGCGATGTCCAGCGAAGCAAACGTTGCGCTGTTGAAGGACGCCTATCGCGAGTGGAACGACAGCAAGGGTCTGAACGTCGACTATTGGTTCGACAACGTCATCGGCCCGGAGATCAAGTTCGATTCGGTTCCGCGAGGAGCCGAGCCGATGCCCTTCGCCAAGCATTACGACGACCGCGCCGAGCTCCGCAGCTACTTCGCCGACCTGCTGGCCGACTGGAGCATGCAGTACTTTACGATGAACGAATATGTCGCGCAGGGTGATACCGTGGTTGCGCGCGGGGAATGTGCCTGGACGAACAAGCGGACGGGGAAAGTCGCGAAGACGCCCAAGGTGGATTTCTGGAAGTTCAAGGACGGCAAGGCAGTCGAATACCACGAGTTTTTCGATACGGCTTCCGTGGTCGCTGCCGCATCCTGATGGTTGCAATTTGGTGCGGCGCTGCCATCCTGTGTGGCGGGAGGACGCCATGTCCGAAAGCAAAGAACATTTCGACGTGCTGATCGTCGGTGCCGGCTTGTCCGGCATCGGCGCTGGTTACCATCTTCAGACCAAATGCCCGACCAAGAGCTACGTCATCCTCGAGGGCCGCGACTGCATCGGTGGCACCTGGGACTTGTTCCGCTATCCCGGCATCCGCTCCGACAGCGACATGTTCACGCTCGGCTATTCGTTCAAGCCGTGGACCGATCCGAAGGCGATCGCCGACGGGCCGCAGATCCTGAACTATGTGCGCGAGACCGCCGGCGAGAACGGCATCGACAAGCACATCCGCTTCCACCATCGCGTCAAGCGCGCGGCTTGGTCGACGAGCGAGGCGCGCTGGACCATCGAGGCCGAGCGCACGACAGGCGAGGGCGCAACCGAGCTCGTGCGCTTCACCTGCAATTTCCTGTTCATGTGCTCAGGCTATTACAAATATGAGGCGGGCTACACGCCGGAGTTCAAGGGTACGGCAGATTTCGCCGGCCGCATCGTGCATCCGCAGAAGTGGACCGAGGACATCGACTATGCGGGCAAGCGCGTCGTCGTGATCGGCTCGGGCGCGACCGCGGTGACGCTGGTGCCGGAGCTCGCCAAGAAGGCGGCGCAGGTTACCATGCTGCAGCGCTCGCCGACCTATGTCGTATCGCGTCCGGCGCAGGATCCCCTCGCCAACAAATTGCGCCGTAATCTGCCAACGCGGCTTGCCTATCATGTCATCCGCTGGCGCAATGTGATGTGGGGGATGTTCTTCTTCCAGCTCAGCCGGCGCAGGCCGGACAAGGTGAAGGGTCTGATCCTCGGAGGCGTCCGCATGGCGCTCGGCCCCGACTACGACGTCGCGACCCATTTCACCCCGCGCTACAATCCCTGGGACCAGCGGCTGTGTCTCGTGCCCGACGGAGATCTCTTCAAGGCGATCCGCGAGCAGCGGGCTTCCGTGGTCACCAGCGAGATCGACACGTTTACGCGCGACGGCATCCGTCTCAAGGACGGCCGCGAGCTTGCCGCGGACATCATCGTCACTGCGACGGGGCTGGTGCTCCAGGTCGTCGGGGGCCTCGAAGTTACCGTCGACGGGCGCGCGGTCGATTTCGCCAGCACGCTGACCTACAAGGGCATGATGTATGCCGACGTGCCGAACATGGCCTCGGCCTTCGGCTACACCAACGCGTCCTGGACGCTGAAATGCGATCTCACCTGCGAATATGTCTGCCGGCTCATCAATTACATGGACCGGCACAATTTCCGCCAGTGCATGCCGCACAATGACGACCCCGAGATCACCGCGCAGCCGTCGCTCGATTTCACTTCGGGCTATGTGCAGCGCTCGGTCGCCAGGATGCCGAAGCAGGGCTCGAAGCAGCCGTGGCGGCTGTACCAGAACTACGCGCTCGACATCGTCACCCTGCGCTTCGGCCGGATCGACGACGGTGTGATGCGGTATTCCTGATCGCGCCGTCGTTACCGAACATGATGGCAATGCGTCGTTTTGCGTATACGGCCGCCGGACTGAATCGGCCAAGCTGGCGGACGGTTAACGCCGGATTAAGGGATGAGTCCTAGCCTGTCTCGGCCGGGGTGACTCGCAAGGCCGAGGTAAGCCCAATGGAAGCCCAGAGAATCGCAGTCGACGCCGTCGTCGCCCTGACCGATTGTGACCGCGACGCCGTCATCGCCTTCATCCGCCGTCTCTATCTCGCCGGCGTCACCGACCCCAAACGCCTGACTTTCAAGGGCCTCCAGGCGTTGTCCCGGGCCTGATCTGGCTCGGTCCCCATCCCGTTAGGCCTCCATTTCGTTCCCGTGCTCTCGCCGGTGTGAACCTCAACCTGGCGGTGAATATCTTGCCGCTCGGGCCGGTGCGGAGTAGATGACGTCCCCGGCTGGGTTCACTGGGGAACGGGGAGATGTTGAAGCAGCTTATTGCGCCGCAACTTGTCATTCTTTATGTCCTGGCAGCATCGACCATTTACGTTCACTTCCGCGGCAAGCAGAGGCTGCGCTTTGCGCGCCAGCTCGGCGACCACTCGACCTATCTGGCGCCCTATAACGTGCTGATGTATGCGGGCTCGGCGGTCCCGAACAAGCCGGTGATCCCGGTCGAGCAGTTTCCGGAGCTGAGGCCGCTGAGCGAGAATTGGGAAACCATCCGCGACGAGGCCGTGCGCCTGTTCGACGAAGGTTTTATCCGCGCGGCAGCCAAGAACAACGATTGGGGCTTCTACTCGTTCTTCAAGAGCGGCTGGAAGCGATTTTACCTGAAATGGTACGACGACTTCCTGCCCTCGGCGAACACGCTGTGCCCGAAGACGGTGGAGCTGCTCAAGTCGATCCCGAGCGTGCACGGCGCGATGTTCGCGATGCTGCCGCCCGGCGGCAAGCTGGGGGCCCACCGCGATCCGTTCGCGGGCTCGCTGCGCTACCATCTCGGCCTGGTCACGCCGAACTCGAACAAGTGCCGCATTCTGGTCGACGGCGTCGAATGCGTCTGGCGCGACGGCGAAGCCTTCATGTTCGATGAGACCTTCATCCACAGCGCGGAGAACGCGACCGACGTCAACCGCATCATCCTGTTCTGCGACGTCGAGCGTCCGATGAAGTTCGGCTTCATGACCGCGGTCAATCGCTGGGTCAGCCACCACATCGTCAAGGCGTCGGCGACCCAGAACGTCGACGGCGAGAATGTCGGCGTGCTCAACAAGGTGTTCGGCAAGCTTTACGAGATCCATCTCGCCACCCGAAAGGTCAAGGAATGGAATCGCAACGTCTACTACACGCTGAAATACTCGCTGACGGCGCTGATCCTCGGCCTCATCGTGTGGTCGGCACTGCGATGATCGGGGACTTGCAATGAGTTCCTTGCCGGTCGCGAATACCGAGATCGAGCGGTTCTTCCGCCAGTGGCTGGAGACCTTCGCGGGCTATGTTCGCGAGGTCGACTACGCTTCGGCGCGGCCGCTGTTTCATCCGGACGTGCTCGCCTTCGGCACGCATAACGATGTCATTCCCGGCCTCGATCAATGGGTCTCGACGCAATGGGACAATGTCTGGCCGAAGACGACGGACTTCGGTTTCGTCCTTGATCAAGTCTCGATTCTGGCATCGTCCGACGGCACGATGGCGACGGTGATCGTGCCGTGGACGAGCACGGGCTACCATCCCGATGGCAACGCGTTTCCACGCCCTGGCCGGGCCACCATGGTATTTGCGAGGAATGCCGAGGGGTGGCTGTGTGTGCATTCCCACATGTCCCTCAATCGCGGTGTGCCGCAAGCGAGCCACGCCAATCGGGCGGTGAAGGCCTGGTAGATCGACGACGTCCGCGATCATGTGCTCGAAATGCAAAAGGCCCCGGACGCGTCCGAGGCCTTTCGATCTACAGTCGCCGCAAGTCTATTCCGGCTGGCCGATGCTCACCTTCAGCGTTCCAACGCCGTCGACGCCGCATTCGAGCTTGTCGCCCGCCTGGAGCTGCGACACGCCGGCCGGCGTGCCCGTCATGATGATGTCGCCGGCGGCGAGCTTCACCTGCTGCGAGAGCTGCCAGATGATTTCAGGCACGTTCCAGATCAGCTCGGTGAGGTCGCCCTTCTGCGCTTCCTTGCCGTTGACCGTGAGCCAGATCTTGCCCTTGGCGGGATGGCCGATCTTCGACGCCGGCTGAATCGCGGAGCACGGGGCGGAGCCGTCGAACGACTTGCCGATCTCCCAGGGACGCTCCTTCTTGCGCGAGGCGATC
This sequence comes from Bradyrhizobium sp. NDS-1, assembly GCF_032918005.1. Lineage (NCBI taxonomy): Bacteria > Pseudomonadati > Pseudomonadota > Alphaproteobacteria > Hyphomicrobiales > Nitrobacteraceae > Bradyrhizobium > Bradyrhizobium sp. NDS-1. Next base: position 2,887,495 of record NZ_CP136628.1, read on the forward strand.
TGGAGGTCGCGGCGGGTGAGATCGATGCCGACGGCGTAGCCGTAGACGTGGTCGAGCGCCTTGTCGGCGGGGATGTTGAGGCCGCCGCTCTTCATCGCGACGACCAGCTCGACCTCGTGATGCAGATCCTTGGTCAGCGGCGGATAGGGGATGGTGGCGCCGTCGGGCACCAGCATATCCGCGTGCTTGGCGAAAAAGAACGGCGGAGCGCGCTCGTCATTGCCCATCTCGCGGATGTGCTCGAGATAGTTGCGGCCGACGCACCAGATGCGGCGCACCGGATAGCGGCCGCTTTCCCCGACGACGGGAAGCGAAGCCTGAGGCGGAAGCGGGATGACGTAGGAGGCGGCGTTCATGTAGCGGTCTCGCTGCTCTTGAGGTGGAACGAACTCTATGCCGTTGCGCTGATCGGCGCCAGAGCGCCGGCGTCGTGATGCTGCAGGCGGAAGAACGAGGCGTAGCGCCCGCCGCGGCGGAGCAGCTCGTCGTGCCGGCCCTGCTCGACGATCTCGCCGCCCTCGACCACCAGGATGGCATCTGCGTGCATGATGGTGTGCAGGCGATGCGCGATCACGATGGTGGTGCGGTTCTGACAGAGATGCTCGATCGCCTCCTGCACCTGCCGCTCGGATTCCGAATCGAGCGCCGCGGTGGCTTCGTCCAGGAGGATGATCGACGCGTTCTTGATCAATGCGCGCGCGACCGCAATGCGCTGGCGCTGGCCGCCGGAGAGCTGCGTACCGTGCTCGCCGACCGGGGTGTCGTAGCCGAGGGGGAAGGCCATGATGAAATCATGCGCGCAGGCCGCCTTCGCGGCTTCGATGATCTCGTCCTCGCTTGCGCCCGGTTTGCCGAAGGCGATGTTGCTGCGGATGGTGTCGCGGAACAGATAGACGTCCTGGCCGACATAGGCGGTCTGCGCCCGCAGCGATTTGCGCGAGACCGCGCCGATCGACTGGCCGTCGATCACGATGTCGCCTTGCGTCACCTCGTAGAAGCGCAGCAGCAGCGCCAGCACGGTCGACTTGCCGCCGCCGGAGGGCCCGACCAGCGCGGTGACCTTGCCGGGCTCGGCCACGAAGCTCATGCGATTGAGCACGGTCTCCCCGGTGCGGTAGGCGAAGCTGACGTCGCGCAGCTCGATGCGCGCGGCGGAGAGCTTCAGCGCCGGCTTGTCGTCGTCCGACCGTTCGCTCGCGGGGCTGTCGACGACTTCGAGCAGCATGCGCGCGCCGACCAGCTGGCTGTTCAGGTCGATGTTGAGCCGGGCCAGCCGCTTGGCCGGCTCGGTCGCCATCAGGAAGGCGGTCATGAAGGAGAAGAACGCGCCGGGCGTGGCGTTGAGCGCGACCACGCTGTAGCCGCCGTACATCAGGCAGCCCGCGACCGCGAAACCGCCCAGCATTTCCATCAGCGGATTGGAACGGTTGGCGACGCGCGCCATCTTGTTGGCGTTGCGCTCGACGATCGCGATGTTTTCGTCGATGCGCTTCTGCATCGTGTCTTCGAGCGTGAACGCCTTCACGGTACGGATGCCCTGCAGCGATTCCTGCATGGTCTCCATGATGTCGGCGGTGCCGGTAAACTGGTTGAAGGCGAGGCCTTTGATGCGCTTGACCAGCTTGCGCAGCACCAGCATCGCCGGCGGCACTACGACGAGGCCGATGAACGACATCACGGGGTCCTGCCACACCATCACGCCGATCATCGCGAGCAGCATCAGCAGGTCGCGCCCGATGGCGTTGACCAGCATGTTGAGCACGTCGGTGATCGACTTGGCGCCGGCCGTCAGCCGCGCCAGGAATTCCGAGGAGTGCCGCTCGGAGAAGAAGCCGACGCTCTCGCGCATCAGCTTTGCGAACAGCTGGCGCTGGTTGGTGGCGAGGATGGCGTTACTGATCTTGGTCAGGATCACCATGTGGCCGTAGGTCGCCACGCCCTTGATGAAGAGCAGGAGCACCGTGATCCCTGAGAACATCGCGATGCCCGGGATGTTCTTGTCGACATAGGCCTGGTTGATGACCTGGCCGAGCACATAGGTCGCGCATGCGGTCGCGCCCGCGGCCACCGCCATCAACGCGAAGGCGACGAGGTAGCGCCGCCAGTAGACGATGCCCTGTTCGGTGACGAGGCGGCGAATCAAGGTCGCTGCCGCATAGGGATCGTCGGTGATTTTCTTTGGAAACTGGGCCATCCGGTGTCCATTGACGGCGCAGGACAAAGCCTGCCCGCGCGTCAGGGATCGATGGGCCTCTGTGCCCGCTCAAGCGGGGTTTTTCAAGCCCAATTAAGGGCTTGCGTCGCAGGGGAATCTAGGCCGAGGCGGCCTGGCGGAGCTCGCCATGGCGCTCGCGGAACAGCTTGTCCTCCCATGCCAGAGCGTGGGCCGCGATCGTCTCGAGGTCCTCGTATTGCGGCTTCCAGTCGAGCAGTCCGCGGATGCGGCTGGTGTCGGCGACCATGGTCATAATGTCGCCGGGTCGCCGCGGGGCGTATTGCACGGCGAAGCTGCGGCCTGAAACCCGGCGCACGGCGTCGATCGTCTCCAGCACCGAATAGCCGCGGCCATAGCCGCAATTGAGCGTCGTCGAGGCGCCGCCATTGCGCAAGTAAGCCAGCGCCGAGCGATGCGCCTGCGAGAGGTCGGTGACGTGGATGAAGTCGCGGATGCAACTGCCGTCGGGCGTCGGATAGTCGGTGCCGAACACGTCGATCTTGGCGCGCTGGCCGGTCGCGGCTTCCACCGCGATCTTGAGCAGGTGCGTTGCGCCGACGGTGGCAAGACCGATGCGGGCGTGCGGATCGGCGCCGGCGACGTTGAAATAGCGCAAGGTCACGTACTGCATGCCGTAGGCGGCGGCGACGTCGTGCAGCATGATCTCGGTCATCAGCTTCGACGAGCCGTAAGGTGACAGCGGCCGCGTCGGCGCGTGCTCGGGCACCGGGACCTGGTCCGGATTGCCGTACACGGCGGCGGTCGAGGAGAAGATGAAGCGATTGATGCCGCGCTTCACTGCGACGTTGAGCAGGTTACGCGCGGTCATGAAGTTGTTGCGGTAGTAGCCGAGCGGATCGCGCATCGAATCCGGCACGACGACGGAGCCCGCGAAATGGATGATGCTCTCGATGTTGTGCTGCGCGATCACGCCTTCGAGCAGATTCTCGTCGCCGGCATCGCCGATGAACAGCGGTACGCCCTCGGGCAGATAGGCGGAGAAACCAGTCGAGAGATCGTCGATCACGACGACGTCCTCGCCGGCTTCCGCCAGCGCGAGAACCGTGTGACTTCCGATATAACCGGCGCCGCCGGTGACTAGCACAGTCATGATCTCACCCGTCTTCGATCAACGCGCAAAGCTAACGCTTACGTGGTGAAGAGGGGGTATCGGCGCGGCCGAACTGGTCACTATGCTTAATGTTGCGTATAGGGGACCTTCGAAACGGAGCGTGACGTGGCGAATCTCCCCGGCGATCTCGAAGTGATCGTGCCAAATCTGCACAGGCGCTATTCCGGGGTCACCGCGACCAACCGGATGGTGGCGCCGCGACTGGCGAAACTGTACCGCGCCGCCTGGTTCGGGTCCGATGCGCCGGCGGGGATCGCGCGGCTGACCGTTGCTGATTTCCTGAAGCTGTGGCGCCGCAAGGCGCCACTGATCTGGCATGCGCGCCGCAACAACGAGATGATCGCAGGCGTTGCGTTGCGCGCGCTCGGCTGGCCGTTGAAGCTCGTGTTCACCTCGGCCGCGCAGCGGCACCATAGCTGGATCACGCGCTGGCTGATCCGGCGCATGGATGCGATCATCGCGACTTCAGACATCTCCGCCTCGTTCCTGAAGGTGAAGGCGACCGTGATCCCGCACGGCGTCGACACCGAAATCTACGCACCGCCGACAGATCGCGCCGCCGCCTTCGCGGAAGCCGCGCTGCCGGGCAGCTACGCCATCGGGTGCTTCGGTCGCGTGCGGGCGCAGAAGGGCACCGATGTGTTCGTCGATGCGATGTGCCGGCTGCTGCCGCGCTACCCGGATTTCACCGCTGTCATCGTCGGTCAGGTCACGGCCGAGCAGACTGGTTTCGCGAATGACCTGAAGAAGCGGATCGAGGCCGCCGGCCTGCAATCGCGCGTCGTCATCACCGGCGAACTGCCGATCGAAGCGGTGCAGCGCTGGTATCAACGGCTGACGATCTACGCCTTCACCTCGCGCAACGAAGGCTTTGGCCTGACGCTGATCGAGGCGATGGCGGCGGGCAGCGCTCTCGTCGCCGCACGCGCGGGCGCGGCCGAGCTCGTGGTTGAGGATGGGGTGAGTGGCGTGCTGATCCCGACGAATGATGCCGATGCGCTCGCCGCGGCACTCGAGCCGCTGATGCGCGACGTGGCCTCGGCGACGGCGATGGGCGAGCGGGGACGGGCGAGAGTGTTGGCAAAGTTCAGCCTCGATGCCGAAGCGGCGCGGATCGGGGAGGTCTATCGGCCGCTGCTTTGAGCCCGCTCTCGCACTGGCAAACAAAAATTGCGAAAACAACCCCATGCACAGTAGACGGGGCCAGCGAAATCAATGGGTTGGCGGTCGGCGCGAGGCGTTGCGGATTACACGAAAATGATTTGACGCAGCGGGCAAAACATCGCCACGACCATCAATGCACAGGCCTCGCTGACGCTCACGTCGTTGCCTTCGCCCCCGCTTCTCCCAGCACCCTCTCAGCAATCCCCACCACCTCGCTCGCCGCGATGTTACGCATGCAGCGGTGGTCGTTCATTTTGCAGACCGTGCTCTGGCAGGGCTGGCAGGACAGCACTTCCTTGTCCTGCACCACGGTGGCGGCAAGGCCGTTGAGGGGGGCCCAGAGATAGGGGCTGGTCGGGCCGAAGATGCCCATGGTGGGCGTGCCCAGCGCGGCCGCGATGTGCATCAGGCCCGAGTCGTTGGAGATGGCGACGCCGGCCGCGGCCATGGCCAGCACGCCGTTGCGCAAGTCATTGCCGGTGAGGTCGCGCACGCCCGGGCCGCCTGCTGCGACGATCTCCTGGGCGAGGCCTTTTTCCCCGGGGCCCCCGACCACCCAGACCTCCAGCCCGCGCTCGACCAGGAGTCGGGCCGCCTCCGGATAGGACGTCCAGCGCTTTGAGACCCCCACCGAGCCCGGGGCGAGCGCCACCGCGGCGCCGGCGCTGAGGCCATTGGCCTGCCTCCAGCGGACAATGTCCTCGGCCGGAACCCGCAATTGCGGGACCGGCCATTCCGGGGGTAGGGGCGCACCGTCGGGCTGGGCCAGGGCAGCGTTCTTGTCGATGAAGCGGGGCAGCTTTTTCTCGCCCCAGCGCCAGCGGTTGAGCAGGCCGAACCGGAATTCGCCGACGAAGCCGACCCGTTCAGGGATGCCGGCGAGGGCGGGCGCGATGGCGGCCTTCCAGGTTCGCGGCAGCACCAGGGCCGTACCATAGTTCCGCTCGCGCAGGAGCTTGCCTAGAGCGAGCTGGCGGGCGACGGCCAGGCGGCCGCGCGGCAGGTCCCAGACGATGCCAGCGCGCACGCCGGGCATGTAATCGACCAGCGGGGCGCACAGGGAGGTGGTCAGCAGATCGACCGGGCGATTGGGCCAGCGCTCCTTCAAAACGCGGATGACGGTGTGATTCCGGACGAAATCGCCGATCCACATGTAGGGAATGATCAGGATCGGGCGAGTATCGTCCCGATCTACCTGTCGACTAAACTGCGAATCTTGATTCATTCGTTGATGGAGCCGAAGGCAATCTGATTATGGCGTCCGGTTAGCCGCTCCGGGCCAGCAGGTAAAGCCGGCTGATAACTCAATCCCAAAACCGCTTACACTTTGGCGGCTCATGCGCTAGGGCAGGATCGGGCCGCAAAAATCGGGCAGGGTTTCGGAATGTTGCTGGTGACCGGCGGGGCCGGTTTTATCGGGTCGAATGTCGTGGCCGCGCTCAATGACGCGGGCCGCAGCGACGTCGTGGTTTGCGATCTGCTGGGCAACGAGGGCAAATGGCGCAACCTCGCCAAGCGGCAGCTCGTGGATATCGTTCCGCCGGCCGAGCTGATGGACTGGCTGAGGGGCCGCAAGCTCGACGCGATCATCCATTTCGGGGCGATTTCCGCGACCACCGCGACCGACGGCGACCTCGTGATCGAGACCAACTTCCGTCTGTCGGTGCGCCTTCTGGACTGGTGCACGATGAACGCGGTGCCGTTCATCTACGCCTCCTCGGCCGCGACCTATGGCGACGGCATGGAAGGCTTTGACGACGACGCCTCTCTGCCGGCACTGAAGAAACTGCGGCCGATGAATCTCTACGGCTGGAGCAAGCACCTGTTCGATCTCACTGTTGCCGAGCGCGTGGCGAACGGCGATCGACTGCCCCCGCAATGGGCCGGGCTGAAATTCTTCAACGTGTTCGGCCCCAACGAATACCACAAAGGCTCGATGATGAGCGTGCTGGCGCGCCGCTTCGACGACGTCAAGGCCGGCCGCGTCGTGCAACTGTTCAAGTCGCATCGTGAAGGCATAGAAGATGGCGACCAGCGCCGGGATTTCATCTATGTCGACGACGTCGTGCGCGTCGTCATGTGGCTGCTCGCGACGCCGTCGGTGTCCGGACTCTTCAACGTCGGAACTGGCAAGGCGCGCAGCTTCAGGGACCTGATGTTGTCTGCCTATGCGGCGCTCGGCACCAGGCCCAACATCGAATATATCGATATGCCCGAGCAGATCCGCGGAGCTTACCAGTACTTCACCCAGAGCGAGGTCGATCGCCTCCACCGCGCCGGCTATAACGGCGGTTTCACGACGCTCGAGGACGCGGTGAAGGCCTTTGTCGGGGATTATCTCGACCGGCCCGACCGCTTCCGCTGAGGCCCCCAGGATCTGAGGCCAAAAGATCATGCCGACGCCCATTCTCGATTTCGACGCCCTCGCGCAGGCCATCACGAGCCGCACGGTGTTGTGCATCGGCGACATCATGCTGGACGAGTTCGTCTATGGCGAGGTGTCGCGGATCTCGCCGGAAGCGCCGACGCCCGTCATCGCGGCACAGCGTAGCGAGATCCATATCGGCGGCGCCGGCAATGTCGCGCGCAATGTCGCCTCGTTGGGCGCGCGCTGCATCTTCATCGGCCTCGTCGGCGAGGACGATGCCGGTGCACGGCTCAAGGCGGCGCTGGATGAGTTCGCTGCAATCGAGAACGTGCTGGTGCGCGACCCGTCGCGGCCGACCACGCGAAAGGTCCGCTTTGTCTCCGAACATTTTTCCACGCACATGCTGCGCGCGGATTGGGAGCAGGCGCTGCCTGCCTCCGATGAGATCGAGACCAGGTTGATCGAGGCGATCCTGCCGCAGATCGCGCGCGCCGACATCGTGCTGCTTTCGGACTACGCCAAGGGTGTGCTGACGGCGCGCGTGATCCGCCACACCATCGACGCGGCGCGGAAACTCGGCAAGCCCGTGATCGTCGATCCCAAGAGCCTGAACTGGGCGATCTATCGCGGCGCCACGCTGCTCACCCCCAACCGCAAGGAATTCTCGGAAGCAACGCGCAGCCGCGCCGACACGCTGCAGAGCATCGTCGACGCCAGCGAGGACGTGATGCGGCTGGCCGATTGCGAGGCGATCCTGGTTACCCAAGGGGAGCACGGCATGACGCTGGTGCCGCGGAGCGGCGAGGCCGTTCACGTTCCGGCCTTTCCGGTGAAAGTGCGCGATGTCTCGGGCGCCGGTGACACCGTCGCCGCAGCGCTCGCGGCGTCGCTTGCGACCGGCACGGACTGGGATACGGCGTTGCGCATGGCCAATGCGGCGGCCGCCGTCGCCGTCGGCAAGCAAGGCACCGCCAGTGTGAGCGCGGCCGAGTTGCGTCGCAAGATCCTTCCGCATGCCAGTCTCGCGGCCGAGGAGAAGATCGTGCTCGAGCCGACCGCCCTCGACGCGCAGCTCGCAGAATGGAAGCGGCAAGGCCAGCGCGTCGGCTTCACCAATGGCTGTTTCGACATCCTGCATCCCGGCCACGTCAAGGTGCTGACCGCGGCGCGCGCGGCTTGCGATCGCCTGATCGTGGGGCTCAACAGCGACGCCTCGGTGCGGCGGCTCAAGGGTGCGGAGCGGCCGGTCCAGGACGAGCGTGCGCGTGCCGAGGTGCTCGCCGCTCTCGAGGCCGTCGATCTCGTCGTCATCTTCGAAGAGGATACGCCGATCGACCTGATCACACGGATCAAGCCCGGCGTGCTGGTGAAGGGCGGCGACTACACCCGCGAGCAGGTGGTCGGCCACGAGGTCGTCGAGGAAGCCGGCGGAACGGTCGTGCTGGTCGACATCCTCCAGGGCTTCAGCACGACGGCGCTGGTGCATCGCGCCCGGGGAGGCGACCAGTGACCGCCCTCGCACGCGAGACGACCGGCGGAATGTTGATTCGCCGTCTGCGCAGCCCGGCTGCCTGGCGCGAGACCGTCGATATATTCGCGGTCCTGACCGCAGCCTCGCTGCCCTGGTCGACCTCGCTTGCGGGGATCTTCAATGCGCTGATGCTGCTCTGCATGGTGCCGTTCCTCGACGTCCGCGCGTTCCTGCAATCGCTGAAGCGTCCGATCTGCATTGCGCCGATCGCGCTGGTCCTGCTCGCGCTGGTGGGGACACTCTGGTCGGACGCGACCTGGGGCGCGCGCTTCTATGCGGTCAATCCGACCATCAAGCTGCTCGTGTTGCCGGTCCTGCTCTACCATTTCGAGCGATCGACGCGCGGCCACTGGGTATTCATCGCCTTCCTGGTGTCCTGCGCCTTGTTGTCGGTGATGTCCTGGCTGGTCGCCTTCTACCCGGATCTTTCGCTCAAGCCCGATCCGCCCGAACGCGGCATCTTCGTCAAGAACTACATCGACCAGAGCCAGGAATTCGCGCTTTGCGCCGTCGCGCTCGCCTATCCGATCGTGACGCTGCTGCGCGAGAAGCGATACTGGTTCGCCGGGCTGCTCACGGCGCTGGCGCTGGGCTTCTTCCTCAACATGACCTTCGTGGTGGTGTCACGTACCGCGCTCGTCACCGTTCCGATCATGTTCGGCGTGTTCGCGCTGCTTCACCTCAAATGGCGCAGCATTGCGCTCATCTCTGCCGCTTTGCTCGTCGGCGCCGTTTTGGCCTGGCAGACCTCGCCGCAATTGCGCCAAACTGCCGAGAGGTTTAGCAGCGACTACACGCGTTATATGGAAAGGGGCGAGCCGAGCTCGGCGGGCTTGCGGCTCGAATTCTGGCGGAAGTCGCTCGGCTTCTTCGTGCAGGCGCCGATCATGGGGCACGGCACCGGCTCGACGCGCGGATTGTTCGAACGCGCCGCGACGGCTGAGGGTCTGTACCAGGCCTCCGCCGAGGTGATCGGCAACCCGCACAACCAGACGCTCAACGTTGCCGTGCAGTGGGGCGTGATCGGCATCGCCGTTCTCTACGCGATCTGGATCCTGCATCTGCAACTGTTTCGCGGCGAGGGGCTTGTCAACTGGATCGGGCTTCTGGTGGTGGTGCAGAACGTCTTCACCTCTCTGTTCAACTCCCATCTGTTCGACTTCCACGAGGGCTGGATGTACGTCATCGGCGTCGGTGTCGCCGGCGGCATGGTGATCCGGGCACAACAGGGTGAGGCGAAGATGGGGGAAGCCGGTTCCTGAGCGGCCGCGCGGCTGGCAAGTCTGGTCCAGATGGGCTATCAGCGCGGTAAGGTTGCATCTAACTGGGCTTTCATCGGTCGGCGGATGACGCGTCTTTCGCATCTCACCCTGCGCAATTTCCTGATCGCGCTTCACGACCTGCTGGCGACCGCGGCAGCGCTTTTTGCCGCCTTCTATCTGCGATTCGAGGGTGGCGACGGCTTCTTCGACCGCTTGCCGCTGCTGTTCCAGATCCTGCCCTACTTCCTCGCCTTCAGCGTGGTGGTGTTCTTCATCTTCAACCTGACCACGACGAAATGGCGCTTCATCTCGCTGCCTGACGCGCTGAACATCATCCGCGTCGCGACCGTGCTGACGGTTGCCCTGCTCGTGCTCGACTACATCTTCGTCGCCCCCAACGTCCGCGGCGCCTTCTTCCTCGGCAAGGTGACGATCGTCCTCTACTGGTTCCTCGAGATCTCCTTTCTCATCGCGCTGCGGCTGGCCTACCGCTACTTCCGCTATACGCGGGTGCGGCGTCACGCCAGAGGCGGGGAGGCCGCGCCGACGCTGCTGATCGGCCGTGCCGCGGATGCCGAGGTGCTGCTGCGCGGCATCGAGAGCGGAGCGATCAAGCGCATCTGGCCGGTCGGCGTGCTGTCGCCATCGAGCTCCGACCGCGGCCAGTTCATCCGCAACGTGCCGGTGCTGGGCGGCATCGACGACGTCGAGGACATCATCGCCGATTTCGCCAAGCGCAACAAGCCGATCGCGCGCCTCATCATGACGCCGTCGGCATTCGAGCCGGAGGCCCGTCCGGAATCGATCCTGATGCGGGCGCGCAAGTTGAGGGTGATCGTCAACCGGATGCCCTCGCTCGAGAGCGGCGACACACCGCGGCTCACCGCCGTTGCGGTCGAGGACCTCCTGCTGCGGCCGAGCGAGACGATCGACTATGCCCGCCTGGAAGCCCTGATCAAAGGCAAGGCGGTGATCGTCACCGGCGGCGGCGGCTCGATCGGGTCCGAGATCTGCGAGCGCGTCGTTGCCTTCGGCGCGGCGCGGCTCCTGATCGTGGAAAACTCGGAGCCGGCGCTCTATGCCATCACGGAAGCGCTCGCCGCGCGAGGCGCTGCCGCCGAGATCGAAGGGCGCATCGCCGACATTCGCGACCGCGAGCGCATCATGCGCCTGATGGCGGTTTTCAAGCCCGACATCGTGTTCCACGCCGCCGCGCTCAAGCACGTGCCGATCCTCGAACGCGACTGGAGCGAGGGCGTCAAGACCAACATCTTCGGCTCCATCAACGTGGCGGATGCCGCCGTTGCCGCCGGCGCCGAAGCCATGGTGATGATCTCGACGGACAAGGCGATCGAGCCGGTGTCGATGCTCGGCCTGACCAAGCGCTTTGCCGAGATGTACTGCCAGGCGCTGGATCACGACCTCGCAGGGACGGCGCACGGCGCCAAGCCGCCGATGCGGTTGATCTCGGTCCGGTTCGGTAACGTGCTGGCCTCGAACGGCTCGGTGGTGCCGAAATTCAAGGCGCAGATCGAGGCCGGCGGCCCGGTGACGGTGACGCATCCCGACATGGTCCGCTACTTCATGACCATCCGCGAGGCCTGCGACCTCGTCATCACCGCGGCCACGCATGCGCTCGGAGCGCCGCGTCCCGACGTCTCGGTCTACGTCCTCAACATGGGCCAGCCCGTGAAGATCGTCGATCTCGCCGAGCGCATGATCCGCCTCTCCGGATTGCAGCCCGGCTACGACATCGAGATCGTGTTCACGGGCATGCGGCCGGGCGAACGTCTCCACGAGATCCTGTTCGCATCCGAGGAGCCGACCCGCGAGATCGGCGTGGCCGGCATCATGGCTGCGCAGCCGAACGAGCCGCCGATGCAGACGCTGCGTAAATGGATCGCGGCGCTCGAGCAGGCGATCGCGCGCGACGATCGCGCCACCATCAAGACCATCCTCAAGGATGCGGTGCCCGAGTTCGGGTCGACCGCGGCCTGACCATGCAGCCTTCCGGCAAGATCGTCGTCGCGAGCCAGCATTATCCGCCGGATACCAGTACGACGGCGGCGATCATGGCCGAGATTGCCTGCCGTCTCGCCGCCGGGCACGAGGTCGTCGTGCTCTCGGGCTGGCCGGGCGCTTTGCCAGCCTCGCAGACCGGCCCGGGCACGCCCCGCGTCGTCGCAATCAAGAACCACATGGCGGGCAAGGCGGCGCTGGTGCGGCGCGGCGTGTCCGAGCTGCTGTTCGCGGCGCGCACGTTTTTCGCATTGCTGCGGCAGCTGAGGCGAGGGGATGTCGTGCTCACGGTCACCGCGCCGTTCATGCTGCCTTATGCGGTGGCGGCGGCAGCCAGGTGCAAGGGCGCGCGCTCGGCGCTGATCCTGCACGACCTCTTTCCCGACGTGCTGGTGATGGCGGGCCTCTTGAAACCCGGCTCTCTGGTGACGCGGACGATGCGGGCCGCCAACGGCCTGATGTTCCGCGCGCTCAATGCCGTCATCACCATCGGGCGCGATGCGGAACGGCCGCTGCTGAGCTATTCCGGAATGAGGCGGAACAAGATCCGCTTCATCCCGAACTGGGCGACGCTGGTGCCCGCGCCGCGCCCGGTCACGCCGGACAATCCGTTCCGCAAGGCGATTGCCGCGCGCTTCATCGTCGGCCTGTCGGGCAATCTCGGCTTCACCCATGACCCGGAGATCGTGTTCGAGGCGGCGCGGCTTCTCAAGGACGAGGCGGACATCCACTTCCTGCTGTCCGGCTGGGGCATCGGCTTCGAACGGCTGAAGCAGTTGCAGGCGGCGGCGAGCCTGCCCAATGTCTCCTTTGTCGGGCGCGTCGCGGATTCCGAGCTCGAGGCGTTTCTGTCGTCCGCCGATCTCTGGATCATTCCGTACCGGAAGGACGTTGCGGGGGTGTCGGTGCCGAGCCGGTTCTACAATCTGCTGGCGGTCGGCCGTCCCGTGGTGCTGGTATCCGAGCCGGAGGCGGAGGCTGCCATGACGGTGGTGGAGAACGGGCTCGGCTGGGTCGTGACGCCAGGCCGCGCCGATCAGCTCGCCGATGCGATCCGCGCGGCGTCCCGGTCCGACGACGGTACCATCGCGGCGCGCGCGGTGAAGGCGGCATCGCGGTTCGACAGGACGACCGCGATGAACGCTTATGCGGCGCTGATCGACGAATTGTTGCGCAACCCGGACCTGTCGGAGCAACGATGAACGAGAAGAAACCGGTCGTGCTGGTGACGGGAGCGAGCGGCTTCGTCGGCCGTCATATCGTGCCGGCGCTCGTTCGCGAGGGATGGTCGGTCCGCCGCGCGGTTCGCAGTCCGGAAGGTGTCGCAGACGAGGTCGTGATTGAAACGATCGGCCCCGAGACCGATTGGCAGGCAGCGCTGGAAGGGGTGGACGCCGTCGTCCATCTCGCCGCACGCGTGCACCGCAAGCGCGAGGAGCACGCGGTCCAGCTCTACCGCAACGTCAACATCGCCGGCACGCTGCATCTGGCGCGCTGCGCGGCGACGGCCGGCGTGCGCCAGTTCGTCTTCGTCAGCACCGTGCTCGTGCACGGCCGCAGCAACGAGGGCCGCGCCCCGTTCAGCGAGAACGACATCCTGACGCCGCGCGGCCTTTACGGCATGTCCAAAGCCGCGGCCGAGGCGGGCTTGAAAACGCTGGCGCGCGACAACGACATGAAGATCTCGGTGATCCGGCCGCCGTTGGTCTATGGCGCGGGCGCCAAGGGCAATTTCGCGCTGCTGACGCGCGCGGTCGATCTCGGGCTGCCGCTGCCCTTTGCAGCGATCCGCAACCAGCGCGCCTTCCTCGCCGTGCAGAACCTGTCGTCTTTCATCGTGCGCCGGCTCGGTCATCCCAATACCGACAGCAATTTCGAGATCTTCCTCGTGGCCGACAGGGAGCAGGTCTCGACACCCGAATTCATCACGCGTCTGGCCGATGCGTCCGGCAAGCGCCTGCGGCTGTTCGGCATGCCGGCGGGCATGCTCAGCACGCTGCTCGGCGTCATGGGCCGGCAGGATACGCATGACAGCCTGATCGGCTCGCTCGAGCTCGACATCTCCAAGGCGATGGCGACCGGTTGGCAGCAGCAGGTCTCCCTCGACGAAGGCTTGCGGCTGGCGCTGGCGGCTCAGGACGCCTGAGGGCGCGAGAAGCGCCGCAGCACGAAGGCGACCGCGACCGCGCCTGCGAGCAGGGACACGATCGTGACCGTCAGCGAGCCGGCGCGAACGGTGACGATGGCAAGTAATGAGAGCACCAGATTGAGCGCGAACACTTCGCCGATGACCTGGGGCACCGTGAACCCGTTGTCCGTCGCACGCTGATAGAAATGCGAGCGATGTGCCGACCAGAACGGCTCGCGCCTGATGATGCGCCGAAACAGCGTGATGGTGGAATCCGCAAGGTAATAGCCGGGCAGCAGCAGCGCCGCAGCAGGTTGCCCGCGCCAGGCGAGATCCAGCAGGCACCAGCCAAGCAGAAGGCCGATCGGCAGGCTGCCGACATCGCCGAGGAATACTCTTGCGGCCGGCTTGTTGAAAGGCGCAAAGCCGAGCGTGGCGCCGCACAGGGCCGTGGCGATCAGTCCGGCGGATGCGGAGAGGTCGCCCCACCATGCGATCAGCCCGAGCGCGGCCGTCGTCGGCACCACTTCGGATACCGTCATCAAGTCGAGCCCGTCCATGAAATTGACCAGGTTCACGAACCAGACGCCGGCGATGACGATCAGGAGACGTTCAAAGGCAAACGGTAGAGCGGGCACGATGCGCAGCGATTCCGGCGCCGGGTACACGATGGCGGTCACGGCCGCGGCTTGCAAAAAGAGCCTAACGACGACCGGCAGAGGCTTGATATCATCGACAAGACCGACCAGGGCGATCAGCACGGCGGACCCGATCAGAGCCAGGGGAAGCGCGTCATGGATCCAAGCGGCCCAGGGCACGGCAACCAGCAAGGTCGCTGCGACAACCGCGATACCCGCGCCTTGCGGAGTTGGAATCCTGTGTGATGAGCGTGCGTTCGGACGTGCCAACGCATAGCGTTGCAGCAGCGGCATGCTCAGCCAGGTGATGCAGGAGGAGAGTGGTGCAGCCAGCAAGGCCGGCGCGATCGCGAGCAGCACCAGTCCGGCCGCAACTTCCGGACTCGAGCCGAGAGCCGTCACTCCGGCACCCCGATCGGAGCCGAGCCTTGCGCGGCCTTCTCTGCGCTGAGGATCCAGACCAGGCCGCCGATCGCGCCGACGATGAAGAACACGGCGCCATACAGCAGCGAGACGTTGACACCCTCGTTCGTGGCCAGTCCCGCAAAGCCGAATGCCAGGCCCATCGTTGCTTCACGCACGCCCCAGCCCGCGATCGAGATCGGCATCAAGGTGATCAGCATCACCGGCGGGACGAGCAGGAAGATCTGGCCGAAGCTGATCGGCGCGGCGATCGACTGCACCACGCACCATGCGATCACGACGGCGAGCACGTGAACGAGGACCGACAGGATTGCGATGATCGGTCCGCGGCTGCGGCTGAAGATCACGCGGTTGGCGATCACCGCGCAGGCGTGGATGTGATGCGTCGCCCACCAGGTCTTCAGCCAGCGCCATTTCAGCGCGCCGAAGATCAGGAAGCCGAGGCCGCCCGCGAGCGCTGCGAAATCGACGAGCAGTAGCGCCGAGCGCCCGTGCGGATCTGTGATGAGGGTGTAGCTCCAGGGCAGGCTCGCGACGATCACGATCGCGAGCGCGATCAGGCCGATCGCGCGGTCGACGAAGATCGAATAGGTCGCAGCACGCCAGCCGGCGCCGGCGCGCGCGACCAGCCACAGCCGGACGGCATCGCCGCCGATCGCCGAGGGCAGCGTCTGGTTGAAGAAGGCGCCGATCACGTTGTAGCGCATGGCGCGGTCGAGCTCGAGCGGCGCTCCGCATTCGGCGCTGATCTCGCGCCAGCGCAGCACGCCGACGAAGATCTGCAGGAACGTGACCGCGATCGCCACGCCGATCCAGAGCAGGCTGGTCACCGTGAAGCGCGAAAACAGTTCGGACAGGTCCACCTTGCGCAGCGCCAAATAGAGCAGCGCCACGGAAATCAGGATCTTGGCCGCAGAAAGCAGGATTCGGCGCATCTCGTCCGCATGAACAGGGTTTGCGAAGATTTGAGGCAACCCGACGCGAGCGCCGAATTCGGCCGCTTTGGTATGGTTTTGGCGCCGATCTTGCAATAGCCCTCCTTGCAATAGCCCTCCCTCCAATGGCTGTCGTGGCGGGCGTCATGGCGGGCATGAGGCGGGGCGGGCCTATTGCGGCCATCTTGAGGTGGCGGCTAAACCGGAGCGGGCGAGGGATCCCGCGGGGAACAGGATGACGGATCAGGCGATTTTGGTCACGGGAGCCGCCGGCTTCATCGGCTTTCACGTCGCCCGGCAGCTCCTGGGCGAAGGCCGGTCCGTCGTCGGGCTCGACAATCTCAACGCCTATTACGATCCGGCTTTGAAGCGGGCGCGCCTGGCGCTGTTGCAGAGCGACTCCCGTTTCTCGTTCGTCGAGGCCGATCTTGCCGACCGCGAGGCAATGGCGGGGCTGTTTGCGCGGCATCGCTTTACAGAGGTCGTGCATCTCGCGGCGCAGGCCGGCGTGCGCTACTCGATCGAGCAGCCGCACGCCTACGCCGATTCCAATCTGCAGGGCTTTCTCAACGTGCTCGAGGGCTGCCGCAACCACGGCTGTCGTCATCTCGTCTACGCCTCGTCATCCTCCGTTTACGGCGCCAACACAAAACTGCCATTTGCGGTTGCGGACCGCACCGACCATCCCGTGAGCTTCTACGCCGCGACCAAGAAGGCGAACGAGGTGATGGCGCAGTCCTACAGCCATCTCTATCGCCTGCCGGTCACGGGGCTGCGCTTCTTTACCATTTACGGCCCGTGGGGCCGGCCCGACATGGCCATGTTTCTGTTCGTGGACGCCATCATGGCGGGCAAGCCGATCCGGCTCTTCAACCATGGAAAGATGCGCCGAGACTTCACCTATATTGATGATGTGACGCGCGTCGTGTCCAGACTGATCGATCTTGTGCCCGCGGACGATCCTTCTGCCGCAAATGCGCCGTTTAAGCTCTACAATGTCGGCAATCACCATCCGGAGGAACTGATGCACGTCGTCGGTCTTCTGGAGCGGGAGCTGGGCCGGACGGCGATCAAAGAATTGCTGCCGATGCAGCCGGGAGATGTGCTGGAAACGTTCGCGGATGTCGAGGATTTGATGCGCGACACCGGCTTTGCACCGTCAACGCCGATCGAGCATGGGGTCCACAATTTTGTCACCTGGTATCGGGACTACTTCAAGGTTTGAGATGACGATGGACAAACGCATAATCCCCCTGATCATGTGCGGCGGTGCCGGCACGCGGCTTTGGCCGGCTTCGCGCGAGGTGCGGCCCAAGCAGTTCCTGCCGCTGTTCGGCACGCGCTCCACCTTCCAGGACACGCTGCTGCGCGTCTCCGATTCCTCCCTGTTCGACCGGCCGATCGTCATCACCAATGCGTCCTATCGCTTCATGGTGCTGGAGCAACTCGCCGAGATCGGCATCGAGGCCGACGTGATCCTCGAGCCGATGCGGCGTGATTCAGGCCCTGCGATCGCGGCCGGCGCGGTGTTCGCGCAGAACCGCGCCGTTGATGCCATCGTGCTCGCGCTCGCAGCCGATCACGTCGTGCAGGACACCGGCGCTTTCGTCGCCGCCTGCCGCGAGGGTCTTGCGGCCGCGAGCACAGGGCGCATCGTCACCTTCGGCGTCAAGCCGGAGCGGCCGGCGACCGAATACGGCTACATCAATCCGGGCGAGGTGATCGCCGGCGAGGTGCATGCGGTCGCGCGCTTCGTCGAGAAGCCGGACGCGGTGAAGGCATCCGACTACGTCAATTCGGGCTATCTCTGGAACAGCGGCAACTTCATGTTCCCGGCCAGCGTGCTGCTCGACGAATACCGCAAGGTCGATGCGGCAAGCGTCGAGGCGGTCACCAATGCGGTCAATAATGCCGGCCGCGATCTCGGCTTCGTCACGCTGGAGCCCGAGGCGTTCGGCTCGGCCAAGGCGATCTCGATCGACTATGCGGTGATGGAGAAGACCTCGCGCGCGGCCGTCGTTCCGGTGTCGTGCGGCTGGTCGGATGTCGGCTCCTGGCACGCGGTGTGGGAGCTTTCGGACAAGGACGCGCAGGGCAACGCGGCGCATGGCGCCGCGGTGTTCGAGGATTCGCGCAACTGCAACGTCACCACCGACCGCGCGCTGGTCGCGCTCGAAGGCGTCGACGATCTCGTCGTGGTCGCAACCGCGGATGCGGTTCTGGTCTCGCGCCAGAAGGATGCCAACGGACTGAAGCGCCTCGTCACCAAGCTGAAGGCGGTCGCGCCGAAGGTCACCGAGGAGCATCTGAAGGTGCATCGGCCCTGGGGCAGCTATCAATCCGTCGACAATGGCGAGCGCCACCAGGTCAAGCGCATCGTGGTGAAGCCGGGCGGGCGGTTGTCGCTGCAGAAGCACCATCATCGTGCCGAGCACTGGATCGTGGTGCGCGGCGCGGCCCGCGTTACCGTCAACGAGACCGTGAAGACCGTGCACGAGAACGAGTCGATCTACATCCCGATGGGCGCCGTGCACCGGATGGAGAACCCCGGTAAAATCATGCTGGAACTGATCGAGGTCCAGACCGGAAGCTATCTGGGGGAAGACGACATCATCCGGATTGAAGACGACTATCAAAGGTCGTAACCAGCAAGCTCCGAATCACGCGACCCGGGCCAAACAGGCGGTATTTTTCGCCCTAAGGCCCGGGGAACGTGTAACTTTTTGAATCAAATCGTGTCCGGGCCGCTTGGGCGGCATTCGCCACAAATGTGGCGTCCGTGCTAGAAGCGCGCCGGGGATTTGCGTTGAATCGGGGTTTGCTCAAATGAGTTCCAAAGGATCTGCACCGGCAAAGGCCGGCCTGCGCGTCGGCGTCATTGGCGCCGGCGTGATGGGCAGCAACCATGCGCGCGTGCTTAGCGGTCTGCCTGGCGTCAGTCTCGTCGGCGTGGTTGATCCTTCGCCTGCGCACCGCGCGCGCGCCACGGAACTTGCCAATTGCGAAAGCTTCGAGACGCTCGACCAGCTCCTCGCCGAAGGCGTCGACGCGGTCACCATCGCAGCTCCGACCCATCTGCATCACGAGGTCGCGCTCGCCTGCATCGCCAAGAACATTCACGTCCTGGTCGAGAAGCCGATTGCGTCCACGGTCGCAGAGGGCCGCGAGATCGTCGCCGCCGCGCAAAAGGCCGGCGTGACGCTGATGGTCGGCCATGTCGAGCGCTTCAATCCGGCGGTCGCCGCCGTCAAGCAGGCGATCGCGGGCGAGGATATTCTCTCCATCGCGATCACGCGCGTCGGCCCGTTCCCGCCGCGCATGTCCAATGTCGGCGTCGTCATCGACCTCGCCGTGCACGACATCGATCTGATCCGCTGGTTCACCGAATCCGACATCGTCGAGGTGCAGCCGCAGCTATCGAGCGCGGTCGCCGAGCGTGAGGACATCGCGCTCCTGCAGTTCCGCACCGCCAACGGTGTGCTCGCGCACATCAACACCAATTGGCTGACCCCCTTCAAGGCGCGCAGCGTCACGGTTGCGACCCGGGGCAAATATGTGATGGGCGATCTGCTCACGCGCCAGGTCACCGAGTGCTTCGGCTTCAAGCAGGACGGCAGCTATTCGATGCGGCATCTGCCGGTCGGCCATGACGAGCCGCTCCGCGCCGAGCTGATCGCGTTCCTCAGGGCCGTGCGTCACGGCGAGACGCCGGCGGTCACCGGCGACGAAGGCGTCGCCAGCCTCGAGATCGCGACGCAGTGCCTCGAAACGCCGTCGCAGCCCGCGGCCACCTCGTCCGCCCGCAAGGGTCCGCGCCGCGTCGCCGGCTGAACCCCTTTCATGTCGACCATGCAAGAAGGCGCCAAGAACCAGACCATGAACCAGCATCTGCGTTCCGAACCCATTCCCTTCATCGATGTCGGCTCGCAGCGCCGCCGGCTCGGCGCCTCGCTCGATGCCGCGGTCAAGCGCGTTCTCGACCATTGCCAGTTCGTCAATGGCCCTGAAGTCGCCGAGCTCGAGAAGCAGCTTGCGGGCTACAGCGGTGCCAAGCATGTGATCGGTTGCGCCAGCGGCACCGATGCGATTCTGATGGTGATGATGGCGAAGAATGTCGGGCCCGGTGATGCCGTGCTGTGTCCGTCCTTCACCTTCATCGCAACGGCCTCGCCGGTGGCGCGGACCGGCGCGACGCCTGTTTATGTCGACGTCGACGAGACGACCTTCAACATGAGCCCGGAGTCGCTGAAGCGCGGCATCGCGACTGCGCGGAAGGCGGGGCTGAAGCCGGTCGCGGTCATTCCGGTCGATCTGTTCGGCCAGCCCGCCGACCACGACGCCATTGCCGAGATTGCCGGGGCCGAAGGCCTGTTCGTGCTCGACGACGCCGCGCAAGGGTTCGGCGCGAGCTACAAGGGCCGCAAGCTCGGCACCTTCGGCCTTGCCACCGCGACCAGCTTCTTCCCGGCAAAACCGCTCGGCTGCTTCGGCGACGGCGGCGCGATCTTCACCAATGACGACGAACTCGCGACGACACTGCGCAGCATCCGCGTGCACGGGCAGGGCGTCGACAAATACGACAACGTCCGCCTCGGCCTGACCGGCCGGCTCGACACCATGCAGGCTGCCGTCCTGATCGAGAAGCTGAAGATTTTCGACGACGAGATCGCCGCCCGCAACCGGGTTGCGGAGCGCTACGCGCGTGGCCTGTCCAACGTCGTCACCGTGCCGCGTCTGGCGCCGGGCAACACCTCGGTCTGGGCGCAGTACACGATCCGTCTTCCCAAAGGCACCGACCGCGACGGTTTCGCTGCCGCGCTGAAAGCCCAGGGCGTGCCGACCGCGATCTATTACGGCAAGTCGATGCATCAGCAGACCGCCTACAAGCAGTACCCGGTCGCCGACGGCGGCCTGTCTGCTTGCGAGAGCCTGTCGCAGGACGTCATCAGCCTGCCGATGCACGCCTATCTGACCGAAGCCGACCAGGAGCGCGTGATCGCCGCCGTCCGCGGCGCGCTGGCGGGCTGATTCCGCGGCTTCGTTGCCCTGCTGTCTCTGGGACACCTCTCCCGCTTGCGGGAGAGGTCGGCGCGTAGCGCCGGGTGAGGGTACTTTCGTCTCGTTGCCGAGACACCCTCTCCCCAACCTTCCCACGCAAGCGGGGAGGCAGCGCACCTTCCCGGCCGCTAGCACCTAGACCTAATCGCGCCATGCTCTAAAACAGACGCATGCTCGGACGCATCTTCACGGTTGGCGGATATACGCTGCTCTCGCGGCTGACGGGCTTTGCCCGCGACATCATGCTCGCGGCGATCCTCGGCGCCGGCCCGGTGGCCGACGCCTTTTTCGTGGCGCTGCGGCTGCCCAATCATTTCCGCGCGATCTTCGCCGAGGGCGCCTTCAACGCCGCCTGGGTGCCGGCCTATGCCCATGTTCATGGCGAGAAGGGCGAGGCGGCGGCAAAACTGTTCGCCGACCGCATCTTCACGCTGCTGCTGGCCTCGCAAGTCCTGCTGTTGATCGTCGCCTGGCTGTTCATGCCGCAGGCCATGAGCATTCTGGCGCCGGGCTTCGGTGAAGATGCCGAGCAGCGCAAGCTCGCGATCGAGCTGACCCGGATCACCTTTCCCTATCTGCTCTTGATCACGCTGGTGACGCTCTATGGCGGCATGCTCAACGTGATGCAGCGCTTTGCCAGCGCCGCGGCCGCCTCGATCTTCCTCAACGTCGCGATGATGATGACGCTGGCGGTCGCCGTCTGGTTTCCGACGGCCGGCCACGCCGCGGCCTGGGGCGTCCTGATCTCCGGTTTCCTGCAATATTTCCTGCTCGCCGGCGATCTCGCCCGCCATGGCGGCCTGCCGCGCTTTGCGCCGCTCAAGCTCGACGAGGACGTCCGCGGCTTCTTCAAAGCGCTGGGCCCGGCGACACTGGGCTCGATGGGGACGCAGGTCGCGCTGTTCGCCGACACCATCATCGCGACCTTCCTCCCCGCAGGCGCGCTGTCGGCGCTCTATTATGCCGATCGCCTCAACCAGCTGCCGATCGGCGTCATCGGCATCGCCATCGGCACCGTGCTGCTGCCGGAGATGTCGCGGCGCATCACCGCCAACGACCTCGACGGCGCGATGAAGGCGCAGCGCCGCGCGTTCGATTTCACGCTGCTGTTCTCGATCCCGTTCGTGGCCGCCTTCCTGACCGTGCCCGACGAGATCATGCGGGCGCTGTTCGCCCGCGGCGCGTTCTCCAAGGCCGACGCGGTCGCCGCAGGCAGCACGCTCGCGGCGTACGCCATCGGCCTGATTCCCTTCGTGCTGATCCGCAGCGCAGTGGCGACCTTCTATGCCCGCAAGGACACCGCAACGCCGGTGCGGGCCTCGCTGACCGGCATCGCCGTCAACGTTGCGCTGAAGGTCGCCTTGATGGGATCGCTGGCCCAGATCGGCCTCGCGCTCGCGACAGCCGTCGGCGTCTGGACCAATCTGCTGCTGGTGCTGTACTTCGCCGTGCGCCGGGGCTTTCTCGTGCTGGACCGCGCTTGGCTGTTGTCGATCGCCAAGTTCCTGCTGATCGGCCTCGTCCTGGCCACCGCCTTCTGGCTGATCGCGCGCTTTGGCGGCGTTTGGCTGGGTTCGATGCACTTCCACGATGAGCTGATGTTGGTGCTGCTCGCTGTCGGCGGCACGATCATTTACGCAGTCGCTATTCTCGCGTTGTTCGGCCGGAGTTGGCTAGTCGCATTGGTGCGCGGTTAGGTGCATTACATAACGTCCTCGGCTGGATGCGATACACAACGTTGTGTCGCAACTGGCCCTTCAGAGGATGAGTAGGAGTGTCGGGTCTATGATCATCAAGATTGTACGCCTTGTCCTGATCTGCTTTTCGGCATTCGGCGCGCTGCTAATGGGCCGTGAGATGATACTTTTCGGAGCTAGGCAAATGCTCATTATCATTGAAGCGATGCTGATCCTCAACGCTGTTTATCTGATTTCCTTGTTTGTATGGCGTCCGTCATTGACGCAAGTTGAGGCAGCAGCGCGGGTGTTGCACGAATCCGGAGGTCGGCACGGATGGTGGAAGGCGTATGTCACTTCCTACGACGAAATGGCCGCGACCGATCCAATTGCCAAGTCGGAGTTCGACGGCATTGTCGAGCGAATGTTGAAGGCGGCCCGAAGGGAGTGAGTTAGGAAGTCCATGCTGTTTGCGAAACGGAGTATCGGTTTATCTTGAACCAACCCCCATAGCGTCGTCTCGCACCGGCGTGTCTATTGTTTTTTCGCGCCCGCCGTGCTACGAGCGACGCATGATCAAGTCGCGCAAACTCGACCGTCGTCACGTGACCCGCTCTTGCCGGGCCGTGGGAGGAGTCGTGCGCTAGGATTTCGACGACATCTCTTCCACCAGGCCCCGCCGGCATCGGACGGGGCCTTTTTTGTGGCCACGCTTCCCTGCCGGCACAACAGCAGGAGCGTGCGATGCCGCCCCAATTGACGACCATCACATCCGAGGCCGAGCGCGATGCCGCCGTGCTCCGCCTCGACCGCTCGATCGCGTTGGCAAAGGAAGCCATGGACGAGGTCTTAACGGCTGCGGCGCGCCTAAACGCATCCGTTGCAACGCCGCGCAGCGACGTGTCGCGAAGGGAGGACGTACCGGCAGCGGCCGAACCGGCGCAAAGCGTCCTCGTCCTGCTCAAGCAATACTGGCGCGCGTTTCGGGGATGGTATCGGAGTTCACGGGTGATCTTGCAGGGCCTGAGCGACAGGGACCTGAGGGATATCGGCCTGACGCGCGACGAGGTCGACTATCTCGCACCTGGGCGCGCTATCGATGCGGTGAGAGATCGCGCGAGGTCTTTGTTGAACCACAGTGGGATGTAGATGATCCTGGCAGACGCAGATATGCGCTTTGCGAACAAGCGGCGGTCGATCCTGTTGCTTGTCCGCAGGAATGCGCTGCGGTGCAGAATTATTCGATCTTCACAGGGAAATGACCGAGCTGCGGCCTTTTTGTCCTATCCCGCTTTGATAGGGCAGGCCCGGGCTAAATCCTCGCGACCAAGCCCGCCTAAACCCGTTTGCCTTGCCAGTTTTTCCACGGCAATATGCCCACAAAACAACCATGAGAACGGGAAGATAAAATGGCGGCTCCCATCAAGTTCGGCGTTGGCCAAAGCGTGCTGCGCAAGGAGGATGACGCGCTCATCCGCGGCAAGGGCCGCTATACCGACGATTATGCGCCGCAGGCCGCGCTCCGCTGCCTCATGCTGCGCTCGCCGCATGCGCATGCCAAGTACACCATCGATGCGAGCCGCGCCCGCGGCCTGCCCGGCGTGGCGCTGATCCTGACCGCCGACGACGTGAAGGAGCTCGGCAATCTGCCGTGCCTGTTCAATCTCGAGACCGATCCGTTCACCGGCCCGCCTTACCCGATCCTGGCTGCGGGCGAAGTGCGTCATGTCGGCGACGCCGTTGCCTTCGTCGTTGCCGAGACGATCGACCAGGCCCGTGACGCGATCGAGGCGATCGACGTCAAATGGAGCCCGCTCCCCGCGGTGACCGGCGTCGTCAATGCGGTGAAGAAGGGCGCGCCGCAGGTGTGGCCGGACAAGGCCGGCAATGTGCTGTTCGATGTCTCGATCGGCGACAAGGCCGCGACGGAAGCCGCCTTCGCCAAGGCGCATACGGTCGCCGAGATCTCGATCGTCAATCCGCGCGTGGTCGCGAACTTCATGGAGACGCGCGCGGCGGTGTGCGAGTACGATGCCAAGCGCGACCATCTGACGCTGACGATTGGGAGCCAGGGCAGCCATCGCCTGCGCGACATCCTCTGCCAGAATGTGCTCAACATCCCCACCGACAAGATGCGGGTGATCTGCCCCGACGTCGGCGGCGGCTTCGGCACGAAGCTGTTCCCGTATCGCGAATATGCCCTGATGGCGGTCGCTGCCAAGAAGCTCAAGAAAACGGTGAAATGGGCCGCCGACCGCACCGAGCATTTCATGGGCGACGCGCAGGGCCGTGACAACGTCACCACCGCGAAGATGGCGCTGACGGAAGACGGCAAATTCCTCGCCATGGATTGCGACCTGATGGGCGACATGGGCGCCTATCTGTCGACCTTCGGGCCCTACATCCCACATGGCGGCGCCGGCATGCTGCCGGGCCTCTACGACATCCAGGCCTTCCACTGCCGGGTACGCACCATCTTCACCAACAGCGTGCCGGTCGACGCCTACCGCGGCGCGGGCCGCCCCGAGGCGGCCTATGTCATCGAGCGCCTCGTCGATGCCTGTGCGCGAAAGCTCGACATGACGCCGGACGCCGTCCGCCGCAAGAACTTCATCCCGCCGAAGGCGCTGCCTTACAAGACCGCGACCGGCAAGGTCTACGACTCCGGCGACTTCGCCGCGCATCTGAAGCGCGCGATGGAAATCGCCGATTGGAAGGAGTTTCCAAAGCGCGCCAAGATGGCCAAGAAGGGCGGCCTGATCCGCGGGATTGGTCTTGCCAGCTATGTCGAGGTGTGCGGCACCATGGGCGAGGAGACCGCCAATGTGCGGATGGACCCCAACGGCGACATCACCGTCCTGATCGGCACGCAATCCAGCGGGCAGGGTCACCAGACCGCCTATGCGCAGATCGTCGCCGAGCAGTTCGGCGTTGCGCCAGAGCGCGTGCACATCCACCAGGGTGACACCGATATGATCGCCACCGGCCTCGGCACGGGCGGCTCGGCCTCGATCCCGTCAGGCGGCGTCAGCGTCGAGCGGGCCACGCGCGAGCTCGGGCAAAAGCTCAAGGAGGTCGCGGCACAGGCGCTGGAGGCCAGCGCCGGGGACCTCGAGATCTCGGAAGGGGTGGTGCGGATCGCCGGTACCGACCGTTCGATCTCGTTCGCTGATCTCGCCAAGCGGCCGGGCGCCGATCCGTCCAAGCTGAATGCCAGCGCGACCTTCGCCAGTGCCGACGGTACCTATCCCAACGGCACGCATGTCGCGGAGGTCGAGATCGACCCGGCCACCGGCATCATCAAGATCGTCAACTATGTGATCGTCGATGATTTCGGCAAGACGCTCAATCCGCTGCTCTTGGCCGGCCAGGTGCATGGCGGCGCCATGCAGGGCATCGGCCAGGCGCTGATGGAGCAGGCGGTCTATGGCCCCAGCGACGGCCAGTTGATCACCGCGACCTTCATGGACTATGCGCTGCCGCGGGCGGCGGACGGGCCGGCCTTCGTGTTCGAGACCGCCAACGTCCCCTGCAAGACCAATCCAATGGGCGTGAAGGGGGCGGGCGAGGCCGGCGCGATCGGCTCCTGTCCGGCCGTCGTCAACGCCATCGTCGACGCGCTCTGGCGCGAATACAAGATCGACCACATCGACATGCCGGCAACCCCGGAGCGGGTGTGGATCGCCATCAACGAACACCATCGCCGTCACAGCCTCTAGGCCAAGTTCCCCGCGCGCACGGGAAATAAAAGCGCCGCGCGGGGTTCTACCCATGATGGGTCCAGGCTTCTCCCGAAGCCCGTGAAGTCTCATTCCCTGACCGTATCGAGAGCCGGAGAAACGAACCAATGAAACGGACGATGATTGTCGCGGGCGTCCTAGTGTTGGGCGCGGGCGCCGTAATGGCGCAACAGGAGATTGCCGTCCAGCAGGACAATCTGATGCGATCGATCGCCAAGAATCAGTATGGCGTCATCCAGAAGATGACCAAGGGCGATATCCCCTTCGACAAGAAGGCGGTCGATGAGGCCATCGCCGGTATCGAGGCCGATGTTGCCAAGATCGCCAAGACCTTCGAGATCAATCCCAAGCAGGACGTGGTGAACGCGACCTACGGCAGCTCGCAAAAGGTCTGGCAAAACAAGGCCGATTTCGACTCCAAGATTCCGCCAGTGCAGAAAGCCATTGCCGACGTCAAAGGCAAGATTACCGACGTTGCGAGCTTGAAAGCGGCCTATACCACGATCAACGATCGCTGCAACGATTGCCACGAAACCTATCGCGTGAAGTTGAAATAGCTGGGCACAGTGTCCGTCGGCGGAGCGAAATCCCGGGTCTATCCCGGCTGATGGCCGTCCCGGATTGCGTTTCGCGCCATTCGAGCTACGAGCAAGAGAGGGCGGTTGCGAGAGCAGCCGCCCTCTTTGCATCGTGGCTCAGCATCAGGAAATTCTGGTCGCAAGGCCTGACGGATCGCCTTGAGAGCGGTTATCTTCAATGCCAGCCGCTGCGGCATCAACGTGAGCTGTTGGATACAGGCGTATCTCGCGCCTGACTGCGTCATGACACCATGAGTTCCAACGCCCGGCGAGCACCTGAAGAACAGCGAGGCAGGCCATGGTAAAACCGTTCCCGTCGAAGACCCACATCGGCAACCATATGCTGCATCCGGAAACCCTGATGCTGACCTATGGCTATGACCCGCAATTGTCCGAAGGCGCCATCAAGCCGCCGGTGTTCCTGACCTCCACCTTCGTGTTCAAGACGGCTGATGACGGACAGGACTTCTTCGATTTCGTCGCCGGCCGGCGCGAGCCGCCGGAAGGGATGGGCGCGGGCCTGGTCTATTCGCGCTTCAATCATCCCAACAGCGAGATCGTCGAGGACAGGCTTTCGATCTACGAGCGTACCGAGAGCTGCGCGCTGTTCTCATCGGGCATGGCGGCCATCGCGACCACCATCCTCGCCTTCGTCCGCCCCGGCGACGTCATCCTGCACTCCCAGCCGCTCTATGGCGGGACGGAAACGCTGCTGACGAACACGCTGGCGCGTCTGTCGATCGGCGCCGTCGGCTTCGCCGACGGGATCGACGAGGCGGCGGTCAAGCAGGCCGCGGAAGAGGCCATGGCCAAAGGCCGTGTATCGATGATCCTGATCGAGACTCCGGCCAATCCGACCAATGGCCTGGTCGACATCGCCATGATCCGCCGTGTCGCCGATTCCATCGGAAAGGCGCAAGGCAACACACCGATCATCGCCTGCGACAACACGCTGCTCGGGCCGGTGTTTCAGCGGCCGATCGAGCACGGCGCTGATATTTCGCTGTATTCGCTGACGAAATATGTCGGCGGTCATTCCGATCTGATCGCGGGTGCCGCGCTCGGTTCGAAGGCGATCATGAAGGGCATCAAGGCGCTGCGCGGCGCCATCGGCACCCAGCTCGATCCGCATTCCTGCTGGATGATCAATCGCTCCCTCGAGACACTGAGCCTGCGCATGGAGAAGGCCAACGGCAATGCGCGCCTCGTTGCGGACTTCTTGCGCGATCATCCCAAGGTCGCCAAGGTCCACTATCTCGGTCATCACGAGGCGTCGTCGCCGGCCGGGCTTGCATTCGCGCGGCAGTGCCTGGGGGCGGGATCCACCTTTTCGTTCGACATCGTCGGCGGCAAGGAGGCAGCCGTCAAATTTCTCAACGCGCTGCAGATCCTCAAGCTGGCGGTGAGTCTCGGTGGCACCGAGTCGCTTGCGAGCCTGCCTGCAACCATGACCCATTCCGGCGTTCCCGCCGACATCCGCCGGAAGATCGGCGTGCTCGATTCCACGATCCGTCTGTCGATCGGCATCGAGAACCCGTCGGACCTGATCGCCGATCTCACGCAGGCGCTGAATGCGGCTTAGGACACCGTCGGAATCGAAAAGGCCGGACACCCCTCCGGCGTCCGGCCTTCGCGCGACGCAGCAGCGTTGAGGCCTACTTCATGACCTGACCGCGGATCTCGCCGCCCGGATTGGCCGCGGTGTGGATGTTGATGTAGAGCTTGCCGCCGAGCAGATCTGCGGCTTGCGCGTCGGTGAGCGTCGCTTCGCCCTTGACGGGGCTCGAAGCCGCGTTGGGGATGGGGACGGCAACGCCGGCGTTCTTGCCGGCTTCGGCGGGCCCATGGAAATGCGCGGCCGTGGCGGGGCCGGACAGTCCTGAATAGGTGACGGTCCAGGACAACTTCTTGCTGGCGGCGTCATAGTCCAGATCGGCGGTTCCGGTGGCGCTAGTGGTCGTTGCCGGCACCTCGGACTTGCCGTCGAGCGTTGCCTTCAGTTTCTCCGCGCTGGCCGGGACGGCGAACGCAACGGCAGCTCCAAGTGCCAGTGTGGCAAAAAAGGCTTTGGTCATGGGTCTCTCCCTGTTGAGGCCTGATTGCTCTTCAAACAGTGCGGCATGCGGTTTATTCCGGCATTACAGCCGGACCGCCTAAAATATTCGTGGTTGGATCGGGCGTGGCATGACCCTTAAGTTCGCGCTTTCACGATGGAATGATCGAATGCTGCGACGAACGCTTCTTGCCGCCCTGATCGCCGCTGCCGCGGCGTTCGCCCTCTATTGGTGGGCGACCGCCCCGGCCGCGCTGGCCTTGCCGGCGCCGACCCGTAGCCCCGATCTCGCCAACGGGCAGGAACTGTTCAACGCCGGCGGCTGCTCGTCCTGTCATGCCACCCCCAATCAGCCCGATCGCCTGCGGCTCGGCGGCGGGCTGGCGCTGGGTTCGCCGTTCGGAACGTTCTACGCCCCCAACATTTCCCCCGATCCGGCCGACGGAATCGGCCGCTGGAGCGAGGCCAATTTCGTCAACGCCGTGATGCGCGGCATCTCGCCCGCGGGCACGCACTATTTCCCCGCATTTCCCTACACGTCCTATCATCTCGCCAGCACCGACGACGTCCGCGATCTCTTTGCCTACCTGAAGACGCTTCCATCGGTGTCCGGCAGAGTTCACGACCACGCGCTGCCGTTTCCGTTCAACATCCGCCGCAATGTCGGCATCTGGAAGTTGCTGTTCATGGACACCGCGCCGTTCGTGGCCGACGCCGCGCGCTCGCCGCAATGGAATCGTGGCGCCTATCTGGTGAACGCTTTCGGCCATTGCGCCGAATGCCATAGCCCCCGCAATGCGCTCGGCGGAATCATCGCCGGCCAGCGCTTTGCCGGTGGTCCCAATCCGGAAGGGCAGGGCTGGGTGCCTAACATCACGCAGCAGGGCATCGGCAGCTGGAGCGAGAAGGATATCGCGGATTTTCTCGAGACCGGCGACATGCCCGAGGGCGACAGCGCTTCGGGTGCGATGCGGCCGGTGATCAAGAATCTGGCGCAACTGACCGCGGAAGACCGCGCCGCGATGGCCGCGTATCTGAAGTCGCTGCCGCCAGTGCAGGGACCGACACCGCCCAAGCGCAAGGAAGGCGGCTAAAGCATGATCCGGAAAAGTGCGAAGCGGTTTTCCGGAAAGATCATGCGTCAACAACAACCTCAAGCGCGATGAGATTTGGATTGATCGTCAACGCGCTTCGGCCGTCGTTCGGCGCATGATCAGCTGGCGCCGAACGCCTTGAAGGTGATGATGGTGAGGGTGTCCTGGATGCCCGGGAGCACCTGCACCTTCTCGTTCACGAAATGGCCGATGTCGGTATCCTTGTCGACGTAGAACTTCACGAGGAGGTCGTATTGGCCGGCCGTGGAGTAGATCTCGGACGCGATCTCGGCTTCGGCAAGCGCATTGGCGACCGTATAGGACTGGCCGAGCTTGCATTTGATCTGGACGAAAAAAGGAACCATCGCGGGCACTCCGAAAGCGTATCTGGCGGCTAATAGGCCAAAACCGGCATGATTTAGCAAGCGAACTTGCCGGCCGCCAGATTCCGCTCGGGCGTTCAGGGCGTCATGGCCGCCGCGGCGAACGCGTCCCTGAGCCGCTGGGCGAGCTCGATCTTGCGATAGGGCTTGGTCAGCACGATCGCCTGTGCGGGCGCGCGGCCCTGCTCCACCAGGGTCTCCAATGCGTAGCCCGAGGTGAACAGGACCGGCAGACCGGGACGAATCCGCCGCGCCTGATCGGAGAGCTCCCAGCCGTTCATGCCGCCCGGCATCACGATATCAGTGAACAGCATGTCGATGCTGGGATCGGTGTGCAACTGCTGCAAGGCCTCCTTGCCGTTGACTGCGGCAACGACACGATATCCGAGAGCTTCCACCCTGCGAACGACGGAGGAGCGGACGAACGGATCGTCTTCGGCGATCAGGATCGTCTCGTATCCTCGCGGCGCCGCGTCCTCGCCATCGGACGGGTCGGCCTGCGATTGTCCGGTGTCCGCGCGCGGCAGATAGATTCGGACCGTGGTCCCGAGGCCGATCTCGCTGTAGATCGAGATGTGGCCGCCCGATTGCTTGGCGAAGCCATAGACCATGCTGAGGCCGAGACCCGAGCCCTTGCCCACTTCCTTGGTGGTGAAGAACGGCTCGAAGGCGCGTGCCATGACGTCAGGGGTCATGCCTTCGCCGTCGTCGGTGACCGAGATCAACGCGTAAGCGCCGGCTGCGACTTCGGGGTGAAGGGCGCTATAGTCGTCGTCGATCTCGGTCAGCTCCGTGCTCAGCGTCAAATGTCCTCCTGCCGGCATGGCGTCCTGCGCGTTGAGCGCGAGGTTGAGCACGGCGGATTCGAGCTGGGCGCGATCGGCAAACGCCACGATCGTGCCGGGGCCGGTGCTCGTCCTGATCTCGATGTCTTCGCGCAAGGTGCGCTTGAGCAGCTTGAACATGGAATCGAGCAGGCCGCGGCAATCGATCAGCTGAGGCTGCAGCAACTGGCGGCGGCTGAATGCGAGCAGCCGCTGCGTCAGCTCGGCGCCCCGTTCGCCCGACTGGCAGATGTCGTCGGCAAAGCGCCGCAGATCCGGCCGAGCCTTGAGCTGCTCGCTCAAGTGCTCGGCATTGCCGATGATGACGGTGAGCAGATTGTTGAAGTCGTGCGCGATGCCTCCGGAGAGCTGGCCGACCGTCTCCATCTTCTGCGCCTGCTGGAGCTGCTGCTCGGTCAGCTTGCGCGCAGTCAGGTCGTGGACGATGCCGACGAAGATCAATTCGCCGTCCTGCTGCGCCTGACCCACCGACAGGTCCATCGGGAAGGTCGATCCATCCTTGCGCAGGCCGACAGATTCGCCGCCGGTGGCGAAATGCCGCGTGGCATTGTCGGACGACGCGTCCGCCTCGGGCATCAGCATGCTGACGTTCCAGCCCATCACCTCCTCGGCAGAGTAGCCGAACAGGCGCTCGCAGGCCGGATTGAACAGCAGGATGCGATCCTGCGCGTCGAAAAGGATGACGCCGTCGACTGCAGTCTCGACGATCGCGGTGAGTCGCGCCACGCTGTCGCGCATCGCGCGTTGGGCATCGCTGACCTGCTGCAGCAGAAGCGTCGCGTCCCGGCTCTTGATCTCCTCTTCCTCGAGCGCGGCCTGGACTTGCCGCAGTTCGAATGGAGAGGGAATTGTCAGGATCTTCGGAAGCAGCGGCCAAAGCGCGGCGGCGGTGAAGACGGACGCGACCGCCGTGGCCGCCTTGACGATGCCCTCGATGCCGTAGATCGGAACCCAGAGCGTGTAAATCGACAGCACATGGGTCAGGCCGCAGGCCATGATGAAGACCGCGAATGCCCAGTAGACCCAGCCGAATTTGAGGTCGCGCCGCTTGGTGACGAGAATCGCGAGGGCAAACGGGATCGAGAAATAGGCGGCGGCAATGCAGGCGTCGGCAACGACGTGGAGCCAGATCAGCTGAGGCTCCCATAACAGGCAGATGCCGTGCGGCGAAAGCATGGACGAGTCGAGGAGACGTTCGAAAAAGGCCCACATCGTTCCACCCCAAGATTCCGTTCCAGGCAGCTGCGGGCCGGGCCGGCCCGCAGCATCGGTGAATGGTTCCACCACCTGACGTCTCACTCATCGGCGAAGCAGGTTCGCGACTATACCAAGGGTCCGGCGCGGTTGCATTTTCAAGCCCGCGCCATTGCGGGGCGTGGCCCGCAACATCCGCCTGATTCGGCGTGCGTGCCACGATATCGCGAATCACGGTCGGCCGCGGCCCGGCGCGCTTGCCGGTACTCCGCGGTCGCGCTAGGACAGGCCATGGCGGTGTTCGTATCCAGCAGACGTGTCCGGCGATGACGACCCCGGTCGCACTCACCATCGCCGGCTCCGATTCGAGCGGCGGCGCCGGCATCCAGGCCGACCTGAAGACCTTTGCCGCCCTCGGTGTCTATGGCGCTTCCGCCATCACGGCACTGACGGCGCAGAACACGCGCGGCGTCACCGGCATTCACGCCGTGCCTGCCGACTTCGTCACCGCGCAGATCGACGCGGTGTTCGCCGATCTCGAGGTCGGTGCGGTGAAGATCGGCATGGTGGCCCAGGTCGCCAGCATCGATGCGATCGCGGCGGCGCTTTCGCGCTGGAAGCCGCGGCATGTGGTGCTCGACCCCGTGATGGTGGCGACATCGGGGGACCGCCTGCTCGCGTCCGAAGCCGTCGACGCTCTGCGCACCGGGCTGATGCCGCTGGCGTCCGTGATCACGCCCAATCTGCCGGAGGCCGCGGCTCTGCTCGATGAGCCGATCGCGGCCAGCGAGGCTGAGATCGAAAAGCAGGGGCGACGCCTGCTGGCGCTCGGCTCCCGTGCGGTCCTGATCAAGGGCGGGCACGGCGAGGGCGCGGAGAGCACCGACTATCTCATCGATGCCGACACCACGATCGCGCTCGCCGCGCCCCGCGTTGCGACCCGCAACACGCATGGCACCGGCTGCTCGCTGTCGTCGGCGGTCGCGGCGGGCCTTGCCAAGGGCGAAGATCTGGAAAGCGCGGTGCGCAACGCCAAGGCCTGGATCAGCGCCGCGATCGGCGCAGCCGACCGCTTCAGCGTCGGCCACGGCCACGGCCCGATCCATCATTTCCACAAGTTCTACTGACGCAGGGCAACGCGTGAGCGCACGCCTCGTCCTTCGAGACGACCGCTTCGCTGTCTCCTCAGGATGAGGCTAGCAGCGCCGCGCCCATCGAAACTGCTGCCGCGCATTCGGTCCTCGTCCTGAGGACCCCGCCCGCGCTCAAGGGCACCCCGCCTGCCGCGCCATGTCGCCAGATTGTCGCATGCGACTGATATTCGCGGGGAGGGCGAGGCAAGGCGTGATTCGTATTTGAAGGTGCCTCAAGGGTTCAATCAGTCATCCCCCTGTCACGGGACATTGTTACAGGCTGGCGCATGGGAAGTTACGATGTGAGTGACGAGAGCCCGGAGCGGCGCTTTCGCACGTTGTTCATCTCCGACGTTCATCTCGGAGCCCGCGGTTCTCAAGCCGATCTTCTGCTCGACTTCCTGCGCTACCACGATGCCGATACCATCTATCTCGTCGGCGACATCGTCGACGGTTGGGCGCTGAAATCGAGCTGGCACTGGCCGCAATCGCACAATGACCTCGTCCAGAAGCTGCTGCGCAAGGCGCGCAAGGGCGCCAAGGTCGTCTACATCCCCGGCAATCACGACGAGTTCCTGCGCAATTACTACGGCACGCATTTCGGCGGCATCGACGTGGTCGAGAACACCGTCCACACCGGCGCGGACGGCAAGCGTTATCTCGTCATCCACGGCGACATCTTCGATCTCGTGGTGCAGAACGCGCGCTGGCTCGCTCATCTGGGCGACAAGGCCTACGACTTCGCGATCCAGATGAATCGCTTCGTCAACTTCTTCCGCCGCCTGTTCGGCGTGCGCTATTGGTCGCTGTCGCAATGGGCCAAGCAGAAGGTCAAGAACGCCGTCAACTATATCGGGGCGTTCGAGCAGGCGCTGGCCGCAGAGGCGCGGCGTCACGACGCCGACGGCGTGATCTGCGGCCACATCCACTACGCCGTGATCCGCGACGAGGCCGGCATCCGCTACATGAACTGCGGCGACTGGGTCGAGAGCTGCACCGCGCTGGTCGAGCACGACGACGGCCATTTCGAGATCATCACCTGGGCGGATCATTTGCAGAAGCCGGCAGCCGTGCCGCAGGTCGCGGCAAGAGCCGCATGATAAGGGCAGCCTGATGCGCATCCTGGTCGCGACCGACGCCTGGCACCCGCAAGTCAACGGTGTGGTTCGGACGCTGACCAAGCTCGCCGACGCCGGCAAAAGCCTCGGCGTCGAGTTCGCGTTCCTGACGCCGCAATCCTTCCGCACCTTTGCGATGCCGAGCTATCGCGACGTGCGGCTGGCGATGCCGCGCCCGGCGCGGATCGCGGAGCTGATCGAGGAAGCGCGGCCCGACAGCATCCACATCGCGACGGAAGGGCCGATCGGCCTGATGGTCCGCCGCTATTGCCGCCAGCGCAGGCTGCCGTTCACGACCAGCTTCCACACCCGCTTTCCCGAATATGTCCGCGCCCGCGTGCCAGTTCCGGGCTCGCTGATCTGGCGAGCGCTGCGCCGTTTCCACAGCGCCAGCCGCGCCGTGATGGCAGCCACGCCTGCGCTCGCCCGCGAACTGACGGAGCGCGGCTTCGACAATGTCGTGCTTTGGCCCCGCGGGGTCGACACCGATGTGTTCCATCCCCGCGCCATCGACCTCTGCCTGCCGGCGCCGGTGTTCCTGTCGGTCGGGCGCGTGGCGGTGGAGAAGAATCTCGAGGCCTTTCTCGGGCTCGATCTGCCCGGCACCAAGGTGATCGTCGGCGACGGGCCGGCGCGCGTGGCCTTGGAAGAGGCCTATCCCGATGCGATCTTCCTCGGCGAGAAGCATGGCGAGGCGTTGGCGGAAATCTATGCTGCGGCTGACGTCTTCGTGTTTCCGAGCAAGACCGACACGTTCGGCCTGGTCCTGCTGGAGGCGCTGGCAAGCGGCCTGCCGGTTGCGGCCTTCCCGGTGAAGGGCCCGCGCGACGTGATCGGCGATGCCCCGGTCGGGGCCCTGGATCACGACCTGCGCAACGCCTGTTTCGCGGCGCTCGATGTCTCCCGGCAGGACTGTGTCGCGTTCGCTGCCAATTACACCTGGGAAGCCTCGGCGAGGGTTTTCGTCGACGGCATCAGGGCGGTGGGAGCCGTGCTGCCCGGCCGGAATGGTGCGGAACAGCCCCGCTTCGTCGCCTGACCGCTCAAAATCCTCTCGCGGAGGTGTCTTGCCCGGGCCTCATTGGCCGCGATAACATTCCGCCATGACCGAACAGCTGCTCCCGATCGGCCCCGCCGACATCGATGCCGCGGCGCGCGTGATCGCACCCTATGCCATCCGCACTCCGCTGTTGTCCTTTCCCGTGCTCAACGAGCGCGTCGGTGCGAAGGTGTTCCTGAAGCCGGAGATGCTCCAGCGCACCGGCTCCTTCAAGTTCCGCGGCGCCTTCAACAAGGTGTTCTCGATTCCGCAAGAGAAGCGCGCCGGCGGCGTCGTCGCGTTCTCCTCCGGCAACCACGCCCAGGGCGTGGCGGCGGCGGCCAAGATCCTCGATATGCAGGCGACCATCGTGATGCCTGCGGATGCCCCGTTGTCCAAGCGCGAGCGCACCAAATCCTATGGCGCCGAGGTCGTGCTGTACGACCGCGACCGCGACGACCGCGAAGCCATCTCGCGCGGTATCGCCGAGAAGCGCGGCGCGACGCTGGTCAGGCCTTACGACGATCCCTTCGTGATCGCGGGGCAGGGCACCGCGGGTCGCGAGATCGCGGAAGACATGGCAACGCTCGGTCTTAGTCCCGACATCGTGGTGGCGCCGGCCTCCGGCGGGGGCCTGATCGCGGGCGTTGCGACCGCGATCAAGGCGCGTTATCCGCTCGCGGAAATCGTGGTGGCCGAGCCTGAAGCCTTCGACGACCACGGCCTGTCATTGACCGCCGGCCATCGTGAGCCGCACGCGCCCGCGGGCCGCACCATCTGCGATGCGCTGATGGCGCTGATCCCCGGCGAGATGACCTTTGCGATCAACAGCAGGCTGCTCGCGCGCGGCGTCACTGCGTCGGACAAGGAAGTCGGTGCGGCCGTGGCGTTCGCCTATCGCGAGCTGAAGCTCGTGGTCGAGCCCGGCGGCGCGGTCGGTCTTGCCGCGCTGCTTGCGGGACGTCTCGACGTCGCCGGCAAGAACGTCGTCATCGTGCTCTCCGGCGGCAATGTCGATGCGGATTTGTTCGCGGAGCTGGTGGCTTAGCCGTCATTCCGGGGCTCGCGAAGCGAGAGCCCGGAATCCCTTTTTCGACCGACTCTGCCGCGCAATGGATTCCGGGCCTGCGCCTTTCGGCGCATCCCGGAATGACGACGTTGGGATCTGAGATCAAGAAGGGGGCAGAGCGTCGCTGCTCTGCCCCTCTGTTGTGTGCGCCGTTCGCACGATCAGCGCATGAAGCCGCCGCGACGGTTGCCGCCGCCCATGCTCGGCGCCTGGTTCATCGACTGCCGGAAGTTGTTGTTGCTGCTGCTGACCATGCGGCTCGGCATCGTGTTGATCTGCGGACGGTGGTTCTGCACGTTGTTCTGCCCCTGCACCTTGCTCACCGGATTGTTGGTGATCTTCACGCCATCGTTGATGCGGATCGGGCGGTTCTGCGTCTGAACGTTGACCGGCTTCGACTCGATGTTCGGGCCAGGCTTGCCGACGTTCACCGGCATTGTCACGATCTTGCCGGGCCTGCCGTTATTACCATTGGGCGTGGTGTTGGTCGCAGGCAAGGTCACGATCTTGCCGCCGTCCTTGGTGCTGGTCGTGTTGGCCGGCGCGGGCAGGGTGACGATCTTGCCCGGGGTCTGCGACGGTGTGCCGTTCGGCTGGTTCTGCTGGTTGTTGTTGCCCGCCGGCAAATTGACGATCGGGCCGCCATTGCCGAGTTTGCCGTCGATAGGCTTCTGCACGAGAGGCAGGTTGCCGCCCATTTGCGGTCCACCATTACCCTGCTGCATCGGCATGTATTTCGGCTGACCGAGATTGCCGATCTTGAAGGTCGGGGCAATGTTCTGCGGCGCCAGGAACTTGGTCGCCTGCATCAAGGGGATCTGCTTCGGCTGCGCCTGCAGCTTCAGCGCGATTTGCGCATAGGGGCTGTTGCCGTAGCTGTCGTAGAAGCTCTTGTACGCCACGGGCGAGTTCACGAGAACCGCCTTGTGCCAGGCCTGCGAGAGCAGGATGTTGTTGAGCAGCCAGCGGACGTGGTCACACAGCGGGTCGTGCGGATACATCCGGATGAACTCCTGATAGTATTCCGGCCGGCCCTCGGACACGACGTAGTCATAGGCCTGGCGCGTCGAGCGGCTCGGCAGGTTTGCCGCCATCTGCACCACGGGCGCTTTCACCGGCGCGCGGTTGGCGGCGACGGCGGTGTCACCGAAGAAAGTGAAGTCGCTCGTGAGCGAGGAGCTCTCCCACGGGATCTGCGCGCCGCTGGTGGTCTGGTTCACCTGCAGGCGTACGCGCTTGAACAGCTGCTCGATCGGCACGTTGGGCTCGCGCGCGACGTTCAGAAAGGCCTGCGTGTAGGGGCTGTGGCTGCCAGTGCCGTCGAGCGCCTCGGCGCCGGGCGCGGTCGAGTAGCCGACGATCGAGCCGTTCGGCGCATCGACGATGGCCAGGCCGCGGCCGGCGTCGTTGACCTCGGGGAACGGATTGTTGCGGCAGGCATCGAGGATGACGATGCGCATGCGGCTCGGGATCGTCTCGAGCGTCGACATCACGTCGACAAGGCGCACCGAGTTGTTGACCAGCTCGGTCGGGCTGGACACTTTCGCGTCGACCGGAACCAGGTAGTTCTCACCGGCAAGCTGCACACCGTGGCCGGCATAATAGACCATCGCCACCGTGTTCGGACCGCGCGAAGCGACTTTCGCGGAGAAGTCCTGGACGACGCGGAGCATGTCGTTCTGGGTCAAATCGGTTGCCGAGACCACCTCGAAGCCGGCAGAGTTCAGGAACTGCGCCATCGATTGCGCGTCATCGTCGGGGTTGGCAAGCTGCGGCGCGTTCTTGTAGTTCGCATTGCCGATCACCAGCGCCACCCGCTGCTCGGGGCCTTGCAGCGCGGTGGGGGCAGGCTGGACCGGGGCGACCTGCGCGGAAACGGGCCCGCAGCTGAAGCCAAACAGGCTTCCCAGCAGGCTGGCCGTCATCAAAAAAGGCTTTAGGCGGAACATGGCGTGCTCCTCTGGCACTGATCTCGATGCGAGATTGGTGGCGAGGAAGCTTGGCCCCGTTCGAGCATATGCTCCGTGATCCCTGTCACCATGACGGTGGACGTGATCTGAATCACGCTTGGAACCTGCTATGGTTAGCGATCGATAACAGGAACCGCCGTCACATGCTGAAATCGATCGATCCGATCCTGACGCCCGACCTGCTCTGGCTGCTGGCCGCCATGGGCCACGGCGACGACCTCGTGGTCGTCGACGCCAACCACCCGGCCACGCACATCGCCAGCAGCACATCGTCGCAGCGCCTGATCCAGTTGCCTGGCCTGCGCATGGAGACGGTCGTCCGCGCCATCATGACGCTCTATCCGCTCGACGATTTCGATCCTGATCCGGTGCGGGTGATGATGCCGGTCGACGATCCCGACCGCGTGCCCGACGTGCAGCGCGCGGTGCTGACCGAGATTGAACGCGCCAGCGGCAGCGCCATTGCTCCCGGCAGGCTCTCACGGGCGGATTTCTATCGGGCCGCAGCGGCGGGTTTCGGCGTCGTGCAGGTCGGCGACAGCCGAGGCTATGGTTGCTTCCTGATCAGGAAGGGTGTGATCGGTTAGCTGGACCGGCGCATCAACGCCGACGGCCAGCCGATCCGGACGAGGAGACCGTCAGGACCGTTGATGCCCACTTCATACATGCCCCATTCGCGGTGACGCAACACGCCGCCGGGGCGGATGATCAGATCGTCCACGCGCGCGGCGATGGCTTCGACCTCGGGCGTGCGAATGAAGATACCAAAGGGATTGTGCTCCGGCACACGCCAAGGACCATCGCCGGCTTGCGTGAGATGAACCTCGCATCCCCAACCGCTCATGATGACATAGCCGTCATCGCCGCCCGTGCGTGTAAATCCGAGACGTTCCCAGAACGGCGTGGCGGCGGGAAGATCGTTGCTCGGAATGATCGCGAAGGCGCCGACGCGCGGGGGCTCAGACATGGGTCCATTCCGGAACTTGCAAGACATCCGCAGCACTCATGCTGCACTTTGCAACCTATCGAGAGAAGCGGATGAGCAGAAGCGGCGAAACGCCTCGCACTCGAATTTGAGTGGTCTTCTCGCATCCGCCTGTCTATTGTTCGAACCATGTCCCGCCTTGTGTGTCTATCTGTTGCCATCATCCTGTCGCTGCTGCCCGCCACAGCGCCCGCTGCGTCAAACAAGCCGCCTAAGCCGGTCTGGAAAGGCTACGGCTTCCTGCCGGGTTATCGGCAGCCGCTGAGCAACAGCATTCCGCTCTACAAGCAGAAGGACGCGATGCGCCGAATGTCGCGCGCCGACCGGCGCCATTGGTACATCGACCCGGTTCCGCAATATTACCGATGGGACGGCGAGTGGCGCTATTTCGGCCGTCCCGGCTTCAACGGCGGCCGCTACAATGGCGGCAGCTTTGGCCCGTGCTGGACGCGGACCCCGATCGGGGCGGTGTGGAATTGCGGGTGATCGAGTTAGCGAACGGTAGTTAGTTCGTCATTGCGAGGAGAGAAGCGACGAAGCAATCCAGAGCCTTTCCGCGGAGGGATTCTGGATTGCTTCGCTGTTACGAGAAGAACGCGATCTTCTCGGCCTGTGTCATGCGGCGGATCGGCGCGAGCGGGTCATTTGCCGGCGCGCGGGGCTTTTGCAGGATGCCGCTGGCGAGGATGGTGGCGCCGAGCGAGGGCTCGGACGAGGACAGAGGCGAGGGCGCGGTCATCGTCGTGGCCGGCGCCGCGGCGAAGGTGGCACTGGCTGCCATCGCCGGGGCCTGCTGCTCCATCACTTCGGCGGCGGCCTCCGCAATGGCGTCGGTGAGGCGCGCAAGCGAGTCCATTGCGATCGGTGCGTCCGCCGGGTGCTCTTCCACGACTGGGGTGGCAACCGGCTCGGATGCGATCGGCTCGGCATGCTCGGCGGCGACGGGCGCTATGGCCTCCGCTGGCATCGGCTCCGGAACGGCCGCGTCCATCTCGATCGGCGCGATGATCTCGTCGAACTCCGGATCGGGCGCGGCCATCTCGAGCGCGATGGCATCGAGCACGGCGTCGTCCTCGGCCTGCGCCGCAGCGTCGAGCGCTGGTGCGTCAGCGGCATTGGAGTCGGCCTCTTCGGCGAAGGCTGCAGTGTCCGCGACCGGCTCTTCAAACGCGACGGCTTCAGGCGCGGTATCTTCCGGCGCGACATGATCGAGCGCGGCGTTTTCGACGGGGGTCTCGCTTTCAGCCGCAATCTCCGACGCGACGGCCGCTTCCATTGCCTGCTCGGCGGCGGCGAACGCTTCGGTGGCGATGGCCGCTTCAACGGCGGCCTCGGGCTCGGCCGCGACGTCCTGTGGGAGCTCCGTGAAAGCCACGGGGGCTTCGCTGGCCATCGCTGCGGCTGCGGTCGCGGCAGGCGCGGTCTCGGCAGGCGGAGCTTCAGCGGCGGATGAGGGCGCCTCCTGCACCGGAGCCGGGGCAGCCGCCTGTTTCGTTGCGCCGCCCTCGGTCTGGTCGACCCGATCCTTCAGCAGATCGAAGGCAATCCTGAGCTCGACACGGGGATCGATCGCCTGGACCTGTCCGCAGGCGGCCTCGATCGAGGCGAGCTGCGAATCAATGAGGTCGCAGATTCGGCCGTCGGCGCCGATCTCGCGCCAGCGCCAGGAGATCTCCTTGATGATGCGCACCCCGCGCGGGATCGCCGCAAGGCTGGCCTCGATCGCCGTGGGGTCGAACGCGGCGATCGCGATCGTCTCGGCTTCGCGGATCGCGCGGCGGATCTCGACCAACGCTTCCGGCAGGCGGTCTTCGACGACGGGTTGTCGCTGCGCCGCAAGGGTTTCCTCGATTCTGGCGACTGCGTCCAACACCATGCTCGTGTCGGCATTGCGGTTGCGCTTGGCGTATTCGCCGAGGAACCAGCGGCCGCGCGCGGTCTCCATGAAGGCTTCGCGGATCGCGTCGTAATCCTGCTCGTTCGGCTCGGCCGCGCGGGCAGACATGGGCGAGAGGGCGAATGCTTCGTTGGCCATGACAATCTCGTCGCGCAAATCAGTACGCGTTACTGTAACGATCACCACGATATCGGCCGAATCGCAATTGGTTTGATGGCAGGCGAATCACAAATCCCCATCGCAGCGGCACAAAAACGGCGATTCGCCGTGGGTCTTGCGGTGTTCTATTCGGCCGTCTTCGCGGTCTCGGGCACGCATCTGCCGTTCTTTCCGGTGTGGCTGAAGGCTATCGGCATCGACGCGGCCTGGATCGGCCTCATCAACGCGCTGCCGGCGATCACGCGCTTCACCACGCTGCCGCAAGTGACCGCCTTTGCCGAAAAGCGGCATGCCATCCGCGCCGCGATGATGGTGTCGGTGCTGGCGACGGCGATCGGATTTGCGGCCGTCGGCCTGCAGCAGCACCCGCTGGCGCTGTTCCTGATCTATGCGCTGACCTGCATGATGTGGACCCCGACGATGCCGCTGACCGATGCCTATGCACTGCGCGGCGTCGCCCATTACGGGCTCGATTACGGACCCCTGCGGCTGTGGGGCTCGGCGGCCTTCGCCGCCGGCTCGCTCGCCTGCGGCTATCTGATCGACAGCATCGCGGCGCGCGATCTGATCTGGATCATCGTTGCATGGGCGGTCG
This sequence comes from Bradyrhizobium sp. NDS-1, assembly GCF_032918005.1. Classification (NCBI taxonomy): domain Bacteria; kingdom Pseudomonadati; phylum Pseudomonadota; class Alphaproteobacteria; order Hyphomicrobiales; family Nitrobacteraceae; genus Bradyrhizobium; species Bradyrhizobium sp. NDS-1. The sequence goes on from NZ_CP136628.1 coordinate 2,929,896, forward strand.
TTGCGGTCGCAGCCAGCCTGCTGCTTCAGCCGCTCGACGACATCAGGCGGAAGACCGCCGCGGCGCGTGCCGACACGGCATTGCTGCGCGATGCCGGCTTCTGGGCGATCATCGCCTCGGCCGCGCTGATCCAGGGCAGCCACGTCGCCTACTACACCTTCTCGGCCATCAACTGGCAGATCCATGGGATCAGCGGGCTGACGATCGCGGGGCTGTGGACGCTGGGCGTGATCGCCGAGATCGTCGTATTCGCGCTGTCGCCGCGCTTCTCGCTGCATCCGTCCACGATGATCGTGATCGGTGGTGTGAGCGCGGTGATGCGCTGGATCGTGACGGCGAACGAGCCGCCGCTGGCGCTGCTTGCGATCGTGCAACTCGGCCACGGCCTCACCTTCGGCATGACCATTCTCGGCACCATGAACCTCCTGGTGCAGCGTGTGCCCCCGCATCAGATCGCGCGGGGGCAGGGCTATTACGCCGCGTGCAACGGTCTGCTCGGCGCTGCGACCTCGATCGCGTCAGGCGTGATCTACGCCCGCATCGGCGACAGCCTGTATTACGTCATGGCCGCGATGGCCGCGGCGGGCGCGCTGGTGATCTGGTCGGCGCGGCACCGGCTCATGGCTCAGCCCCAGAGCGAGGCGTCCGGCGGATAGACCAGGCTGCCGTCATAACGCAGGGCGTGATCGCGGTCGCGCGCCAGCAGCAGCGGGCCGTCGAGATCGACGAAGCGCGCCTGCGGCGTCACCAGCATCGCCGGCGCCATCGACAACGAGGTCGCGACCATGCAGCCGACCATGATCTCGAAGCCGAGCGCCTGTGCCGCGTCGGCCATGGCGAGCGCCTCGGTGAGGCCGCCGGTCTTGTCGAGCTTGATGTTCACGGCGTCGTAGCGATCGCGCAAGGGCGCAAGCGAGGTGCGGTCATGCACGCTCTCGTCGGCGCAGACCACGAGCGGCCGCTTGATCCGCGCCAGCGCCTCGTCCTTCCCCGCCGGCAGCGGCTGCTCGACCAGCGTGACGCCGGTCGCCGCGCAGGCGGCGAGGTTGGCTTCCAGATTGGCCTCGGTCCAGGCCTCGTTGGCATCGACGATCAGCTCGGATTCGGGGGCGGCCTTGCGCACCGCTGCGATGCGCTCGGGATCGCCGTCGCCGCCGAGCTTGATCTTGAGAAGCGGCCGGTGCGCGGCCCTGGCGGTCGCCACGGCCATCGCCTCGGGCGTTCCTAACGAGATCGTGTAGGCCGTGATGCGCTCGCCCGGGACCGGGCGGTCGAGCAGGTTCCAGGCCCGCACGACTGCCGCCTTGGCCTCGAGGTCGATCAGGGCGCAGTCCAGCGCGTTACGGGCCGCGCCGGGCGCCATGGAGGCCTGGAGGGCCTGCCGCGTGAGCCCGTCGGCGACGGCCTGCTGCATGGCCTGGATGGCCGCGAGCGTCGCCTCGGGCGTCTCGCCATAGCGGGGATAGGGCACGCACTCGCCGCGGCCGGTCAGCCCGTCCCGGCTGACCTCCGCCACGACAGTCACGGCCTCGGTTTTGGCCCCCCGGCTGATGGTAAAGCTGCCCGCGATCGGGAAGCGCTCGATTCGCGCCGCCAGGGAAGCAAATTTCATGGAAGTCATTTTGAACTCTGGCGAAATCTGAACCTGCTAGTTACCTCTAGCAACTAACATTAACCACTTGGGGATACCTTCTCTGGGTAAGGGCGCGTGCGCAACTCTCTGATCTTCTCCGCCCCGGCACGGGAGCGGACATCTTGAACAGCGATCCGAAGCTGGAACGGATTGCCAAGGGCAACGCGCTGGCACTTTGCGCTACCGGGACCTGGACCGCGAGCTTCGCGCCGGTCCTGGAGCGGATGGTGGCCGACGCCGAAAAGCTCGCCGGCGGCCCCCAGAGCATCTTCATCGACGTCTCCGAGGTCGCCAAGCTCGATACCTTCGGCGCCTGGCTGATCGAGCGACTACGCCGCAGTCTGACCAGCGGCGCGGTCGAACCGCAGATCGCGGGGCTCTCCGCCAATTATTCGAGCCTCGTGGACGAGGTGCGGCGGGTGCGGGCGGCCCCCGTAACCGACCGCAGCCCGATCACCATCACCGGCATGCTGGAGCAGATCGGCCGGACCGTCGCCGGCGTTGCCGGCACGGTCGCAGGCCTCGTCGACATGCTCGGCGCGGTGCTCGCGGCGGGCTTTCGCGTCCTGATCCATCCGCGCTCGCTCCGCCTGACCTCGACCGTGCACCACATGGAGCAGGTCTGCTGGCGCGCGGTGCCGATCATCGTGCTGATCACCTTCCTGATCGGCTGCATCATCGCACAGCAGGGCATTTTTCATTTCCGCAGGTTCGGCGCCGACATCTTCGTCGTCGACATGCTGGGCGTGCTGGTGCTGCGCGAGATCGGCGTGCTCCTGGTCGCGATCATGGTCGCGGGCCGGTCGGGCAGCGCCTACACCGCCGAGCTCGGCTCGATGAAGATGCGCGAGGAGATCGACGCGCTGCGCACCATGGGCTTCGATCCCATCGAGGTCCTGGTGCTGCCGCGCATGCTGGCCCTCGTGCTCGCGCTGCCGATCCTCGCCTTTCTCGGCGCGATGGCCGCGCTCTATGGCGGCGGTCTCGTCGCCTTTCTCTATGGCGGCGTCCAGCCGGAGGCCTTTCTGTTGCGCCTGCGCGACGCCATCTCGATCGACCATTTCATCGTCGGCATCGTGAAGGCGCCGGTCATGGCCGCCGTGATCGGCATCGTCGCCTGCGTCGAGGGGCTCGCCGTGCAGGGCAGCGCGGAATCGCTCGGACAGCACACCACGGCCTCGGTGGTGAAGGGCATCTTCTTCGTCATCGTCATGGACGGCGTGTTCGCGATCTTCTTCGCCTCGATCGGGATGTGACGATGGCAGGATTAGCTCAAGGCGAGATGCAAAATCCCATCATCCGCGTCCGCGGCATCACGGTGCAGTTCGGCGCAACCCGCGTGCTCGACGGCCTCAACCTCGACGTCAAGCGCGGCGAGATTTTGGGATTCGTCGGCCCCTCAGGCGCGGGCAAGTCGGTGCTCACGCGCACCATCATCGGCCTGGTGCCGAAGGTCGCAGGCTCGATCGAGGTGTTCGGCGTCGATCTGGATTCCTCCAACATTTCGCAGCGGCGCAACGTCGAGCGGCGCTGGGGCGTTTTGTTCCAGCAGGGCGCGCTGTTCTCCTCGCTCACGGTGCGGCAGAACATCCAGTTTCCGATGCGCGAATACTTGCGGGTCTCGCAGCGGCTGATGGACGAGATCACCATGGCCAAGCTCACCATGGTCGGCCTCAAGCCCGAAGTCGCCGAGCGCTTCCCGTCCGAACTCTCGGGCGGCATGATCAAGCGCGTGGCGCTGGCGCGCGCGCTCTCGCTCGATCCGGACCTCGTCTTCCTGGACGAGCCGACCTCGGGCCTCGATCCGATCGGCGCCGGCGACTTCGACGAGCTGGTCCGGACGCTCCAGCGCACTTTGGGGCTGACGGTTTTCATGGTAACCCACGACCTCGACAGCCTTTACACAGCATGTGACCGCATCGCCGTTTTAGGGAACGGTAAGATCATTGCTGCAGGGTCGATCGCCGACATGCAGGCCTCGCAGCATCCCTGGCTGAGGCAGTATTTCCATGGCAAGCGCGCCCGCGCGGTCATGGGTTGAGAGCTGGTTGAGTAGCTGGGATGGGTAGCCGGAGCACCTGATGGAAACGCGGGCGAACTACGTCTTGATCGGGTCGTTCACGCTGGCGGTGATCGCCGCCGCGATCGGCTTCGTGCTGTGGTTTCAGTCGCTGCACACCACCAAGCAGCGCAGCCCCCTCCGCGTCGTGTTCGAGGGCCCGGCGGCAGGCCTGCGCAACGGCGGCAGCGTCAATTTCAACGGTATCAGGGTGGGCGAGGTGGTCTCGGTGAAGCTCGATAACCCGCGGCGGGTTGTCGCACTGGCCATGATCGAGAACAACGCCCCGATCCGCAAGGACACCCTGGTCGGCCTCGAATTCCAGGGCCTCACGGGCGTCGCCGCGATCTCGCTCAAGGGTGGCGACGAGGCCGCCCCTTCGGCGCCGCTCGACCAGGACGGCATCCCAACGCTCACCGCCGACCCCAACAAGCTCCAGGACGTCACCGAGGCGATCCGCGGCACGCTGCAGAACATCAACAAGATCGTCGCGGACAATCAGGAATCGGTGAAGAACTCGCTGAAGAATCTGGAGACCTTCACCAACTCGCTCGCGCGCAATTCGGAGAAGATCGACGGGGTGATGGCCAAGGTCGACGGCGTCATGCTCAAGGCCGACAATCTCATGCTCGGCCTCAACACGCTCGCCGGCGGCAAGGACGGGGGCGAGCTGTTCCAGGCGGTGAAGTCGATCCGCGAACTCGCCGACGATTTCGACAAGCGCTCCGGTGCGCTGATAGCCGACGGCCGCCGCACCCTCGGCGACATCAGCCGCGCCGTGAACAATTTCGACCGCAACCCGACGCGCGTCCTGTTCGGCGCCAGCAACAGCGCGCCGGCCGCCCCGCCGCCGCCGCCCGAGCCGCCGAGGCAGGCGCCTGCGCCGAGGCGGCAGTAGCGAGTGAGTTCGTGTCCCGGACAAGCGGCAACGCATAGCGTTGCCGCGCAGAGCCGGGACCTAGCAGGCAACACGGAACACGTTGCGAGATGGCCCCGGCTCTGCAGCGCACCGCTGAAGAAGCGCTGCATAGCGTCCGGCGCACGAGAGCGCGGATGACGCCCCCAAACAAAAACGGAGCCCGTGAGGGCTCCGTTTTCATTCGCTATTCGCCGCTCGCCACTCGCGAGCTTCGTCTCACCCCAGCCGTCCCGCCGCATGCGCCAGCAGCGTGTACACCAGGCCCGTCTCCGAGGTCAGGTGGGTGCGCAGCTCCTGCGGGCCGCGGCCGTCGCGGGCGACTTCGTCCAGCAGGCGCTCGAACTCGGCGACGTAGCGGTCGACCGTGCCCTTGAAGTTGCGGTCGGCGCGATACTTGCGGGCGACCTCGTCAAAGGCCTTCTGACCGGCGGGCGTGTAGAGGCGCTTGGTGAAGGCCTTGTTCTCGCCGCGCTGGTAGCGGTCCCACATCTCGGCGGCCAGGTTGCGGTCCATCAGCCGGCCGATGTCGAGCGACAGCGACTCCAGCGGATTGCTGCTGGCCTGCGGCTGCGGGCCGGGTGCGGCGCGGCCACGGGAAGCCTGACCCGTCGGGGCGCCCTGATTGGCGTCGGTCCGGTTGAGCAGGTCCGACAGCCAGCCGTCACGGCCCTGGTCGTTACCTGCGGGGGCAACCGGCGGCGCTTCGGTGCGGCGCGCTGCCGGCATGCCCAGGTCCGGCGGCGGCAGCGTCGAGGCGCTGCCGGTGTCCCGCATCCGGGTCTCGGTGGCGCGGACGCCGACCGCTGCCAGCACCGGCTCCTCCTGGCGCTGCACGCTGGCGCGGCTCGTCGTGGTGACGTCGAGGCCGCGGCCATGCTGGGCCACGATGCGGTTGAGCTCGGCGAGAGCCTCGATCTGGTCGACGATCACCTTGCGCATCTGCGCCGTGCTCTCGGCGGCTTCCTGCGGCATCTCGAGCACGCCGCGGCGCAGCTCGTTGCGGGTGGCTTCGAGCTCGTTGTGCATCTCGAGCGCCATCTGCTTCATGCTGGAGACGAGGTTGGTGAACTTCTCCGTCGACTGCTTGAACATCGCATCCGCCTCGTCCGTGGTCTGGCGGTAGATGTCGTGCATCGCCTCGATGGTCTGGCGGTGCTCTTCCTCGGACGCGACGCGCACCGCCTCGAACTGGCGGGTGATCGCGGCGGAGCCGGCGCCGGCGGTCTCGGCGACCACGCGGGCGATGTCGCGGGCGCGCTCCTCGGCCGCTGCCAGCGATTCATCGAGCAGGCCGGTGAAGCGCGACAGCCGCTGGTCGAGATCGGCCGTGCGCAGGTCGATCGTGGTGACGAGCGATTCCAGCGCCTGCTTGCGCTCGGCGAGCGAGGCGGTGGTGTTCTTGTTGCTCTGCTCGACGACCTGCGCGGCGTCGACCAGCGCCTTGCCGTGCGCGTCGAACTGGGTCGACAGCTCGCCGAGATCCTGGAGCGCCTTCGTGGTCTTGCTGTTGAAGACGTTGAGCTGCTCTTCCAGGTTCTGCGTCGCCGCACCGTTGCGCGAGGTGACGTCGTTCATCGCCGAGACGAAGTCGGCGACGCGCGTCACCAGCGCCCGCTCGAGCGAGTTGAGGTTGTCGTGCGCACCGGTCAGCACCTCCTGGAGCAGGATGTTGCCTTCGCGCAGACGTTCGAACAGCGCCACCGTGTCGGTGCGCAGGATCTTGCTGGTTTCCTGCATCTCGGTGACGGCCGCGATCGAGACCTGGCGGGACTGGTCGATCGCGGAACGCGAGGCCTGCTCGAGGTCCTTGAGCGACTTGCCCACCGCGCTGGTGGCGATCTCGCTCGCAGCGTTGATGGTGCGGGCGACTTCCGAGCCGTTGCCCATCATGGTCTGCGAGAAGGCCTGACCGCGCGTCTCGATCGACTTCAGCGCATCCGAGGTGACGCGGTCGATGTCGAGCGTGAGCTGGCTGGTCTTCGAGCCGATCGCGTCGACGAGGGCGCCGCGCTTGGCGTCGATCATGTTCGACAGGCGGTCGGCCTGCTGCGCGACATAGGTGACGATCTCGTCGGTCTTGCCGGTCATGGCCTGGCCGAAGCTGGAGCTGGCGGCGAGCACCGAACGCTCGACGTCGGACGAGCTCGACTTGACCCGCGAGCTCGCCTCGTTGGAGGCCGTGATCAACGCGTTCTGGGCATTGAGCGCGCTGGTCTGGATGTCGTTGGTCGCATTCGCGGTGGCCGCACTCAGCGTGCGCTCGATCTCGGTCGAGATCGTGCGGATCTGGCTCGCGGCGTCCGCCGAGGTCGAGGTCAGCGACGTCTGGGCCTCGCGTGCGCTGTTGAGGATGGTCGAGGCGGTGTCGGCGCCGACCGCGGTCAGCGTACGCTCGATGTCCGTGGTCAGCGACTTGATCTGGCTGGCCGCGTCGGTCGAGGCGGAGATCAGCGAGCCCTGGGCCTCGCGCACGCCGCTGGTGAGCGCCTCGATGGTGGCGCCGCCGGCGGTTGCCAGCGCGCGCTGCATCTCGGCCGCGAGTGAACGGACCTGGCTGGTCTGCTCGGCCGAGACCGTGAGCAGGGTGCTCTGGGCGTCGCGGGCGCTGGTGGTGATGGTCTCGGCGGTCGACTGGCCGACCTGCGAGAGCGAACGGTGAACTTCGGCCGCGAGCGACTTGACCTGGCTCGCCGCCTCGGAGGACGCCGTCACCAGCATGTTCTGCGCCTCGCGAGCGCCGGCGGTGATGGTTTCGGCGGTCGAGGTGCCGGCCATCGTGAGCGAGCGCTGCACGTCGGCCGTGAGCGACTTGACCTGCGCCGCCGCATCCGAGGATCCGGCAACGAGGGTGTTCTGGGCTTCGCGGGCGCCGCTGGTGAGGATCTCGGCGGTCGAGGTGCCGGCCATCGTCAACGAACGCTGTACGTCCGAGGACAGCGCCTTGATCTGGTTGGCGGTCTCGGTCGAAGCCGCGATCAGCGCGCTCTGCGCATCGCGGGCGCCGGCGGTGATCGATTCCGCCGTGGTGGAGCCGGCCAGCGACAGCGAGCGCTGCACGTCGGCGGTGAGCGTCTTGACGTGGTTGGCCGCATCCGAGGACGCGGTGACGAGGGTGGTCTGGACCTCGCGGGCGCCGGCCAGGATCGAGGCCGCGGTGGCCGAGCCTGCCGCCGAGAGCGTGCGTTCGACGTCGGCCGCGAGCCCCTTGATCTGGTTGGACGCATCGCCCGATGCCGCGACCAGCGTCGACTGCGCCTCGCGGGCGCTGCTCAGGATCGAGTTCGCAGCACCGGTGCCGACCGCGGTCAGCGCGCGCTCGACCTCGGCCGAGGTCATCGCGAGCTGGGCGTTGACGTCGGAGGAGACCGTCATCAGCGACTGCTGGGCGGTACGCGCACCGGTCTGGATCGTCTCGCTGGTGTTGACGACGAGGTTGGTGAGCGAGCGCTCGGCATCCTCGACATGCGAGCGGATCGCGGTCGAGATCATCTCGGCGCGGGACATCATGTCCTCGCTGGCCTGGCGGCCGCTGCTTTCGATGCGGCCGGCGACGGCCTCGACGCGCGAGCCGAGCAGGTCCTCGAACTGCGCCACGCGCACGTCGATGTCGCTCGCGACCGAGCCGACCTTGGTCTCGATGACTTGATGGATCTCCTGGAAGCGCGCCGTGACCGTGTCGGTGAGGTGCGTGCTGCGGCCGTCGATGATCTCGGTGACGCCGGTGATGCGGCGGTCGACCGCCTCGATCGCCTGCGCGGTCCCGTCCGTGAGGGTCGAGGTCAGGAGGGTCAGGCGCGTGTCGATCGACTGCACGGCCTGCGATGCGCCGTTGGTCACCGCGGTGGTGAGGTAGGTGAGGCGGGAGTCGATGGACTCGAGCGCCTGCGTCGCCCCGCCGGTGAGCGTCGTCGTGAGGTGGGTCAGCCTCGTGTCGATCGACTGGATGGTCTGGGACGCGCCATCGGTCAGTGAGGTCGTGAGGTGGTTGAGGCGCGCATCGATGGTTTCGATGGCCTGCGATGCGCCGCCGGTCAGCGACGTGGCGAGGTGGGTGAGGCGGGAGTCGACCGACTGGATCGCCTGCGCGGCACCGTCGGTGAGCGACGAGGCGAGCGTGTTGAGGCGTTGGTCGATGGTGTCGGTGACGGACTTGGCGCGGGTGTCGAACGACTGTTCGAGCGCGCTGACGCGGCCGCCGAGCTGCTCGTCGAAGGTCTTGATGTGGCCTTCGATCGTCGAGTCGAGGCTGGAGATCTTGCCGTTCAGCGAGAGGTCGAGATTGCTGACGCGTTCGCCGATCGTGGTTTCGAACTGCACCAGGCGCTTGTCGAGCACGGCCGTGATCTCGCCGCCGTTGGCGGTGAAGCGGGTGTCGAAATTGTCGACATAGGTCTTGAGCGACTCGTGGATGTCCTGCGTGCGCTGGCCCATGCGCTCGACGATCTCGCCGCCGAAGGTCTTCACGGTACGGTCGAACTCGGAGATGTGGCGTGTGATCAGGGCGCCCAGCGTGCCGGAGTCGCGGGCGAATTTCTCGACCAGCTCGGTGCCCTGGTTCCGCACCAGCTCGTCGAATGCGCTCATCTGCAGCGACAGCGAATCGTGCGCGGTCTCGGTCTGGCTGACGACCTTGGCGACGAGCGTGTTGACGGTGGCGTCGAGCGCCTCGCTCGCCTTGTCGCCGCTCGTCAGGATCTGGCCGGCGAGGCGGTTGCCGGCGTCGTCGATCTTGGCGGAGAGGTCGTTGGAGCGGAGCTCGAGCTCGAGCAGCAGCGAATCCGAGGAATTCTTCAGGCTGTCGTGCACCTGCTCGGTGCGCTCGGAGATGCCGTCGACGATCGCGGCGGAGCGCTGCTCGAATTCGCCTGTGATGCGGTCGATGCGCTCGTTCAGCATCTCGTGGACGCGGTCGGCGAGGTCGACGAACTCGTCGTGGACGTGGCCGGTCTTGAAGTTGAGGCTGGTGGTCAGCCGCTCGCTGGCGTCGAGCACGGCGCGCGTGGTCTCGTTGCTGGCCTCCTCGAGGCGGTCGAGCAGGTCGCCGCCGCGCTCGCCGAGCGCCAGGATCATGTTGTCGCCGGCATTGCTCAGCGCGCTGGTGATGTGGGCGCCGCGCTCTTCCAGAGCGCCGGTGATGGACTTGGCGACTTCGTCGACGCGCGAGGCGATCGCGTCCGAGATCAGCGCGATGTCGTGGCGCAGATCGATCTGCACGCCGGAGATGGCGCTGCGGACCTGCTCGGCCTGGCCGACCAGATTGTCGCGCTGATGCGCGATGTCCTGCAGCAGGGCGCGGATACGCACTTCGTTGTCGGAATAGGCGCGTTCGAGCGCCGCGACCTCGTTGGCGACCAGCGTCTCGAGCTCGCCGGCGCGCGCGATCGCGCGCTCGATGCCGTCGCCCATCGCCGCGACTTCGCGGCGGATGGCCTGGCCGACGGTGACCATGGAATCGGAGGCCGAGCCTTCCGGCTCGGAGAAGCGGATCGCGACCTGCGCCATCGCCTGCGCGATCATGCGCATTTCCTGGCCGCGCCAGACGAGGCTGGCGAGGAAGTAGAACAGCATGATCGGCGCGAAGAACATCGCGATCAGGCCGGCGATGACGAGCACGCCGCCGCTCTGGCCCATGGCGGCCTGGATCGAGGGCAGGAAGCCGAACGTCAGCGCGGCGCAGGCGGCGAGCCAGACGCCGGCGAAGATGGTGGCGAAGGTGTAGACGCTGCGGGCGGGGCGGCCCTTCTGCAGCGCCTGGAGCAGCTGGCCGATGGTCTCGCGGTCGTCGTTGGCGGCGCGGCGCGCGGTGCGCGGCTCCTCGATCGGGTCGAACACGTTCGCCCGCTCGTTGGCGGCGGGGCGCGGCTCGAAGCTCGGCTCATCGAAGATCGGAGGGGGCGGCGGCGCCGCCGAGGACGTCGTCTCGTTGCGCATCGCGGCGTTGCGGCTGGTGTCCGCAGCGGTGTCGCTGATGTTGAGGGCTTCCTGGATCGCAGAAAGCGCAACTTCTGTGGGGTCTTTGACCTTTTTCGGAGTGTTCGCCATGTTCAGTCCGAGCCCTCGTTACTTGTACGCGTCCCCCCGCGAGCCCTGCGCGCTGCGCAAGCCCACAGACCGGATCATGCCGCTTGCGCGGATCTCCGAGCCGTCCCCACCCGGACGGCTTGTCCGCCAATTTCTGCAACATCCTATTGGCAGAGCGTCGCGAATGAAATGCCCGCGATTAAGACATTCTTAATCATCGTTAACAGGATCGCCCCGTAACGCCTTAGCAACAAATGCAATTCTCCACCGGTCTCGGCGGATTGCGGCAACTTTTCGTCAATAAACGGGCAGATCTGCGTCAAACGGGCCAAACATTTCGTTAACCATTTCCATGCTTGGGTGAGGTGAAATCCACCGCCGGACCGGCGGAACCGTCGCGCGATGCCGGGGCCTGCGCCATGACGCCTGAACTGCAACGGATGGACTGGATGCCCTCGCCCCCGCTTGCACCCATCGACAGCCCTCTCGACCTCGACCATCTCTCCCGGATGACGCTCGGCGATGCGGAGCTGGAACAGGAAGTGCTGGCCATGTTCGCCGAGCAGACGGTCCGCCTGATGGCGGCGATGACGGCGCAGCCGGCGGAGGCCGGTGCACTTGCCCACAAGCTCAAGGGCTCGGCCTGCGGGATCGGCGCTTTCGCGGTGGCTGATGCCGCAGCGAGCCTGGAGACCGCGATTCAGACCGGCCATAGCCAGCACCACGCCTTCGCCGCGCTGAAGGAGGCCGTGATCGAGGCCCGTGCTGCCATCGAGGCGATCCTGAAGCCCTAGGGCCAGCCGGCCGAGCCGGCTCTAGTCGCTTGTTTTGATGCATTTTCTTGCCGCAAAGCGGGATTCACTTCGCGTCAAAACCCTATGGCGCCGGGCTGGTCGACCCGTTATAGGACAGCCCGGACCCTCCTTCATTCCAGCACCGCGGCAGCACGAGCACACATGGCCAAGATTCACTTTGTCGACCACAAGGGCGAAACCCGCACGGTGGAAATCGAGAACGGCGCAACCGTGATGGAAGCCGCGATCCGCAACAGCATTCCCGGCGTCGAGGCCGAATGCGGTGGCGCCTGCGCGTGCGCAACCTGCCATGTGTATGTCGACGAAGCCTGGCGCGAGAAGGTCGGCAGCCCGACTCCGATGGAGGAGGACATGCTCGATTTCGGTTTCGACGTGCGCCCGAATTCACGTCTGTCCTGCCAGATCAAGGTCTCCGACGACCTCGATGGTCTCGTCGTGACGACGCCGGAACGGCAAGCCTGATCGATCCCTCAAACAGACTGACTGCTCGGCGGCACGACCTCGATGCCGCGCTTGTGCCAGGGTCTGAGCTTCTCGACGATCTCCGCGCTGAGCGGCGCAGGCCGCCGCGTCGCCTCGTCGAGCATGACGCCGACCGACATCGCCGAGGCAATGCACTTTCCTTCCGAGAACACGACCTGCTCGAAGGTCACTGACGTTCGCCCTAACTTCACCACGCCAAGGCCGAGCTCGATCGTGCCCGGCCAGTGCAGTTCGGCGCGAAAATGCATGTCGAGCCGCACCATGATCCAGGCGAGGCCCGGCGGGGTCAGGCCGTACTGAGGCAGCTTCATCAGCGTGACACGGCCGGTCTCGAAATAGGTGGCGTAGACCGCGTTGTTGACGTGCTGGTTGGGATCGAGATCGCCGAAGCGGACATTGTCGCTGAGGCGGAAGGGGAAGTCCTCCAGGCGCGGCGTGGTGTCGAGGCGGCTTGGTGCGTTCACCGATTGATCTCCGTCATATCCTTGCTCGTTACAGCCCACTTATCCTGTCCCGGCAAGTGGGCGCGGCGGCGGGGCCTCCCGCTTTTATGCCTTCCCTGATCCATCCCCGTTGGCTAGACAGGCAGGGTCACTTCGGCCCGAAGGGCGCCGTCCAACCGATAACGATCGATAAAGAGACGACATGAGCGACGTGATCAAAACCGACGTGCTGATTATTGGCGCCGGCCCCTGCGGTCTGTTCGCCGCCTTCGAGCTCGGCCTTCTCGACATGAAGGCGCATTTCGTCGACATCCTCGACAAGGTCGGCGGCCAATGCGCCGAGCTCTATCCGGAAAAGCCGATCTACGACATTCCCGGCATTCCGCAGGTTTCGGGGCAGGGCCTTACCGACGCGCTGATGGAGCAGATCAAGCCGTTCCATCCAACCTTCCATCTCGGCGAGATGGTAGAGACCGTGGAGAAGATCGGCGATCCCCTGTTTCGCTGCACCACGGATGCGGGCAAGGTGTTCGAATGCAAGGTGCTGGTGATCGCGGCCGGTGGCGGCTCGTTCCAGCCCAAGCGTCCGCCGGTGCCGGGCATCGAGGCCTATGAAGGCACGTCAGTCCATTACGCCGTGCGCAAGATGGAAACGTTCCGCGACAAGAACGTGCTGATCGTCGGCGGCGGCGATTCCGCGCTCGACTGGACGCTCAATCTGCATCCGATCGCCAAGCGCATCACGCTGTTGCATCGACGCGACGAGTTTCGCGCCGCGCCCCACAGCGTCGAGCAGATGCGCGCGCTGGTTGCCGCCGGCAAGATGGATCTGCGGCTCGGCCAGGTCACGGCGCTCTCGGGCGCCGAGGGCAAGCTCGCCGGCGCCACCATCAAGGGCAACGACAACAATGTGAGCGACATTTCCTGCGACACCATGCTGCCGTTCTTCGGACTGACCATGAAGCTCGGCCCGGTCGCGAACTGGGGCATCGCGCTGGAGAACAATCTGGTGCCGGTCGAGACCTCCGCGTTCGAGACCAACGTGCCGGGCATCTTCGCGATCGGCGACATCAACACCTATCCCGGCAAGATCAAGCTGATCCTGTGCGGCTTCCACGAGGGTGCGCTGATGTCGCAAAAAGCCCATCGCTACGTCTTTCCGGATAAGCGGCTCGTGTTCCAGTACACGACGTCATCCTCCAGCCTGCAAAAGAAGCTGGGTGTCAACTGACGGCAGCGGAGCGGGGGAGGCGATGCCCCATGTTTCTGGTGCTGGAGCTGTTCGCGAAATCGCCGTAGTCTGCGGCCATTCCGGTCATGGAATAGTAAGGTGAACTAATGCGGAATTCTCCCAGCTTTCGGCTGCCCTTCCTCGCGCTGGCATTGTCGCTCGCGGCGGTGACGCCGTCTGCGGCGCAGACCGCCGAGCCCACGGCGGCGGGCCTCTGGCAGAAGGTCGAAGACGGCAAGACGGTCGGATGGTTCCTGTTCGTCGACCGCAGCGGCGTCTTCGAAGGCGTGATCGCGAAGACCTTCCCGCGGCCCGGCGACGATCCGAACGAGGTGTGCTCCAAGTGCACGGACGACCGCAAGAACGCGCCGGTGCTCGGCATCTCCTTCGTCCGCAACATGAAGCGCGAAGGCCTGAAGTACGAAGGCGGCAACGTGCTCAATCCGCGTGACGGCCAGATCTGGAAGGCCAACATGAAGGTCAGTCCCGATGGCCAGACCCTGACGTTGCGCGGCTATCTCGGATTCTCGCTGCTCGGCAAGGACGAGACCTGGACGCGCCTGCCTGACGCCAACATCGCCCAGGTCGATCCCGCCATCGTGGCAAAATATCTGCCCGCGCAGGCTGCGGCCACCAAGCCGCCGGCACCCGCGCCGAAGAAGAGCGGCGGCGGGATGATGGCGCCGGCGCCCAAGCAATAGAGGCGTCTGCCCGCGCGTCCTGCCCCGACCGGCTGTCGCGCCACGCGTCGCCGTCGCCCCTTGCGAGGAATTCGACGGCGTTTGCGGATGCGCTGTTTCGTTCGGGCAGCATCTGAACGCGCGTGCCATTCCGATTGGTGCGGGGAGAGGCCGTCACGCCGGGCGTGCCCCGTGCATCCACATCGGCGGAGCAAGACGTGGATGGGCCGGGACAAGCCCGGCCATGACGTTTCAGCACAAAAAGAGTGATTGTTGTTGGATGACGAGAAAGGCTTAGCGCGCCTGGCTCTCCGAACCCGCGCTCGCAAGCTGCTTGACGCGCGGCGACAGCACCGAGACCTGCGCGGGCGAGGCCGGCATGCCGGCGACGATCATCGCGGGCGCAGCCGACTGCTCCTCGACGCCGCCGCCGCCGAGCACCTGCACTTGCGTCGCCGAGATCGGAAACGACGTCACTTCGTAAGAGGGAAGCTCGCTGCCGAAGGCACTGGTCGAGCTCGCAATCACAGCGGCGGCGACGGCAATCATTGTGAAAACACGCATTGGAAATCTCCGTTGAAGATGTCAATCGGAGGTTTGGTCGTGACGGTGCAGGAACAGGTTCGCGCGTGTGCGAACATTCGATTGGCCTTGGGCGCAATATTGGTTGCCTGATGCGAAAGGACGAAACGATGAAGAAGCTTTTCGCGCCAGTGTTTCCGGACGGTTTCGCGGATCGGTACGCCTCGCTTAGTGCTCTTGCAGATCGGGCTGCGGGGCTTTGACCGGCGCGATGGCCGCGGGAAAGCGTAGGCTCATGGTCGTGCCGCGGCCGGGCGTGGAAGCAATGACCAGCTCGCCGCCATGAGCGGCCATGATCTCGCGGACGATCGACAGGCCGAGGCCCGCGCCGTCGCCGGCCGCGTTGCCGGTCTGAAACGGCTCGGTCAGCCCGAGTTCGGCGCCATCGGGCAGGCCCGCGCCGTCGTCGTGAATGGAGATGCCATCGCGGCTGAGCGTGGCGACGATGCGTTGCGCGCCATGGGCGTGGATGAGCGCGTTTCCGACGAGATTGGCGAGCGCGCTGCGAATCGCGGCGTCCACGCCTTGCACCAGGAGCGGACCTTTCCCGTCCTGCTCCAGCGCGAGCTCGATGCCGGCGTCCAGTGCCGAGGGACCGAAATCGGCCAGCACGTCGAGTGTGATCTGGGCGAGATCGATCGGCCGCTTCTCGATCGCATGATTTTGCAGCCGGGCCAGGTCGAGCATGGCGGAGACCAGTGACGTCAGGCGCCTGACGTCGCGCACCAATTCGGCCTTCAGCGCCGGCTCGGGCACGTCCTCGATCTTCGCACGCAGCAGCGTGAGCGGCGTGCGGAGTTGATGGGCAGCGTTGCCGAGAAAGCGGCGTTGCATCCTGATGTAGGCGTCGATCTCGCCGAAGGCACGGTTCAACGCCTCGACCAGCGGCTTCAGCTCGTAAGGAACCTCCGACAAGGATATCGAGCCTTGCGGCGCCGACGGATCGATCGCGAGGGCGCGCTTCGCGACCCGTTCGATTCCCCGTGAGACGAAACGAGCGGCCAGGGCCGAACCGATCGCGACGGTCGCAGCAAAGGCCAGTGCCACCAGGATGATCGAATAGATCCTGCGGAGGAGAAAAGTCCTTGCAATCCGGCCAAAGCGGACCTGAGGCTCGCCGACCATCATCGCGAGCCGCAACGAGCCCCGTTGCACGGCGGAGAGACAGAAGGTGCTGTTCTGGTCGAGCGTGCTGAAGACGGACGAGCCGACTGGCCCGTGGTAGGGAAACACGAAGGGAAGGGCGGGTCGATGTTCGCTGCCGTACTCGCTGAGCAGGTCGCCCGAGGATACGACGTACCAGAGGTTTGGACTGTCCGCCTTCAGTTCCTCGAGGGCAGGAGTCGAACGTACCGTCAGCTTTTGCCCTTCGATCACCGTCGCGCGATCGAGAATGGCGGCCACGACCTGGCAGGACCTGAATTCGCGTTCCTCGGTCGGGTAGCGCCAGATGAAGATGCTGAGCATGATCAGGAAGATCGCCGTGGCGGCGATGCCGAGCGACAGTGCAAACGTCCGGGCGATCGACCTCATCGAGGTGTTGCCAGCCGCAGGATATATCCGATGCCCCGCATGCTGCGGATTTCGACGTCGCCGCCGAGTTCAGCCAGTTTCTTGCGCAGGCGTGAGACCTGCGATTCGAGTGTGTTGGACTCGATCTCGTCGTCGAAGCCGTAGATCTCCTCGATCAGGGCGGCGCGGGTGATGACGCGGTCGCGCCGCATCAGCAGCGCTCCCAGGATCAGGGCCTCACGCCGCCGCAGCAGAATTTTGGTGTCGGCGACGACGGCCTCGTTGCTGCCGAGATGCAGCTCGACATTGCCGAGCGACAGCACCGAGGGCGCGAGCAGCCGGGGCCGCCGCAGCACCGCGCGTACCCGCGCGAGCAGCTCCTGCGGCTCGAACGGCTTGCCGAGATAATCGTCAGCGCCGCCGTTGAGACCATCGACGACATCCTCCGTGGCGTCCCTGGACGTCAGCATGATGATCGCGGGGCGGTCGGGCGATTGGCTCAGCGCCGTGACCACCTGGAGCGCATCGCCGTCGGGCAGCATCCGGTCGATGATCGCGAGATCATATTTGAAGTTGCTCAGCGCCTGGCGGGCATCGGCAATCGAGCTGACGAGATCGACGATCCCGTGCAATTGCCCGAGCAGGCGGCTGACATAAGCGCCGATCTGCGGTTCGTCTTCGATCACAAGGGAGCGCACGCGGGTCGTCCTTGACTGTGCTGGCAACAGAACCCGAGCGTGACGCTCCCTGGCCGAAGTCTGGCGTTTCGGCTCGTGCGCAGGGTTCCCATAAAGGCAGCGAGCTTGGCGAATAAAAGGCAGACGCAAGCGGGCTGATCGGCACTGCCGGCCAAAGTTTGGGCGCATGGGCGCCTCTCGGCAATGTTCGGGCAATATTGGTTCGGCGAGCCATGCGCAGCACACGCCGGGAGCGGATTGTCTCAGCGGCTCTCGCCTTGCAATCTTGGGGCAATTTTGCCGGACCACATGCTGAGGCTCCGAACCACATCAGTCGACCAGGCCAGCAAGGCCGGTCCGGGGCCCGTAATGAAGCATCTTGACGAAGCCGCCTTCCGCCTCACGGTGAATGCGCGGCTGACCATCGCCCTCCTTGCCGCACTCGGTGCGATCGTGACCATTCCACAACCGGCATCGGCGCAGACCCCGGTCACGCTGCCCGCGCCGCCGTTCGAGCTGCCGATGCTGCCTTCGCCCTCGGGCAACTGGACCGTCATGGTCGGCATCGGCGGACAGTACATGCCCAATTTCGTCGGGTCGAACGACGGGAAATTCCTCCCGATTCCGATCTTCACCATCCGTCGTGCCGGATCAGTCGACCAGTTTCGCGGGCCGCGCGACAGCGCCAGCATCGCGCTTCTCGACGTCGGCAATTTTCGCGCCGGCCCTGCGTTCAAATACATCGCCTCGCGCAAGGCTGACAAATATGCGGAGCTGACAGGTCTCGGCAATGTCGACGCCGCCTACGAGCTCGGCGGCTTCGTCGAATACTATCCCGTGGACTGGCTGCGCCTGCGCAGCGAATTGCGCCAGGGTATCGGCGGCCACACCGGCACGGTCGCCGACGTCTCCGCCGACGTCATCGTTCCGCTGATTCAAAGGCTCACGATCTCGGCCGGTCCGCGCTTCACCTGGAAGAGCACCAAGGCGACCGCGCCCTATTTCGGCGTGGATGCCGCGCAGGCGCTGGCGTCGGGGTTGGCGAGATACGATGCCAGGGGCGGCGCACACTCGGTCGGCTTCGGCAGCCAGATCTCCTACCGCATCAATCCGCAGTGGGAGGTCCACGCCTATGTCGAGTACGAGAAGCTGCTCGGCGACGCCGCGGACAGCCCGCTGGTCAAGCTGCGGGGATCGTCGAACCAGACCACCGTTGGACTCGGCGCGTCCTATTCGTTCGACTTCAGGATTCGGTAGCTCGCCATGCGCCGCACTGCTTTCCTATGGATCGGCCTCGCGGCCGCTTGCGTCGCTCTCGGCGCGGCCGCGGCCTTCGAGACGCGCGCGAGCCGTCTCCAGGCAATCAAGACCGTCGGCATCGTCTCGGCCATCGGCGAGGAAATGAGCCTGATGCAAGCCGGATTGACCGGCCTTGGCAACAGCGCGCAAAGCGTGTCGATCAGCGCATGGGGTCTGGACGAGCTGATCGTCCAGCAGGCAACGAAGCTGCTCGGCGGACGTTTTCGCGTGCAGCCGGTGACGTACAGGCGCGCGGCATTCGCTGCGATCCGGGATTCGGCGGTTGCGCCCGTCAATCTGCTGCGGAGCGATCCGTTCAAGGAGCTGGTTCGCACCGACATTACCCCGCAGGGACTGGATGCCTATATCGTCATCACCCGGGCAAGATCGAAACTCGGAAATGGACGCAGCGTCGAGGGCGTCGGCTTCGCCGAATACCGGACGCTGCTTGCAAACTACGGCCTGATCCACGCGTTGTACGAAGTGCGCGTCATCGAGGGCAAATCGTTCGACGTGATCGAGAAGCGGGCGGCCGCGCCGCTCGACAACACCGGGACCGTCAGCGTCGCAGGCCCGAGCGGCCAGGTCGACGACATGTTCGACGGACCGGCTGCAAGCGAACGGCTGCGCGCGGCGATTGCGGACCTGATCACGCGCAGCCTGCCCGTCACGCTGGGCGACATGCATCTGATCGACAGGCAGTGATCGACCGACTCCGCGGCGCTCAGGTCACCGGCGCCGGATTGAACAGCGTGAGATCGTTGTGGATGCCCCAGCGATCCGACCATGGTTTGGTGCGGCCAGAGGCGACGTCGAGGATCAGGCGGAACAGGTCCCAGCCGGTTTCCTCGATGGTCTTCTCGCCGGTGGCGATGCGGCCGGCGTCGAAGTCGATCAGGTCCTTCCAGCGCCGGGCGAGCTCGCTGCGGGTCGCGACCTTGATCACGGGCGCTGCCGCGAGCCCGTAGGGCGTCCCGCGGCCGGTGGTGAACACTTGCAGCGTCATGCCCGAGGCGAGCTGCAGCGTGCCGCAGATGAAGTCGGAGGCGGGCGTCGCCGCGAACAGCATGCCCTTCTGCGTCGCCTTTTCGCCGGGCGAGAGCACGCCGGTGATTGCGGAGGAGCCGGACTTGACGATCGAGCCCAATGACTTCTCGACGATGTTGGCGAGGCCGCCCTTCTTGTTGCCGGGCGTGGTGTTGGCGCTGCGGTCGGCGCCGCCACGGGCGAGATAGGAATCGTACCAGGCCATTTCGCGCACCAGCGCGCGGCCGACGTCCTCGTTGATGGCGCGCCGCGTCAGCAGCTGGATGGCATCGCGCACTTCGGTCACTTCCGAGAACATCACGGTAGCGCCCGCGCGCACCAGGAGGTCCGCGGCGAAGCCGACGGCGGGGTTGGCGGTGACGCCGGAGAAGGCGTCGCTGCCGCCGCATTGCAGGCCGATGACGAGATCGGAGGCCGGGCAGGTCTCGCGCTGGCGGGCGTTGAGCACCTTCAGCCGGGATTCGGCCTGGGACATGATCGCATCGACGATCGCGCCGAAGCCGTCGAAGGCTTCGTCCTGCATCCGCACGATGGCATCGCTGACGCCTTCGGGCACCAACCGCTCCGGCGCGAGCTTCTCGCAGCCGAGACCGATGACCAGGATCTCGCCGCCGAAATTCGGGTTCAGCGCGATGTTCTGCAGCGTTCGGATCGGCACCACCGCGTCGGGCGCGGTGATGGCGACGCCGCAGCCATAGGCATGCGTCAGCGGCACGACATCGTCGACGTTGGGGTACTTGGGCAGCAGTTCGGCGCGGATGCGCTTCACCGCATATTCCATCGTGCCCTTGACGCATTGCACGGAGGAGGAGATGCCCAGAATATTTTTCGTGCCGACCGAGCCGTCCCGATTGCGATAGCCCTCGAAGGTGAAGCCCTCGAGCGGCGGCAGCGGCGCCGGCACGGCGGTGGAGATTTCGAGCTTGTCGAGGTCGGGAGCCTCCGGCATGCGGATGCGCGCCTCGTCCACCCATTCGCCGGCCGAGATCGGCGACAGCGCATAGCCGATGATTTCGCCATAGCGGATGATCGGCGCGCCTTCGGCGATATCGACAAGCGCCGTTTTGTGCCCCTGCGGCACGAAGGCGCGCAACGTCAGCCCGCAGGCAAAGCGGGAGCCGGCGGGAAGCCCGAAATCATTGACCACGATCGCGACATTGTCGCGCTCGTTGAGCTTGATATAGCGGGGCTGCTCTTTCGCTGCGACGTCCTGGTCCATCTGGGCTTGCCTCCGAAGCCGTAGGGTGGGCTAACGCGCATCGCGCCGTGCCCACCACGCTTCACATCAGACGTAAGCGGTGGGCACGCTTGGCTTTGCCCACCCTACGAGATCTTCCCGGTCAGCCCGGGAACGTATAAGCCGTCTTCACCGTGGTATAGAACTCGCGCGCATACGAGCCCTGTTCGCGGGCGCCGTAGCTCGAGCCCTTTCGGCCGCCGAACGGCACGTGGTAGTCTACGCCGGCGGTCGGCAGATTGACCATCACCATGCCGGACTCGCTGTTGCGCTTGTAGTGCGAGGCGTATTTCAGGCTGGTGGTGCAGATGCCCGAGGCGAGGCCGAACTCGGTGTCGTTGGAGATCGCCAGCGCCTCTTCGTAGTTCTTCGCACGAATCACGGCGGCGACGGGTCCGAAGATTTCCTCGCGCGCGATGCGCATGTTGTTGTTGGCTTCGGTGAACAGCGCCGGCTGGAGGTAATGGCCGGGGCTCTCGCGCTTGAGCAGCTCGCCGCCGAAGGCGAGCTTGGCACCCTCGTCCTGGCCGATCTTGATGTAGCGCAGGTCCTGGTCGAGCTGGCTCTGGTCGACCACGGGGCCGATATGCACGCCGGTCTTGAGCGCGTCGTCGACCGACAGGCTGTTGAGGCGCTCGGCCACCGCCGCGACGAAGCGATCGTGGATGCCTTCGGTGACGATCAGGCGGGAGGAGGCCGTGCAGCGCTGGCCGGTGGAGAAATAGGCGCCGTTGACGGCGACTTCGACGGCGGTCTTGAGATCGGCGTCATCGAGCACGACCAGCGGGTTCTTGCCGCCCATTTCGAGCTGGAATTTCTTCATCGGGTTCGAGAGCACGCAGGCCTGCGCGATCTTGCGCCCGGTTTGCACCGAGCCCGTGAAGGAGATCGCGGCGACGTCCGGGTGATCGAGCAGGGTCTGCCCGACCACCGAGCCCGAGCCGACCACGAGGTTGAACACGCCGGCGGGAATGCCGGAGCGGGTGATGATCTCGGACAGCGCATGCGCCGAGCCCGGCACCAGTTCGGCCGGCTTGAACACCACGGTGTTGCCGTAGCACAGCGCCGGCGCGATCTTCCAGGCAGGGATGGCGATCGGGAAATTCCAGGGCGTGATCATGCCGACGACGCCCATCGGCTCACGGGTGAGCTCGACGTCGAGGCCGGGACGCACCGAGGCGCCCTTCTCACCGATCAGGCGCAGCGCCTCGCCGGCGAAGAACGCGAAGATCTGGCCGGCGCGGGCGACCTCGCCGATACCCTCGGGGAGGGTCTTGCCCTCCTCACGGGCGAGCAGGCGGCCGAGCTCTTCCTTGCGGGCGAGGATTTCGAGCGAAATCTTGTTCAGCGCGTCGAAGCGCGCCTGCGGCGTCGACTGCGCCCAGGCGGGGAAGGCGGCCTTGGCGGCGGCGATCGCCTTCTCGGTCTGCGCCTTGTCGGCCTTGGCGTATTCGCCGACGACGTCGTTGGTGTTGGAGGGATTGATGTTCCTGGTGACGCCCGAGCCGTCGACCCATTCGCCACCGATGAAGTTTTTAAGGATCGCAGTCATCGTTTCCTCCAGAGTGTTTACCGCACGAGGCAGGGACGCTTGTCGTCGAAGGTCCAGCCTGGGATCAGGTCCTGCATGGCAATAGCGTCATCACGGGCGCCAAGTCCATGCCGCTTGTAGAGGTCATGCGCCGCGTCGATAGCGGCCCTGTCGATTTCGATACCCAGCCCCGGCCTGTCGGGGACGGCAATCTTGCCGCCCTTGATCTGGAGCGGCTCTTTGGTCAGCGCCTGGCCGTCCTGCCAGATCCAGTGGGTGTCGATCGCGGTGACCTTGCCGGGCGCGGCGGCGCCGACATGGGTGAACATGGCCAGCGAAATGTCGAAATGGTTGTTGGAATGCGAGCCCCAGGTCAGGCCGTTGTCCCGGCAGGTCTGGGCGACGCGCACCGAGCCCTGCATGGTCCAAAAATGGGGATCGGCCAGCGGAATGTCCACTGCGCCGAGGCGCAGCGCATGGGAGAGCTGGCGCCAGTCGGTCGCGATCATGTTGGTTGCGGTGGGCAGCCCCGTGGCGCGGCGGAACTCGGCCATGATTTCGCGGCCGGAGAAGCCGGCCTCGGCGCCGCAGGGGTCCTCGGCATAGGCGAGGACACCGTGCATGCCCTTGCAGAGCCTGATCGCCTCGTCCAGCGACCAGGCGCCGTTGGGGTCTAGCGTGACGCGCGCGTTCGGGTAGCGCTTGGCGATGGCGGTGACGGCCTCGATCTCCTGCTCTCCGCGCAGCACGCCGCCCTTCAGCTTGAAGTCGGCGAAGCCGTAATGGTCGTGGGTGGCTTCCGCGAGCCGCACCACGGTCTCGGGCGTCACCGCCTCCTGATGGCGGAGATTGAACCACTCTGGCTTGCCGGTCTCGCCCGCAACGTAGTCCAGCCTGCTCTTGCGGCGATCGCCGACGAAGAAGAGATAGCCCAGCGTCTCCACGCTGCTGCGCTGCAGGCCTTCGCCGAGCAGCGCCGCGACCGGCAGGTTGAGGTGCTGCCCGAGCAAATCGAGCAGCGCAGATTCGATCGCGGTCACGGCGTGGATCATGACGCGGAGGTCGAACGTCTGCTTGCCGCGGCCGCCGGCATCGCGGTCGGCGAAGGCCGTGCGGATTTCGGCGAGGATGTTGTTCATCGCGCCGACGGTCTTGCCGATGACGAGATCGCGCGCGTCCTGCAGCGTCTGCCAGATCTTCTGCCCGCCCGGCACCTCACCGAGGCCGGTGTGACCGGCATTGTCGGTGAGGATGACGATGTTGCGGGTGAAGAACGGCGCGTGCGCACCGCTGAGGTTGAGGAGCATGCTGTCGCGGCCCGCGACCGGGATCACCTGCATCGCCGTGATAACAGGTGCGCCGGAAATATTGGTCTGGGCCATCGAATGCTCCTCGCTGTCGGCGTCCTATTCTGCAGCCTGTTGTGACGTTCGGATGGCGGGCAGATTCTTCACCAGCGCGGTCACCTCCGCGATCTCCTGCTCGGTGAGGTCGGTCAGCGGCGGGCGGACCGGGCCGGAATCACGGCCGATCACCTTCATGCCGGCCTTGATGATCGAGACCGCATAGCCCTTCTTGCGGTTGCGGATCGCGATCAGAGGCAGGATGAAATCCTTCAGCCCGGCCTGGATCGTGGCGTGGTCGCGCTTGCGCACGGCCGTGTAGAAATTGGTGGCGAATTCCGGCACAAAGTTGAACACGGCGGAGGAATAGGTCGTCACGCCCATGTCGAGATAGGGCAGGGCGAAGGTCTCGGCCGTCGGCAGGCCGCCGACATAGGTCAGGCGGTCGCCGAGCTTGGTGTAGACGCGGGTCATCAGCTCGATGTCGCCGATGCCGTCCTTGTAGCCGACGAGGTTCGGGCAGCGCTCGGCGAGACGCGCGAGCGTGTCGGGCTGGAGGATGGCGTTGTCGCGGTTGTAGACGATGACGCCGATCTTCACGGCGGCGCAGACTGCCTCGACATGGGCGGCAAGCCCGTCCTGCTCGGCGTGAGTGAGATAGGGTGGCAGCAGCAGCAGGCCGTCGGCGCCGGCCTTTTCCGCGCCGATCGCGATCTCTCGGGCGATCGCGGTGCCATAGCCGGTGCCGGCGAGCACGGGCACGCGGCCCTTGGTCTCGTCGACGGCAATCTTGACGACTTCGGGAACCTCGGTCGGCGTCAGCGAGAAGAACTCGCCGGTGCCGCCGGCGGCGAACAGGCCGGCGACGTCATAGCCGCACAGCCAGTCCATGTTGGAGCGGTAGGTCGCCTCGTCGAAGGAGTAGTCCGCCCTGAACGGCGTGACGGGAAAGGACAGGAGGCCGGATCCGATCTTCTGGGCCATTTCCTGCGGGGTCATCTTGCTCACGGGCGCTGTTCCCTTCGTGCGTGTTGTGGAGGACGCGGTCCTCGATGCCTGCGCGTCCATGCGCCGTGATTTAGGAGACCGTTCGATGCGGGTCCAAGCCAAAGCCTATATCGACCGATGCGGATTGAGCATCAATCTTCCGCCACCTCCGCGGAGGACAGTTCACCGGCGATCTTGACCAGTGCCGAGAGCAGCGGATTCTCGTCGTCGCGGCGCCAGACCATGAACAGCTCGACCGGCACGCGGCCCCGCAGCTTCAGCGGCCGCAGCCGGACGTCGGAGATCTTCAGGCCCGCAGCCGCGGCCGGCACGATGGCAAGGCCGAGGCCGGCGCGGACCATCGCCAGGATCGAGTGGATCTGGCTGAGATGCTGGACGTAGCGCGGCAGCACGTCGGCGCGGGTGAATTGCGCCACCAGGAGATCGTGGAAGTAGCGGCTCTCATAGGGCGAATACATCACGAAGGGCTGGTCGTCGAAATCCTTGATGGTGATGCTCTCGGCATTCGCGAGCGGATGCTTCTTCGGGATCGCGGCGAGCAGGGGCTCGGCGACGACGCGGCGGCTGGCGAGTTCGGGCCGCGCGATCGGCGGCCTGAGCAGGCCGGCGTCGATCTGGCCCGAGGTCAACGCCTCGAACTGGTCGCCCGACACCATCTCCTTCAGCGAGAAGTCGACCTCGGGCAGCTTGGCGCGGCACGCCGCGACGAGCTCGGGCAGGAAGCCATAGGCGGCGGCCGCGGTGAAGCCGATCTTCACCGACCCCGTCTTGCCGAGCGCGATGCGGCGAGCGACTTGCGAAGCGCTTTCCGCGAGCTTGAGGATGCGGCGCGCCTCCGGCAGGAAGCTTCGTCCCGCAGGGGTGAGACGGACCGAGCGGCTGGTGCGCTCCAGCAGCGGCGCATCGATGATGTGCTCGAGCACCTGGATCTGCCGGGACAGCGGCGGCTGGGTCATGTTCAGCCGCGCGGCGGCGCGGCCGAAATGCAGTTCTTCCGCCACCGTGACGAAACAGCGGAGCTGGTTGAGGTCGAACATCGATACATGCCTTAGATGGATAAGGCGTTTCCCTGGCACTTCTAGCATCGATCACCCCCAAAAACAAAGACGGCGGCTTTGAGGGCCGCCGTTGAGTTGCCTGGTCGAGCTCCCATGGGAGCCCTCAGGAGGAACGTTTGAGCGTCACCCGCTCGATCTTGCCGACGATGACGAGATAGGCGAAGGCGGCCACCAGCGCGTTGAGGCCGACGAACACCAGTGCGCCGTTGAACGAGCCGGTCGCGGCCAGGATGTAGCCGATCACGATCGGCGTGGTGATCGAGGACAAATTGCCGAAGGTGTTGAACAGGCCGCCGGAGACGCCGCCGGCTTCCTTCGGCGAGGTGTCGGACACGACCGCCCAGCCGAGCGCACCGATGCCCTTGCCGAAGAAGGCCAGCGCCATGAAGCCGACCACCAGCGCCTGTCCGTCGACATAGTTGCAGGCGACGATCGACATCGACAGCAGCATGCCGCCGACGATCGGAATCTTGCGCGCCATGGTCAGCGAGCCGGTCCTGCGCAGAATCGCATCGGAGATGATGCCGCCGAGCACGCCGCCGATGAAGCCGCACAGCGCCGGCAGCGTCGCGACGAAGCCGGCCTGCAGGATCGACAGGCCGCGCTCCTTGACGAGATAGACCGGGAACCAGGTCAGGAAGAAATAGGTCAGCGTGTTGATGCAGTATTGGCCAAGATAGACGCCAAGCATCATGCGGTTGGAGAGCAGCTGGCGGATGTGGTGCCGGCCGGAGCCGGCCTCGGGCGAACGCGCGCGCGGCAGATCGTCCTTGGGCGCGTCGAGATCGACCAGCGCGCCGCCTTCCCTGATGTAATCGAACTCGGCCTCGTTGATCGAGGGATGCTCCTTCGGTCCGTAAATGGTCTTGAGCCAGACCAAGCCCATGACGATGCCGAGCGCGCCCATCACGAAGAACACGAAGCGCCAGCCATAGGCGTGCGCGATCCAGCCCATCAGCGGCGCGAAGATCACGGTGGCGAAATACTGTCCCGAGTTGAAGAAGGCCGATGCCGTGCCGCGTTCGTTGCTTGGAAACCAGGCCGCGACGATGCGGGCATTGGCGGGGAAGGAGGGCGCTTCCGCGACGCCGACAAGGAGGCGGAGAGCGAACAGCACGACGACGGCCGCGCCGGCGCTGAGGAAGCCGATCCAGCCCTGCATCAGCGTGAACAGCGACCAGATGATGATGCTGAAGGCATAGACGATGCGCGAGCCGTAGCGGTCGAGCAGCCAGCCGCCCGGCACCTGCGCCACGACATAGGACCAGCCGAAGGCCGAGAAGATCCAGCCCATGGCGACGGGATCGAGATGCAGCTCCTTGGAGAGCGCGGGGCCTGCGATCGACAGCGTGGCGCGGTCGGCATAATTCACGGTGGTGACCAGGAACAACATGGTCACGATGAACAGCCTGACGCGAGATCTCCTCGCTTCCGCTGTGGACACCACTGCGCTCATCAGGCGCCTCCTTGAACTCGACCCGTTTCCCCGAGACGAGTCCTAGAGGCGCGCGCGGCAAAGTGTCCAAGCTCAAGGCAGTATCGATCGATGCCGTTTTTGGATTGATGAAAGGCAGGTCGGGGGGAACGTTACGCGGTGATCGCGAACCTGCTCACCACGCGCTCCGCTGTCATTCCCCGCGAAGGCGGGGAATCCAGTACGCCGAGGCTTCTCGGTTCAATCACAGCTGCCGCGGAGTACTGGATCGCCCGGTCAAGGCCGGGCGATGACACTGAAAGTGTGGACGATGCTAGCCAAACTCGTCATTGCGAGCGCAGCGAAGCAATCCAGGAATCTTTCCGCGGAGGGATTCTGGATTGCTTCGCTGCGCTCGCAATGACGGTGTGGGGAGAGCTCGCGTCTGCGCTACTGCCTTGCGCTCGGCAACAGCTGCGGCAGGGATCCGCGCGTCACGCCCGGCGGCACGGCGTCGAGCCCGAGCACGGCGCTTGCGGCGGGCAGCGCTGCATCCGCCATCGCGGCATGACCTTCTGCGCTCGGATGCACGGCGCCGCCATAGACGGCGGAGAGCACGCCCCAGGTCGCGTCGTGGATGTCGGTCGGCTGGCTTGCGGCCGGCAGTCCTTGCGGATAGGTCATCGCCGCAAAATAGCTGTCATTGGCATCGCGGATCCAGCGCGCGCGGGGCAGGTAGGCGCGGTATTCCGAGGCGCCGCGGCCGCACAGCATCGGCTGGTTCGCTCCGCTCACGATGTCGGGATTGAAGCTCTGGCCGTTCTCGGCGAAGCAGCTGCGGTCGAATTCGGGATCGTTGCCGGAATGGGCGCAAAAGCCGTGATCGGCGAACGCGGCCTGGTGCGCATCGACGAACGTCATGCGATCGGCTTCGGGATCGCGGCACAGCGCGCCGCGCGTGCAGGTGGCGAGGCCCTTCAGCTGCGGCAGAAATTCAGTGTCGACGAAGGTCGAGACGCGGGCAAGGCGCTGTGGGTCGGCGTTGAACGACGGATGGATGTCGAAGCCGGCCCGACCGCCGCGGCAGGGCACGCCGCCGTCGGCGAGCGCTGGGTTGGCATAGGAGACATAGACCACGTGCGAGAGGTCGCCGTCGACCAGGGGCTTCAGCGCCTCGCGCAGCTTGACGAAATTCTGCGGCAGCTCGCGCGCCAGCGCATCACGGGAATCGTCGACGCTCGCCATTACCCCGGAGCGGCGGAACAGCGTGCGCTCGGTCGGGGTCTCGACGATCACGTCGGCGACGAGACCGGAGAAATAGACGTCGTTGGCACCCACCGAGAGCAGCACCAGGTCGAGTGTGCGGTCGGGCTGGCGCTTCTTCGCCGCGGTGAGCGCTTCGCGCAGCTCGGCGACCTGGGCGTTCACGCTGGTGTTGCAGACGCCGGTCTTGCCGGGCGGGCACTCGCGGGCTCGCTGCGAGCCTAGCAGCCCGTCGCCGATGCTGGCGCCGGTGCAGGCGAGCGGCAGGTAGGTCACGGCGATATGGGTGTAACGCACGGCGAGCGCCAGCGCGGTGCGCGTCTGGTAGCTGTACAGCGAGCGGTGGCAGGGCGCGTTGAACCAGAGCGCGCTGTAGCGTTGCCAGTTGGCAAGCGTATCCGGCGCCTCGCAGGCGCGGCCGCCCTTGAAGCCCTGGCGGCTCGGCCGGTAATATTGCGCACCGGCGGTGCCGAGGTAGGAGCGGAAGCAGAAGCCTTCGTCGGACAGCGCCAGCGGACGGTCCGGATTGCCTTCGCCCGAGGCGATGCTGTCCCCGAGGCCGGCGACGAAAATGTCGCGGACCTGGATCTCGGTCTGGACGCGCTGGGTCGGATCGGAGCCGGAGGAGACGTCGACGGTTGCGACCGTCTGCTTGCCGTAGCGGACGCGCAGGTTGATCGGCTCGGCGCAGTCGAAGGTCGATTGTTGCGGGCCGTCGCCGTCGTCGAACGACCAGGCGCAGGTGGCGCCGACCGGCACCGCGCCAACGAGGCGCACGGTGACCGGGTGGTCGATCGGGGTGAGGTAGTTTTCCTTGGTGTTGTCGCGGGTGCAGGGCTGGTTGACCCGGCCCTGGAGGTCGATGCAGAGGCGGTTGACCATGTTGCGGGCCCAGCCGCGGCCTTCGCTCTGGAGCTCCAGCGATTGTTCGGCGGCCAGGATGTTGCGGTTGCGCGCGTTCTCGACATGGAGCAGGAAGTCGCGCTCCTCGCGGAACAGCCGGAAACGGTTGCGCACCTCCCAGCTGATCTGCAGGGCGCCGGCGTCCTGAGCGACGGCGCGCTCGGGCAGCAGGGCGACCAGAATCGCCGCAAGCAGCAGGGCGCCTGCGGAAAGGGAACGAAGGGGGCGAGGGATCATGGCCCGCGTGTTCAACGGCAAAGTTGAGGCGGAAATAAGAGAGGATCGCTCCCCCGCCTGCAACCTTTGTCTCACGGGTTCGAGGATCCGCCTACCGCTTGCCGGCCTGCCGCAGCGCCCGTTCACGCTCCATCCCGGCCACCTGCTTGGGCAGATTGGCCTGGGCGCAGGCCTCCGCCAGCCGCCGCCGCTCCTGCCAGGGGGCGACCACGTTCATCCAGAGCTCGCGCGTGCCCATGATGGAGATGGCGAGGCCGAACGGGATCACGAAATAGAGGATGCGGAACACCAGCAGCGTCGCCAGAAGCTCCTCGCGGCCGAACTGGGGCAGCGCCACCAGCATGGCGGCATCGAACACGCCGATCGACCCGGGCGCATGGCTGGCAAAGCCGATCAGCGTCGCCAGGATGAACACCACGGCAAGCGACATGAAGTCGATCGGCGGATTGGCAGGCATCAGCAGATACATTGCCAGCGCGCAGAAGCCGAGATCGACCACGCCGATCAGGATCTGCACCAGGGTCAGCGGCGCCGAGGGCAGCACCACCTTCCAGCCCTTCTGGCCGAGCTCCCGCCGCTTCTCGCCCATGCACAGCCAGACCAGATATGCGCCGATCGAGGCAAGGCCGCCGAGGGCGATCAGCCGGTTGATCGACGGGGGAAGCTGATCCATCGAGGACGCCGCATCCGGATGGATGGCCAGGCCGATCGAGAGCACGAAGATGTTACCGAGCCAGAAGGTCAGGCCCGACAGGAAACAGATCTTGGCGACGTCGATCGCGTTCAGCCCGTAATCCGAATAGATCCGGAAACGGATCGCGCCGCCGGTGAAGACGGTGGCGCCGATATTGTGACCGATCGAATAGGACGTGAAGCTGGAGAGCGCCGCGATGCGATAGGGCACGTGCTTCTTGCCGATCGTTCGCAGTGCGAAATAGTCGTAGAAGGTCAGCGTGCAGAACGCGAAGAAAACGCAGACTGCCGCGAGCCCGATGCTCCCGCGGGGAATCTCGGTCAACGCGGTCAGGATGACCCCGGTATCGATGCCCTTGAGGGTCCGCACCAGCGTGGTGATCGCGAAGGCGATGATGAAGATGCTCGCGGCGACTCCGAGCCGTCGCCAGCCGATCCATCTCTTGAAGCCGCGCTTCAGCGCGGTCAGCAGTCCGTGCATTCATCCTCCCGGCGGGGGGCAAGACCGACCGGGCCAGGCATTGGCCAATCGGGTGCGATGATGGCCATAGGCAGGCATCGATCGCTAGGCATGATCCGGCTCATTTAAGGCAAAAACACCGGCTTGTGCAGCCCTTGACAACAATAGGTTCTGCGCAGGACCGGCCATTTTGTCATACGCGGTTCACATCGGAAGGCGCGTTAAGCATATGAGTCGTGAAACCGCCCGGCTCGTGCGTTTCGAATGTTGAGATGATCTCAGATCCCGGCTTGGTCCGCATTGCTTCAGCGCAAGCCATACGGGCTTTTTTGGAACGTCGCTGCCGCGCGCTCGTTGTGCCTCATCAGCAACCGAACATGGCGGAATAAGCGGCTTTTCGTGCAGGCCGCTGCCGTGTTGTTCCAGAGAAACCGAGAGGACGGAACGATGGGACTGTTCACAAAAGACATCAAGACCATGAACGACCTGTTCGTGCACCAGCTCCAGGACATCTATTATGCCGAGCAGCAACTGACCAAGGCGCTGCCGAAAATGGCAAGCAAGGCCACCGATCCGCAGCTAAAACAGGGCTTTTTGACGCACCTCGAGGAAACCAAGCAGCACGTCGCTCGGCTCGAGGAGGTCTTCAAGATGCATGGCGTTCCCGTGAAGGCGGTCGACTGCCCGGCGATCGACGGCATCATCGAGGAAGCCGACGAGACCGCCGGCGAGGTCGCGGACAAGGCGGTGCTCGATGCCGCGCTGATCAACGCGGCGCAGGCCGCCGAACATTATGAGATCGTACGCTACGGCAGCCTGATCGCATGGGCCAGGCAGCTCGGCCGCAACGACTGCGCCAGTGTGCTCGCCAAGACGCTCGAGGAAGAGAAGGCGACCGACATGAAGCTGACGAAACTCGCCGAGAGCAAGGTGAACCTGCGTGCGGCGAGCTAAGCTGGCTTGACGGGAATGGCGCCGCGCGGTCATCCGCGCGGCGCTTGCATGCCTGCACCGCATTCCGTCGTCCCCGAAGCGCGGCGTCGGGCCGTATGGCTGGCGCCTGTGCGCGCACACGCGGGGATGAACAATCCGAGTGAATGGACACATCTTCCGTTCACCATTGCCGCAACAGGCGCTTAGCCGGTTACCGACTGTCCACTTCTGTTGGTTGAAGTGCGGGTCCATAGGGGCCCGTGGATGTACCAAGTTCTCTACTGTCTTACCGAAGAGCACGATTTGCGGCTCGTCGCGCTTGGCGGCGCGGTGTGTCTGCTCGCCAGCGCGGCGGCGATCAGCCTGTTCCACCGGGCGCGCGCGACGCAGGGCACCGGGCGTCTGGCCTGGCTCGGCCTCGATGCCGCCGTCAGCGGATGCGGCATCTGGGCGACGCATTTCATCGCGATGCTCGCCTACGGGCCCGGAGGCGCGGGCGCCTACAACATTCCGGTGACGATCCTGTCGTTGATCTTCGCGATCTCCGTGACCTTCGTGGGGCTGAGCATCGCCGTATCGTCCTCGCGCGCCGTGTGGATCGTCCTCGGCGGCGCCATCGTCGGCGCCGGTGTTGCGGCGATGCATTACACCGGCATGGCGGCGCTGGAGATGCCTGCGCGGGTGGACTGGATCGGAAGCACGGTCGCCGTCTCGGTGCTTTCAGGAATCTTCTTTGCGGCACTTGCGCTGTTCGTGGCGGCGCGCCGCGACGACCTCGTCCACGCGCTGGCGGCGACGGCCCTGCTGACGGTCGCCATCGTCGCGCATCATTTCACGGCCATGGGCGCGGTGCTGCTGACGCCGGATCCGACGCTCGCGATCGGCGGCCTGTCGATCCCGCCGGCCTCGCTGTCCTTCCTCACCGCCAGCGCTGCGGTCGCGATCATTGCGATCGCGCTCGTGGCCGCGCTGCTCGACCGTCGTGCCAGGGGCCAATTGGGCGCCCAGCAAATGGTGTTGGATACGGCACTCGAGAACATGTCGCAGGGGCTCTGCATGTTCGACGCCGACGGCAAGATCATCCTGTTCAACGAGCGCTATGCGGCGATGCTTCGCCGCACCGACATCGCGCTCACCGGCCGCCGGCTGGTCGACATCTTGCGGGACGAGCAGGCCAGGGGCCAGTGGCAGGGCGACGCGGACGAATTCTTCGCCCGCCTCGTCGCCGATGCGCGCGAGGGCCGCACCACGACCGACGTCGTCAGCCGGTTCGGCCGCTCCATCCGGGTGGTCAACCAGCCGATGCAGGGTGGCGGCTGGGTCGCGACCTTCGAGGACATCACCGAATGGCTGGAAGCGCAGGCCAAGATCTCGCACATGGCGCGCCATGACGCGCTGACCAGCCTGCCGAACCGCGTGCTGTTCCACGAGCAGCTCGAGCAGGGACTGCGCCGGACCAGGTCGGGCGATCAGCTCGCGGTGCTCTGTCTCGATCTCGATCGCTTCAAGGACATCAACGACTCGCTCGGCCATCCCATCGGCGATGCCCTGCTGAGGGAAGTCGGCCGCAGGCTGTCCCTCGCGGTCGGCGAAAGCGACACCGTGGCGCGGCTCGGCGGCGACGAGTTCGCCGTGGTCCAGATCGGACGCTCCGAGGAAGCCGCTGCGAGATCGCTTGCCGGCCGCCTCGTCGAGGTGATCTCGGCACCTTACGAGATCGACGACCATCAGATCGTGATCGGCGTCTCGATCGGCATCTCGCTGTCGCCGCAGGACGGCAACAATCCCGACGAGCTATTGAAGAACGCCGACCTCGCGCTGTACCGCGCCAAGGCCGACGGCCGCAGCACCTATCGCTTCTTCGAGACCGGCATGGACGCCCGCGCGCAGGCGCGTCGTCTCCTTGAAATGGATCTGCGCGCGGCGCTGCAGCGCGACGAATTCGAGGCTTATTATCAGCCGATCCGCGACGTCGCCAGCGGCCGCGTCGTCGCCTTCGAGGCGCTGCTGCGCTGGAACCATCCGCAGCGCGGCCTGATTGCTCCCATCGACTTCATTCCGCTGGCCGAGGAGACCGGACTGATCGTCCAGCTCGGCGAATTCGTGCTGCGCTCGGCCTGCATCGACGCGGCGACCTGGCCTGATGATGTCGACCTCGCCGTCAATTTGTCGCCGGTCCAGTTCAAGAATCCGAACCTGATCACATCCGTGATCGCGGCGCTGGCCGCCTCGGGACTGCCGGCGCGGCGCCTCGAGCTCGAGATCACCGAATCCGTGCTGCTGCAGAACAGCGAGGCGACGCTGACCACGCTGCACGAGCTGCGCGCCCTGGGCGTACGGATCTCGCTCGACGATTTCGGCACCGGTTATTCGTCGCTGAGCTATCTGCGCAGCTTCCCGTTCGACAAGATCAAGATCGACCGCTCCTTCGTGTCGGAGCTGACGACGCGCGAGGATTCCATGGCGATCATCCGCGCCGTGACGGGCCTTGGCCGCAGTCTCGGGATCGTCACCACCGCGGAAGGCGTCGAGAACGATGCGCAGCTCGAGCTGCTCCGGCGCGAGGGCTGCACCCAGGCGCAGGGCTATCTGTTCAGCAAGCCGCGGCCCGCTTCCGATGTGGCGATGATGCTGGACCGCCCGCGGCTGCGCGTGTCTGCCTGATATTCAGCCGCGGCGCAGCGCGAAATGGGCCCCGCAGAACGCCATCACGGCGCCGAGGCATAGCGCGGCAAGTCCGGCCAGCACGCCCGAGACGGTCGGGATCGGGCTCGGTGCCGAAGCCGCCTGGCCCGCGCCAGCAAGCAGGAGCACGCCGACAGCGATCAGGAATTGCCGCATCCGCTGCGGGATCTGGCCGGAGACGGCGCTCTGCATCAACGTCGCCGTGAAATAGCCGCCGGAGAAGCCGACGGTCGCGATCAGCCACCACGCGATCGCCGCGCCGGCGGGAATGAACTCATGCGAGTCGGAGCGCCAGAGCCCGCCGAGGTCGAGCCCGTAGCGCGCGCCCAGCATGTGCACCGCGAGAGCGAGCAGCACGCCTGAGGTCATTGCGGCGCCGAGAATCAGGCGGCGCGGAAAAGAAATCGTCTCAGCCATGTCCCGCTTGTAGGATGGGCCAGGGCGGTCACGCAAGCGGGTCGCGGAGCGCGGGATTGGATTGATTGTGAGGATGCAGGATTCGGGAGCCGAGGCGGCGTCGGTCACGAGCTACGCCTACAAGGCGTCGCTGATCGGCTCGGCGCATCGCTTCGAGCTGACGGAGGAGGGGCTTTCCTGGCACATCGGCGGCCGCGCCGCGCTGTGGCCCTATGCCGAGATCGGCGCGATCCGGCTGTCGTTCCGCCCGGTCTCGATGCAGCAGCATCGCTTCCGCGCCGATGTCACCCACAGCAGTGGCCGCCGTATCACGATCCTGTCGACGAGCTGGCAGACCGCGGCGCTGATGGCGCCGCAGGACAACGGCTTTCGCGCCTTCATCGTCGAATTGCATGCGCGCATGGCCAAGGCCGGCAGCCGCGCGGTGCTGACCGCCGGGCTTGGCCGTGCGGCCTATGCGGCAGTGCTGGCGTTGCTCGCAATGCTGACGGTGGCGATGGCCGGCCTGTTGATCCGTGCCCTCGTGATCGGCGAGTTCGCCGGCGTGCTGTTCATCCTCGGCTTTGCCGCGCTGTTCGCCTGGCAGGTCGGCGGCTTCGTGCGGCGCAACCAGCCGCAGAGCTACAGTTTCGATCAGGTGCCGAAGGCGCTGCTGCCTTGAGTGCAATCGGCAGCAATCAAACGTGACTTCGCGTCGCGGCGCCGACGTCGCATCTTGCGTTCATGTCAGTCGTGGACCGCAGCACCCGTCTGCCGACGGCAGATGAGATCGCCAGAATCAACCGCACCCATCTGATCGACACGCCGCTGCGGCCAGCCGACCTGCTGTTCATGTTCGGCACCCGCGAAGATGTGGGCTTACGTGCCGGCACTGCCGTAAGGCTCTGGCGCGAGGGTCTATTCCGCTGGTCGATTGTCAGCGGCGGTATGACGCCGGGCTCGGAGCAAACCGAGTGCACGATCATCAAGTCGGCGATGATCGCGGCGGGCATTCCGGCGGACGTTATCCTTGAGGAGCATCGCGCGATGAACACCGGCGAGAACGTGATCTTCTCGCTTCCGGTGATCGATGCGGCGCTCGGACTGCGGAACATCCGCAGCGTGATCTGCCTCGGCAACACCTGGACCGCGCGGCGTTACCCGATGACGCTGCAGAGGCATTGGCCGGAGGTCGAGAAGATGCTGCTCACTGTCGACAGCTTCGCGACGCCGCGTTCGCTCTGGCATACCGATGCCGAATTTCGCCGCCGCATGCTGCACGAATGGGACAAGATCGAGCCCTACAAAGCGAGTGGCTTCATCGCGGATTGGCCGGAGATCTGAGCTACTCCGTCGAGTCGAAATCCTCTTCCTTGGTGCCGAGCAGCGACACGATGGTGCGCAGGCCGGAATCGAGCTGCTCGAAGGTGGGTGGGGCGAGTGCGAGGCGCACCGCGTTCGGTGCGTGGCCGTGGGCGATGGCGAAGGTGGAGGACGGCGTCAGCGCGATGCCGCGCCTCGCCGCCGCCGCCACGAAGGTCTGCGAGCGCCAGTGCGGCGGCAGCGTCAGCCACAGATGGTAGGAGCGCGGGTCGGCGGCGAGCTGGTAGCCGGCCAGCAGCCGTGCAGCGGTCTGCTGGCGCCGGGCGGCATCGATCCGCTTCAGCCGCGTCAGCTCGGCGACGGTGCCGTCGGCCATCAGCCGCTGCCCGGATGCGAGCGCGTAGCCCGAGGCGATCCAGCCGCCGGTCCGCACCGCGCTCATCACGCTTTCGCGCAAGCGAGGCGGCGCCACGAGGATCCCGAGCGCAAGGCCCGGCGCGACCTTCTTGGACAGACTGTCGATCACGATACAGCGGTCCGGCCCGAGGGCGGCCAGCGGCGTGTCGTCGGCGAGGAAGCCGTAGACGGCGTCCTCGATGATGGTGAGGTCGAGCTTCTCGGCGACGCGTATGATGTCGGCGCGCCGCGTTGCGGTCATGGTGACGCCGAGGGGGTTCTGGATGATGGGCTGGAGATACAGCGCCGACAGATGCGCCTCGCGATGCGCCTTCTGGATGGCGTCGGGCCGCGCGCCATGCTCGTCCATGGGAATCGGGACCAGCGTCACGCCAAGCCGCGCGGCGATGCTCTTGACGTAAGGATAGGTCAGCGCCTCGACGCCGCAGCGGCCGCCGGTCGGGACGAGTGCCGCGAGCGCGGCCGCGAGCGATTGCTTGCCGTTGGCGGTGAAGACGATCTGCTCGGCCTGCGGGGCGAAATCCTTCCGCGCGAGATAGGCGGCGGCGGCATTGCGCGCGCTCCTGGTGCCGGTACTGGTCGAGACGCGCAGCGCGGATTCAAGTGCGTCGACGCGCTCGAGGCCTGCAAGGCTCTTGGCGATCATCGCCCATTGCTGCGGCAGCAGCGGATAATTGACCTCGAAATCGATCCGCGCATCGCGCGGCTCGCTCAAGGCCTCGACCTCGCGCCTGATGTCGCCGGAGATGAACGTGCCGCGGCCGACTTCGCCGACGACGAGCCCACGGCGGAGCAACTCCGTATAAACCCGGCTCGCGGTCGAGACCGCGATGCCACGGTCATAGGCAAAATTACGCTGCGGCGGCAGACGGTCGCCGGGCCTTAACGTGCCGTTAGCGATATCGACGGCAATGGCATCGGCAAGCTTCACGTACTCGAACTTGGACATTATTGCACCGAGAGCAATGTTTTACTTGCTCCGAGCAGTGTACTGGAGCATTTAAGTTCCATCAAGTTCCGCGATTGAGCCGAGGAGAGCGAGAGCAATCCGACGGCAATGAGGTGCAAGCGCTCGTAGCGTCTGCGCCAACGGCATCGGCTTCGCCGCGTGGGACGACTGCCGGAGAAGAAAAATGACCCTGATCTCACAAACTGCCGGGCGGAGCATACGCCCATCCTCAGCGAGCGGATTTTTTGCAACGCTCGCCAGTGTTGTTTACGCGCTGTTCGATCGCCTGGAGCACCGCTCCGCCGTCAAGACCCTGAACGAACTCGACGACCGCGCCCTGCGCGACATCGGGATTACGCGCAGCCAGATCGAGGACGCCGTCTACGGACAGGTCAAGACCGAGCTGACGCGATACCTGTGAGGCACGTGCGACGCTGATCCCTGCGTGTCCCGGAAGCGCCGCAACGCGCAAGCGTTGCTGCGCAGAGCCGGGACCCAGAAGGCCACGCACTCGCTGATGCATGGGCCCCGGCTTCTGCAGCGCATCGTCGAAAGGACGCTGCGCTGCGTCCGGGGCACGAGACCTTTGTTCAACGACACACATGGTTGATCATCCTCGCGGCGCATTTCGCCCGAGCTTTGCTTCGTCGCTTGCCCTCAATTGAAAGAGGGCGCAGGGAAGACCGGGTGCCGGCCGGGCACCCACGGTCCACTGTGCGAAGGGTAGAGCAAGACTCTGCACAGCGGCATACAGGTGAAGCCAAACAACCGGCCTTCCCTGCGCAGTGGTTTTACGGCTTATGTCGTACTCTCCCCGGGGAGCGTTGCACTATTGCCCCCGTCGCCTTGCGGATGGCTGACGCGTACGTCCGGTTGGACGAGACACATCACCACAAGACTTGACGCACAGACCCCGGGCGTCAGGACCACACGATTTTGCCGTACGCTGATTACACCGGTCGTGTGCGCGACGCTCTCGCTCACGGTTGCCCGCCCTGCGAAGCTCTTCGCGCCGATGCAATCAGCGTCCACCGCCGCCCGGCCCGCTTCGTGACGATCGCGATACGCCCCTCTTCCTTGGGCCAGGTTGCCGCGACACATACGCCCTTTCCGAATTTCGGTAAAGTAGAATGTTTTTCGCGGCGTGCGTTGACCTAGGGCTTGCGTGTTTTGCCCGTCGGGCAACGCAAGGGATTGTACTTTTTGCCGAGCGGAAGGAGCGCAATCCGGGGCGACGAGAAGCGTTCAGCTCAACGCAAAAGGCGTCATGGTCAAAGCGGCTCTTTCAGCGACGCGCTGGGAGGCACTCAGCTTCACTCTTGATTGCGGGATGCAGTCCCGGCGAAAGGCTTTACACAAGCAAACGCCGCCCGCTTGAAATACCGCGCAGGCGGCGCCTGATCAACTCGGGAGGGTGAGAGTAAAATCCCGATACCTGTTGGTCTCCACGCGGAGGCCGTAAGTTCAGCCTGTTGGAGATGAAGCCCTAAAGCGGCGCAAACAGTCCCGGTGAGGTCAGCCACTTGTTGACCTCTCCGGCCACATCGATCTGCCGGGCTTTGCTCAAAAGCTCCGTGCGGCGGATGCCAGCGGGCATCCCTTCGGCCTGCTGACGAAGGTTGAGTGCCTCTTGCGCCATGCGGTATTCGAATGTCGATGATGGTTCTGGGGATCGTCGAGCCGGCATTTTGATGCTCCGCTTCGAGGTTGAGCGGGAGCGCAACTCGCGTCCACACCACCGATAAATGCTAAGGGCCGCTCGGCGGTAACGAGACAATGCGCCCTTATCTCCCGAATAGCGAGGGCTTTGTTCCGTTCGCGCAGGAACTATCGGAAAACAGCCCAGGGCTCGCCGCTGGCTGGATTACTGGTCATCGCTCGAAGGGCGGTTTGAACGATCAACGCGAACAGTTCTGAATTCCATAGGCCCATCAAGCAGGCGCTGCTTTCTCTTCGATTGGTCGTTGGAACTGGCGGAACTGTCGGCCCTGTCATCCAGTACCGCACCGGCCAGATGAAGAGCACGCTTTCGTTGGCGGACCACTCGGCCACCTTTCGCAGTTTCTTTCGTCATTCATCCGACCTTCCGAATTGGAGTGCGACGTTCGGCACACGTCCGAGGTCGGTGAAACCTCAGCAGCCGCGGCATATATTCTTCAGCTTCGCGGCAGTTCGGGCTTCTTCCGCAAGAAACGGGTCCTTGTAGCCTGACGATGGGTCGACGCCCGGTTTCGGCGGATTTGCTTGCTTCGGGGGAAATGCCGCATCGTAACAGGAGAGGCGCGCGCCGGTGCTTTCGATCGCTCGGCAGTTCGGCTCCGCGGCGAAAGCTGCCGGCGTGAAGGTGCCCAGTGCCGATGCCAGCAGAAGCGCCGCGGTCCTTGTTCGGGCCGTCTTCATGTTCGACACCCCATCGGTACTTGGCTCTATTCGCCCAAGTCGCAGGCTCGCCGGTCCAGGCCGGAAGAGCATCCCATTCGGACCAGCGCATCCTGCGCTCCTCGTCTCCGACCCTCACGAAGACAAAGGGAGCATCGTCCCGACCCGTCTTCGAACCGACGAAAACCGCCGGAACGCCGTAGGCATCCCTGATGATTGCCGTGTTTGCCATTCCGCCTCCTGTCTCTGCTCACGCCTTGGCTTGAGTTTTGGTTTTGAGTCGTGGCTTTGGCTCAGGGGGCTGCGCCTGCCAGTTGGCGCAGGGTAATTGAACGGACCTGCCGCTAAAGAACGGCTGAGATCGCGATCACCAGCACCAGGAAGACAGGCACCAATATCGGTGGAACGAGCCACTCACGAATGTCGAATTTGATCAGATCGGACATATGACCGCCTTCTTTCGTTTGAGGCGGGAGCGCGATGCTCTCAGTCACCGATAACAGCCAGGAAGCGCGCGGTGATGCCAACCCTGTAGCACCCATCTTGTCAATTAGCGAGGTCAATCTCGTCCGGCTTGCGCGAAACTGACCACGACGAGCGGCTCACACCAGCTCATCGGTCCACACCTTGAAGCTGATGAGCTCGCCTGGTCCGAAAATATGAACAATCGGAACATCCGCCGCATCGCGGCCTTGGGCGATCAGGACACGGCCGATGCGCGGAGTGTTGTTGCGTGCATCGAAGGTGTACCAGCGACCGCCAAGGTAGGCATCGAACCAACCTGCAAAGTCGCCGGCGGCGTGGGGCGGCGGAATGCCGATATCGCCGAGATAGCCGGTGCAGTAGCGCGCTGGAATGTTCATGCAGCGGCAGAACGCGATGGCGAGATGCGCATAGTCGCGGCATACGCCCTTTCGCTCGTTGAAGACCTCCCATGCCGTCATGGTCGCCCGCGCGTGCTCGTATCCGAACGCGATGTGATGGTGAACAAAATCGCAGATCGCCTGGACGCGAGGCCAGCCGGGCGCCGTCTTCTCGAACAACTTCCAAGCAATGTCGGAAAGCCGATCCGTCTCGCAATACCGGCTGCCGAGCAGATAGAGCAGGGTGTCCGATGGAAGATCCTCGACTGCGTGTTGCGCGGCTGAAGGCACGATTACATCGGGCAAGCCGCTGTCGCGCACCGTTCCGTCGGCAGTAAGGCGCATGCGGCCGCGGGGCGCAACCAGCCGGCTGCACCAGTTCCCGAAGCTGTCGCGGTAGGGCGTGATCGGAACAGAAGGCGAGGTGACGAGGTGATCCGGCACAATAACATCGGATGCCCGCGTAAAATGCGTCCCGACCATCGCGATCAATGGCGTGACTTGCGGGAAGTCGTAGACCATTTCGAAGCCGACCCGGATCTGCATGCTTAGGCCTCGGCTCCAACTGCGCTTACTGGAATCGGCCGCCGGTCGAGCCGTGTTGGCTCGAACTCAGGTCGGCATCGCTGCGACAGTCCGGTCTGCGTCGTCGCTGAAGAGCAAATGGCTACGCAACCGGCCGAATGCAATGACCA
Organism: Bradyrhizobium sp. NDS-1; assembly: GCF_032918005.1. NCBI lineage: Bacteria > Pseudomonadati > Pseudomonadota > Alphaproteobacteria > Hyphomicrobiales > Nitrobacteraceae > Bradyrhizobium > Bradyrhizobium sp. NDS-1. Next base: position 2,971,084 of record NZ_CP136628.1, read on the forward strand.
GTGCCGCTATGCCTGCCTGTTTTGCCAAGCCAATTGTAACTGCTTCCACATTGTGGCCTGGACGCGCAAAGCGACGTCCGGGATGGGCGATAGGAGTGGTCTCGGGTATCGCCTCCGCCTTCCTCAATGCCTCACCACCAGCACGGAACACTTCGCGTAGCGCACGACGTGGCCGGCGTTGGAGCCGAGGAAATAGGTGCGCATCGCCGGCCGGTGTGAGGTCATCACGATCAGATCGGCCTTCATGTGCACCGCTTCCTCCAGAATTTCGTGATAGATGCCGCCCTGGCGCACCACGCTGGAGATCCGCGCCTGCTCGATGCCGGATTCGCGCGCGACGATGGCGAGCGCCTCTTCCGAGGTCTGGCGCTGCTGCTCGTCGAAATCGGCCGGTACGTATTCGGCCAGCATCACCGGCGTCATCGGCAGCACGTTGAGCAGGCGCACCTGGCCGTTCCAGGTCTGCGACAGGGTTGCCGCGGTCGCGATCGCCGGCTTGGCCAGATCGGTGTCGGCGAGGTCGATGGGCACGAGGATGGACTTGAACATCTGCGCCTCCAAATCTTCCAGTCAGCACGTCTTGTCGGCACGTCGCGCGGTCACCCCGATCGAAGCAGCCTGGGACTGGTGAACAGCACCAGCTTGCCGCGGCGGTAGGCGACGTCACCCCAATCCTTGACGTCAAAGTCCAAGATCGCAAGCCCTGCAGTGGGAAGATTGTCGGCGAGCGCCCTGGCGCCATCAGGATCGCCGCCACCCATCAGCATCAGCGCGGCTTCGTGCATGCCGGGGTTATGCGCGACCAGGAGCAATTGCTTGGGGTCGGCAGGCGCCGTTGCGGTGCGAATTGATTCCAGGATCTGCGCGGGATCGGCGCCGTAGAGTTCCGGCAAAATCTCGACCTGCGGCGTCGGGACGCGGTCCTTCATCGCCTCCCATGCGATGTCCCAGGTCTGCCGGGCCCGGACCGCGTGCGACACCAGCACGGTGTCGGGGAAGGGCGGATGGGTGGCCATCCAGTCGCCGATCCGGGCGGCGTCCTTGTGGCCGCGATCGTCGAGCCGGCGGTCCTGGTCACGGCCGCTCGGCGCGTCGGTCTCGGTCTTGGCGTGACGCAGCAGCATCAAACGGCGCATGGCATTCCCGAATCGTTATCCGTCCAGAATAATCTACAGGCGCCGGTCGAGGACAAGGTGACAGGCGCCCATTTGGTACCAGGTTGTTATTTCCGCATGATCTCATCGGAAAACCGCTGCGCAGTTTTCCGGATCATGCTCTAAGAAAACGACATGAGCGAGACTTTCACAAGCGTGTCCCAGGAAGAAGCCGGCTTTCGCGACCGCACGCGGCTGTCATTCGACCTCGACGCCGACATCTGCGTCATCGGTGCGGGCCTTGCCGGGCTCACCATCGCGCTGGAGGCGGCCCGGCTCGGGGCGAGTGTCGCGGTGCTCGAGGGCCGCCATATCGGCTGGAACGCGTCCGGCAACCAGCTCGGCACCGTGATGCCGGGCTTCGCGCTGCCGCTCACCGATCTGATCGAGCGCGTCGGCTTCGAGGACGCGCGCGAATTGTGGAGGTTGTCGAAGGAGGGCGCCGAATTCGTGCGGGCCAACGCCACGGAAGAGAACATGCCGGGAATCGGCCCTGATGACGGCGTGCTGGAGGTCTCCAACGTCGATGCAGGCGACCGGCTGATCAGCCGGTTGCAGATGCTGAACGAGGATTTCGACACCGAGGTCGAGGGTTGGCAGGTCGATCGCGTTCGCGACGTGCTCAAGACCGATCGCTACTTCCACGGCGTGTACTATCCGAAGGCGTTCCAGGTCGACGGCCGCAAATATGTGCATGGCCTGGCGGCGCTGGCACGGCGGGCAGGCGCCCGCATCTTCGAGGACACGCCCGTCGTCAGCATCGATCATTCCGGCATCCGCAAACGCATCGTCACGCCCTCGGCGCGGCTGCGCGCAACCCATATCGTGCTCGCGGGGAACATTCACCTCGGCGCGCCCTTGCGGCGCCTGTCGGACACGTTGCTGCCGGTCTGGCGCTATGCCGGAATCACGGCGCCGCTTGGTGAGCGCGTGCACGAGCTGATCGCCTTCAAGGGATCGGTGATGGATTCCGACGGCGTCGACCATTTCCGCATCGTCGATGGCGACCGCCTGATGTGGGAGAGTCCGGAGACCACCTGGGCTGCGCGGCCGCAGCGCTTTGCAGGCGCCGTCAGGCGCCGGATCCGCTCGATCTTCCCGACGCTCGGCGATGTCGAGATCACCGAGATGTTCGGCGGCGCCACCGGCCAGACCGTGCACGGCATGCCGCAGATCGGCCAGTTGCGCAAAGGCCTGTGGGTGGCGAGCGGGTTCGGCCGCCAGGGCATGAACACCTCGGCCATGGCCGGGCAGATGATCGCGCGCAGCATCCTGCGGGGCGACGAGCGCTGGAAGCTGTTCTCGCCGTTCGAACTGGTCTGGGCGGGCGGTGCCACCGGGCGCGTCGCAGGTCAGTTGGTCGGAATCTGGAGCAGGGCGAGCTCCGCCGCCGCAGGCTCGCTCGCCCGTTACCGCGAACGGGCCAGGGTCAAGGACGGGGAGCGCGAGGCCCGCCTCGCCGAAGCCAACCGGGCCGCCGGCACCGGTCCGCGCCGCCCGCCGCCCGGCATCCGGCCACGGCCGGCCCCGCCGCCGAAACCCGTGGCCCAAGAGGGAGAACAGGCTGTGGAACCGGCCTCGCAGGAGGCCGGCGTCGCGCGATAGGCCCGAGAAAAATTCCGCCCGGACGTGTAACCTCCGCCGTCGGAAGCCCGTATCTCAGGGGTGGACGCTCCCACACGGAGAATGAGATGTTTGACCGCCGCATCCTGTTGACGACGACCGCCGGCCTGTTCGGCCTTGCGGCCTTCCGCTGGCTGAGAGGAACGCCGGCCGAGGCCGGCGAGAAAGCCGCTGCAAAATTCGAGATCACGAAGACGGACGCCGAATGGCGCGCCCAGCTCACGCCGCAGCAATATGAGATCCTGCGCAAGCACGGCACCGAGCGGCCCGGCTCGAGCCCGCTGCTGAAAGAGCACCGCAAGGGCATCTTCGCCTGCGCCGGCTGCGACCTGCCGTTGTTTGCCTCCGAGACCAAATTCGAGAGCGGCACCGGCTGGCCGAGCTTCTACGCGCCGATCGAAGGCAATGTCGGCAAGACCGAGGACAGAGCCTACGGCATGGTTCGCACCGAGGTGCATTGCCGGCGCTGTGGCGGCCATCTCGGCCACGTCTTCGACGATGGTCCGAAGCCGACCGGATTGCGCTATTGCATCGACGGTTTCGGGCTGGTTTTCCACCCGGCTGCGGCGTCGGCGACCTAGGTTAGGCTTCCGTCATTCCGGGGCGCCCGAAGGGTGAACCCGGAATCTCGAGATGCTCAGGTGCGCACCAGAATTCGGTCCTGCGGGCCGCTCCGGAATGACCTCACGTCCCGGCAATTGTTGCCGGTCCCGGCAATTGTGCCCCGGTCACCAGGCCGGGGCTTTTTCATTAAGTCATTGATTTCTTAGAGATACCCGCATTGGCATAGGCCTTGCGACGGTCTCCCCCGACTGCGGCCCTGGTCGACCGGCCGCCGAGATCGGATTTGGAGACAAAGTTATGGGTATCTTCGATGCAATGAACACCTCGGTGGGTGGCCTGCAGGCGCAGTCCTACGCGCTGCAGAACATTTCCGGCAACATCGCGAACTCATCCACCACCGGCTACAAGGGCATCGGCACCAGCTTCGTCGATCTCATTCCCGACTCCTCGGTGCCGAGCAAGCAGGTCGCGGGCGGCGTGACGGCCAATGCGAAGGCCACCATCACCACGCAGGGCACGATCTCCGGCTCCACCGTCGCCACCAACATGGCGATCACCGGCGACGGCTTCTTCTCGATCCAGAAGGCGAGCGGCGTCGTCGACAACGTGCCTGTCTTCACCGGGGTCACCTATTACACGAGGCGCGGCGACTTCCAGCTCAATGCCAACGGCAATCTGGTCAACGGCGCCGGCTATTACCTGATGGGCGTCACGGTCGACCCGAAGACCGGCAACCCGACCGGCAGCGTGGCAAACGTGCTGCAATTCCAGAACAACTTCATTCCGGCGCAGGCGACCACCTCGATCGAGTACGCCGCGAACCTTCCGACCCAGCCGAACACGGTGGCGAAAACGACCGCGGCGGCCGGCACGCTGCTGGCGGCCGGCGGGCTGAACCCGTCGGACTTCGCCGCCAACCCGCTGCCGGTCGGCACACCTCCCGCGCCCTATGCCAACGCCACGGTCTCGGGCGCAGCCGCCACCGGCAACATCCGTTCGGCCTACTCGTCGACGACGGCCACGGGCACGGTTGCACTCCAGAACAATTCGTCTGCGGTGGCCTCGACCACCACATCGCTCGACAACACGGTCGGCACGCATCTGGCCTCCAGCATTCTCACTGCGCTCAGCGGCCAGACCCTGACCATCAACGGCAATACGATCACCTTCAATGCCGGCACGACGGTCTCGACGGTCGGCAACAACACCACGATCGGTCTCGGCGCGGGCACGACGGCCACCGTGGCGGACATCCTGAACGGGATCCAGACCGCCGGCGGCGCCGGCGTCACGGCCTCGCTCTCCGCCAGCGGCAACATCGTGATATCCAGCGGCACCGGCACCGACGTCGCGGTCGGCAGCGGCACGGCGGCCACCGCGCTCGGCATCAGCAGCGTGACCCGCGGCGGCAACGTGCTGTCATCGCCCGCGATCTCGGGCGCGACAGTGCTGAGCGGCAGCGCGACGGCCGGCGGCGCCCAGGTGCTCTCGTCCAGCTTCGTCGCCGGCGACACCATCACGGTCGATGGTCAGACGCTGACCTTCATGGCCGCCGGTGCGGTGGGCAACAACCAGATCAACGTCACCGACAACATCACGACGCTGCTCGGCAAGATCGACGCCTTGGCCGGCGCATCGGGATCGTCGGTCAGCAGCGGCGGCGTCATCACGCTCAACACCGGCACCGTCTCCAACCTGTCGGTGTCCAGCTCGAACAGCGCCGCCTTCGCCGCGCTCGGCTTCACTTCGACCATCACCAGGAACCGCGACGGCGGCGGCACCGCCGGCACGGGCGGCGTGATCGGCAACGACATCGCGACCTTCACCAAGGAATCGATCAGCGGCGGCGCCGTGACGGCCTACAACGCCGCCGGCACGCCGGTGAACCTGCAATTGCGCTGGGCCAAGACCGACAGCGCCTCGCTGGGCGCGGGTCATTCGGACAGCTGGAACCTGTTCTACCAGACCGACCCGAACGCGACCGGCACGACCGTCGGCTGGGTCAATACCGGCCAGACTTTCACCTTTGCCAACGACGGCTCGCTGACCTCGCCAAGCGGCTCGGGCATCACCATCAACAATGTCAGCGTCAGTGGTCAGTCGCTCGGCTCGGTCGCCTTCAACATCTCCTCGGGCGGACTGACGCAATATGCCAGCACCAGCGGCGCGGTGACCATCAACACCATCACCCAGAACGGCTATGCCGCCGGCCAGCTTCGCTCGGTCGCCGTCAACAACAACGGCATCGTGGTCGGAACCTTCTCGAACGGCCAGAACCTCAACCTCGCGCAGGTGCAGCTGTCGCACTTCAACGGCACCAACTATCTGAAGGCGATGGACGGCGGCGCCTATGCCGCGACCGAGCAGTCGGGCGACGCCATCGACGGCGCTTCGGGCACCATCAGCGGCTCGTCGCTGGAAGGATCCAACACCGACATCGCCGACGAATTCACCAAGCTGATCGTGACCCAGCAGGCCTATTCGGCCAACACCAAGGTGATCACGACCGCGAATTCGATGGTTCAGGATCTCTTGAACGTGTTGCGCTGATCGGCGCGTAACGTAACCAAAGGCGGGTCAGTGATATGGGTTTGAGTTCAGCCCTCGCCAGTGCGATGAGCGGCCTGCGTGCCAACCAGGCCGCGCTCTCGATCGTCTCCTCGAACGTCGCAAACTCGCAGACGCCGGGTTACGTCGTCCAGAGGGCGAACCAGATCGAGGTCACTACCGGCGAGTTCGGCGCGACGGCGATGACGACCGGCGTCAGCCGGGAGCTCGACACCTACGTGCTGAACCAGCTGCGCACCGAGACCGGCGGCAGCGGTTACGCCGACCAGATGGCCAATATCCTGAAGCAGCTTCAGAGTGTCTATGGCACGCCCGGCAATTCCGGTACGCTCGAAACCGCGCTGAACAATTTCACGAGCGCGCTCCAGGCGCTGTCGACCAGTTCGGGGGCGTCGTCGGCGCAGACCGTCGCGCTCGGCGCGGCGCAGGCGCTGGCGCAGCAGCTCAACGTCACCACCAAGGGCATCCAGTCGCTGCGCTCCAACGTCGAGCAGGATCTCGGCAATTCGGCGCAGGCCGCCAATGTGGCGATGAAGCAGATTGCCGACATCAACACCAAGCTCCAGGGCCTGTCGGCCAACGATCCCTCGGCCGCCACGCTGATGGACCAGCGCGACCAGGCCATCAACACGCTGTCGAACTATGTCGACGTCCGCGTCACCACCGACGGTTCGAACCAGGCCAACATCTACACCACCACCGGCATCCAGCTGGTCGGCGCCGGGCTCGCCTCGGAATTCTCCTTTGCCTCCGCCGGCGCGCTGTCGGCGACCTCGCTCTACAACATCGACCCGGCCAAATCCGGCGTCGGTGCGTTCAACATCAAGCTGCCGAACGGCTCGCAGATCGACGTCGTCGCCAACAACGTGGTGTCGTCCGGCCAGATCGCGGCCGACCTGAAGCTGCGCGACGAGGTGCTGGTGCAGGCGCAGAACCAGATCGACCAGCTCGCGGCCACGATGGCGAGCGCGCTGTCCGACAAGACCACGGCCGGCAGCACGGTGTCCGGTCCGCCGGCCGGGTTCGATCTCGACCTCGCCGGTGCCATGCCGGGCAATAGTGTCAACATCACCTACACGGACACCGTGACCAATACCCAGCGTCAGATCACGCTGGTCAACGTGACCGATCCGGCGGCGCTGCCGCTTCAGAACGCGACGAATGCCAACCCGATGCGGGTCGGCATCAATTTCGCCGGCGGCATGGGCGCAATCGCCTCCGCGCTGAACACCGCGCTATCAGGTTCGCATCTGTCTTTCTCCGCCGCTCCGTCGCCCGCGACAGCCACGACGCTGCGGGTGACCGACGACAATACCGGCCTCACCAAGCTCAATTCGGCCTCGACCAGCAAGACGATCTCGTCGCTGACCTCGGGCAATCCGCAACTGCCGCTGTTCACCGACGGCGGACAGGCGCTCTACACCGGCGCGATCACCGGCTCGGGCTCGCAGATGACCGGACTTGCCGGGCGCATCGCCGTGAACACGCAGCTGGTCAACGACCCGACCAGGATGTCGATCTACAGCACTTCGCCGGTGACGCCCGCGGGCGACACCACGCGGTCGGACTATCTCTATTCGCAGCTCACTTCGGCGGTGTTCTCCTATTCGCCGCAGAGCGGTCTCGGCTCGGCGAACCAGCCCTTCAGCGGCAGCGTCTCGAACTATCTCCAGCAATTCCTGAGCGTGCAGGCCAACGCAGCGACCCAGGCCACTCAGCTCCAGCAGGGCCAGAGCGTCGTGGTCTCGACGCTCCAGGCCAAGTTCAACTCGACCGCCAGCGTCAATCTCGACTCCGAGATGTCGAACCTGATCCAGCTCCAGAATGCCTATGCCGCCAATGCGCACGTGATGTCGGTGGTGCAGAGCATGATGAACACGTTGCTCCAGGCTCAAGGGTAACAAGTAACAGGGCTCTGAAACATGTCGATCAGCAGCATCAACTACTCTTCGTCGGTTCTCGGCTCGCAGATCCGCAACATCAATCAGCAGCTCACCGACCTGTCGACGCAGCTCTCGACCGGCAAGCTGTCGCAGAATTATGCCGGCATGGGCACCAACGAGGGCTTTGCGATCGCCGGGCGCGCGCAGCTCTCCAACATCGCCGCCTATACCGACACGATCACCAACGTCAATGTCAGCATCAACCTCGCCAACACCGCGCTGCAGTCGCTGACGAAGATACGCAGCACGGTGCAGACGGGCTCCGCCAACACCGCGCAGGATCTCAACGTCAACGGCCAGACCATCGCGCAGAACACCGCCGCAGCCCAATTCGGCTCGATGGTCGGCGTGCTCAACACGCAGACCGGCAGCCGCTATCTGTTCTCGGGAACGGCCGTCAACACCCAGCCGGTTGCGGATGCCGGCGACATCATCAACGGCACGACCACCCAGGCGGGATTCAAGACCGTGATGGCGGAGCGCCAAGCCGCCGATCTCGGCGCGAACGGCATGGGCCGCCTGGTGCAGACGCAGCCGACACCGAGCTCGGTTCAGGTGTCGGAGGACGTCGCGGGCTCGCCGTTCGGCCTCAAGCTCAAGGCGGTCTCCTCGACGCTGACGGGCGCGACCATCACCGGCCCGAGCGGATCTCCGGTGTCGTTCTCGGTCGATCTCAACGGCATCAATCCGAACAACGGCGACAAGCTCAGCGTCCAGTTCACGCTGCCGGACGGCACGACCGAGCAGATCGACCTGACGGCGTCGACGGCGACGCCGACGCCGCTCGGCAGCTTCGCGATCGATGCGAGTACCCCGGTCGACCCGAACAATACGGCCGCGAACCTCAACACGGCGCTGAACACCGCGATCACGAAGCTCGCCAACACCTCGCTGGTCGCGGCCTCCGCGGTCGTCGCCGGCGACAATTTCTTCAACACCGCCAGTTCTGCGATCGGCACGCCCGTCAACAACCAGGCGGCGCCGCCGGCGCCGATCAGCGGCGCGACGGCGCTGTCCGGCGCAAGCCCGTCGGACTCGATTTCGCCGGGCTTCGTCGCCGGCGACACCATCACCGTCAACGGCACCACGCTCACCTTCGTCAGTTCGGGCGCAACCGGCGACCAGCTCAACGTCACCGACAGCATCCAGACGCTGATGAGCAAGATCGACGCGATCACGGGCACGTCGAAGCCGTCGACCGTCCATGGCGGCTCGATCACGATCAACACCGACGATGCGGCCAGCCTGAACATCACCAGCTCCAATACGGGAGCGCTGGGTTCGCTTGGTTTCGGCGCGACGCCCGTGACCGCCACCCAGCCGCCGCTGCGCGTAGGCTCCTCGCCCGCGAGCTCGGCGACTACCCTGGTCAACGGTTCGGCCACCACCGTGAAATGGTACCAGGGCAATGACGGGCCCGGCTCGGCGCGCTCGACCGCGATGGCGCGGGTCGACGATGCCGTGACGGTGCAGTATGGCGCCCAGGCGAATGAGGACGCGATCCGCCGGCAATTGCAGGCGACCGCCGTGTTCGGCACCTTCTCGACCTCGCCGACCGGCCAGTATTCTGGCGGGCAGGTCGCCGCGCTGAGCCTGCGCGTGACGCAGGCGCTGACCCAGCAGCCTGGTCAGCAGCGCATCGAGGACATCCAGACCGACATCGCGATGGCCCAGAACACGATGAAGGATGCGAGCACGCGCCAGACCCAGGCCAAGGCGCAAATTCAGACCATCATCGACCAGGCGGAATCGGCCTCGCCCGACCAGGTCGCGAGCGAGATCCTGGCGCTCCAGAACGCGCTGCAGGCCTCCTATCAGGTGACCTCGAACCTGGCGCAGCTCTCGCTCGTCAAGTTCCTTTAAGGCCGCGTTAAGACGCCGTTAACCATGCCTCTTTACCTCTTGGTGAGGATTGGAGCGGGGCGGAGCTGCCGATGTCGGACAAGATGCAATTGGTGGTGGCAACGCCGTGCTTCGGCGGGCAGGTGTCGAGCATCTATGCGAGCTCGATCTTCGCGCTGCAGCGTGCCGTGCACGGCATGGCCAATCTCGAGCTCAAGGTGCTCCTGCGCGACGGCGACGCGCTGATCACCCGCGCCCGGGCCAATCTGGCCGCGATGTTCCTGGACGATCCCAAGGCGACCCATTTCCTGTTCATCGACGCCGATATCGGCTTCAAGCCGGAGCAGGTGTTCCGGCTGATCGAATGCGGCGCGGACGTCGTCGCCGGCTGCTATCCGATCAAGCGGGTCAACTGGGACAAGGCGGCGCGGGCGATCCAGTCGGGCCGGGCCGACGTGCCGGCGGCTTCGCTGGACTACGTGCTCGAGATCGAGGATCCCGACCGTATCGTCGTGGTCAACGGCTTTACCCGCGTGCGCTATGCCGGCACGGGCTTCCTGATGATCCGGCGCCACGTGCTGGAGGCGATGTGCCGCCATCCGAATTATGCGAGCCTGCAATTCTTCCGCGAGCATTCGCACGATACGCTCGTCGCGAGCCAGAACCGGTTCGCGCTGTTCGAATGCATGATCGATCCGGCGACCGGCACGTACCTCTCCGAGGACTTCGCCTTCTGCAAGCGCTGGACCGATATCGGCGGCGAGATCTGGGCCGACATCCAGAGTTCGCTCGATCACGTCGGACCGTCGGTGTTCCACGGCGACATCGCCTCGCAATTCGCACCGGCGCCCGCGGCGGCGGCAGATGCCGCGGCGTGAGCCTGCCGGGATGAGTGCCGGCGCATCCCATCCGTCAGAACCGGAACGCGCATCCAACGGCGGCTCGCGCTACCACCTGCGCGATCTCTTCACACCGCTCGACACGCTGCTTGTCTCCGGCGGCGATCCTCGGCTGGCGCTCGACCCGAGGAATCGCGCCAACGCCTATGGCTGCGCGGCCTCGCCGGAGCCGGAGATCTGGAATTTCGCCTCCTCGACCGCGTCGACGATCTCGCAAGCGGCCTATGACCGCGCCGCGCTGGCGCGCGAAGAACTGATGCACAAATGCCTGTTCGACGAGGTCGAAATCGCATTCGATGCGCGCTGCGAGGAGATGCGAGAGGAGCTGCGCGGCCATCTCCAGCTTCCGCCGCGCGTCGATGTCGTGTTCTCGCCCTCCGGCACGGACTCCCAGATCCACGCCCTGTTCCTGGCGGGCGCGGCGCTCGGAGCGCGGCCGGTGACGATCGTGGTCGGGGCCGACCAGACCGGAAGCGGGACCACCCATACCGCCCGCGGGCACCATTTCAGCTCCATGACGGCGAGCGGAATTGCGGTTCGCAAGGACGGCGCGGTTGCGGGGCTCGCCGGATCCAGCATCGCGTTGCCGTTGCTCGGACCTGGGATCGCGATGCGCGCGGACGCCGATGCCGCGGTGCTGCATGCGATCGAGACCACGATCGGGCAAGGTGTGCCCGTGCTGCTCCAGATCATGGATTCCTCGAAGCTCGGGTGGCGTGCACCGAGCGCGGCCTGCCTCGATGAGATCGCGCGGCGCTGGCCGCGCAAGGTCCAGATCGTCGTCGACGCCTGTCAGGCCCGGCTCGGCCGCCGCCGGCTGCGCTCCTATCTCGACCGCGGCTATATGGTGCTGATGTCAGGCTCGAAATTTTTCGGTGGGCCTGCCTTCAGCGGTGCGCTGCTGGTGCCCAAGGGCCTCTCGCGATCGCTCGAACGGGTCGAGAGAATAGCGCCCGGCATCTTCGACTATGCCGGCCGTTGCGATTGGCCGATGGCCTGGACGGCGCTGCGTTCGCGCTTCGAGCGCCGTCCGAACTTCGGCCAATGGCTGCGCTGGGAGGCAGCGCTTGCCGAGATCGGCAGCTACTACGCCGTGCCGGGCGCTTTCCGCGCCAAGGTGCTGGCCGAACTCGCCGCCGGCATCGACAGCATGATCGCGTTGTCGCCGTCGCTTCGCTCCGTTCCAGGCGCGGCCAGGACGGCGAACGTGGATGACGAGGAATTTGCGCAAACCACGATCTTTCCGTTCATGCTGTTGCGCGGCGGAAAACCGGTTCCGATCGCCGAGACCAGCGCGATTCATCGGGCGATGGCACGTGACATGAACGAGGAGATCAGCGGCAGCGCGGCGGACCGGCAGGTCGCCGCGCAGCGCTGCCTGATCGGCCAGCCGGTCCGTTTGGAGCGGCAGGATTGGGCATCGCAGGCCGTGCTGCGCCTTTGCGTCGGCGCCCGGCTCGTGACCGAGATCTGGTCGCCGGACGCGGCGGAGGCGGGGCGCAACGTGCAGCGCGTGCTCGATCGCATCGCCCATGTCCTGGTAAAGATCGAGCTGCTGCTTGACCGTGGCGCAGCCGCGGCCGTGCCGTTAAACTCCGCGTTCGAGGTGTGAGATGCAGCATCCGGTTTCCGCGCCCATCGGCATGATTGCGGCGAACTATGCCGACCGCATCGGCTTTGCGGAGCTGACGCGCCGGGCCTTCGAAGGCGTCGACCTGCATCCGTTGCGCGACCAGCTCGTCGCGCGGATCGCGGCGGGGACCGCGCTCGCGGGCGAAGCGCTGGATCTGTCGTTGGTCAACCAGCTTCTCGGCGACAAGGATCAAGGGCTCGCGATCCAGTCGGAGGTGCTCGCCTTCCATCAATTGTTTCGCACGCCGAGCGCTGCTCCGAAACCGGGCCTGCGCGTGCTCGCGCTTGCAGCCGACATCGATATGGGCGGCAACACGCCGATCGATTTTCTGCTCGAAGGCTCCGACGTCGAGCTGTTGACGCTCTACGTTATCAAGGGCGTCGGTCTGCCGGAGAATTTGCCCGAGCACGACGTTGCCATCGTGGTCGCCTCCGATTCCGAGGAATGCCGCGAGGCGCTCGCCTTGATCGCGAAGGCCGCGCCGCACTGGCCGCGACCGCTGCTCAATCGTCCCGACCGCATCGGCAATCTCGATCGCGACAAGTTGTATCGGCTGCTGGCCGGCGTGCCGGGCCTCGACATTCCCGCGACCATCCACGCGACGCGCGCGCAATTATCGGATCTTTCGCGAGAGCAGATCGCTTGCGTGGACATTGCGGATGAGCTGCGCTTTCCGATGATCGCGCGGCCGCGCGGCTCGCATGCCGGCGTCGGGCTCGCGAAGCTCGACGATGCGGCTGCGCTCGCGGCTTATCTTTCGGGGCGGGACGAACAGGATTTCTTCGTCGCGCGCTTCGTCGACTATGTGAACCCGGACGGGCTCTACCGCAAATATCGTCTCGCGATGGTCGACGGCAAGCCTTACGCCTGCCACATGGCGATCGCCGACCGCTGGGATATCTGGTATCTCAACGCCTACATGGCGTTCAGCGAGGAGAAGCGGGCCGAGGAAGCCGTCTTCATGCGCGAGTTCGACAACGCCTTCGCGGCACGCCACAGACGCGCGCTCGACGAGATGAGCAGGCGGGTCGGCCTCGATTATTTCATCGTCGATTGCGCCGAGAACCAGCAGGGCGAGCTTCTGGTCTTCGAAGCCGACAACACCGCCGTCGTGCACAACATGGATTCGCCGGACGTGTTTCCTTACAAGCCGCCGCAGATGCGCAGGATCTTCGCGGCGTTCTCGACGATGCTGTCGCGGCATGCAAGAGTAGGCGAGGGGCGCGCAACATGAACGAGATCATCCGCAACGCGCAAAGCGCCACTGCGCATGCCTCGCTCGACCCGCAGGACTGGAGTGCGTTTCGCGCGCTCGCCCATCGCATGCTGGACGAGACGATCGACGGCATCGCCAACGTCCGCTCGCGTCCCGTCTGGCAGCCGATCCCCGATGGCGTGCGTGCCGCATTCAAGGCCGACGTGCCGCGCGAGGCGAGCGACCTTGCCGAAGTCTATCGCGAGTTCGCCGAACACATCGCTCCCTATGCGACCGGCAACGTCCATCCCGGCTTCATGGGCTGGGTGCATGGCGGCGGCACCGCGGTCGGCATGCTCGCGGAAATGCTCGCAGCCGGCCTCAACGCCAATCTCGGCGGGCGGGATCACATGCCGATCGAGGTCGAGCGTCAGATCGTCGACTGGATGCGGCGCCTGTTCGCCTTTCCGGAGAGCGCGAGCGGCATCTTCGTCACGGGCACGTCGATGGCCAATCTGATGGCGGTGCTGGTGGCGCGCACGGCTGCGCTCGGCACGCTGGCGCGGCAGTACGGCATCGGCAATGACGGTGCGCTGCTCACGGCCTACACGTCGCAGGCCGCGCATGGCTGCGTCTCCAGGGCGATGGACATTGCCGGGCTCGGCACCGATGCGCTGCGCAAGATCGGCGTCGATACCGATCATCGCATCGACGTCGCGGCGCTGCGCGCGCAGATCACCGTTGATCGCGAAGTCGGCTTCAAGCCGTTCCTGGTCGTCGCGTCCGCCGGCACGGTGGACATCGGTGCGATCGACGACCTCAAGGCGATCGCGGAGCTGTGTCGAGAGGAAGGCATCTGGTTTCACGTCGACGGCGCTTTCGGTGCGCTCGCGATTCTCTCGCCCGAGCTCGCGCCACAGCTCGGCGGCATCGAGCTTGCCGATTCCATTGCACTCGATTTCCACAAATGGGGACAGGTGCCCTACGATGCCGGCTTCCTGCTGGTGCGTGACGGCGAGCAGCATCGGCAGGCCTTTGCGCAGCCGGCGGCCTATCTGCGCCGCGAGGCGAGGGGGCTTGCGGCGGGGGCCGTCTGGCCCTGCGATCTCGGACCTGATCTGTCGCGCGGCTTCCGCGCGCTGAAGACGTGGTTCACGCTGAAGACGTTCGGCACCGACCGGCTGGGTGCGACGATTGCGCGGAGCTGCGCGCTGGCGAAGTATCTCGAAACGCGCGTGCTGGCCGAGCCGCGGCTGGAATTGCTGGCTCCGGTCAACCTCAACATCGTCTGCTTCCGCTACCGCGCCGATGATGCGGCCAATCGCGAGATCGTCGCCGACATTCAAGAGTCCGGAATTGCAGCGCCCTCGAGCACGACGCTGGACGGCAGGTTTGCGATCCGTGCCGCGATCGTCAATCACCGCACCGAGGAGGCGGACATCGACGCGCTGGTCGCGGCGGTGCTGGACTTCGGCAGTCGGCGCTGCGGCGACGATGTGATCGAGATCGAGGCGCCGCCGCTCGCGGCGCAATAGCACTGGTGCATGCCGGAAACGACGACGGCCCCGGAGGCGATCCGGGGCCGTTGTGGTTTTCGGGAGGGAGCGCGGTCAGGCGGCGGAGCTCACGTCGTCCTTGTCCGCTTCGGCCTTCGGATGGGCGGCCTCGAATTGGCTCCGCAGCTTCTCTTCATAGGCGATCAGCTTGCGGGCATCCTTCAGTGCCCGGTAGAGGTCGCCGTTCAGGATGTTGTTGTTGATGGCTTCGATGATCGGCCAGGCGCTCGGCACCGCGGTGACGATGTCGCGCACCAGGTTGAAATAGGTGCCGTGCTGCGTCTGCGGATCCGGCGAGATGTACATGAGCTGCACCGCCAGATAGACGAGCTTGGCCGGCGTATCGGCGGTCTGGGGCGTGAGGATGTCGCGCTCGCGCAGGATCGGTACGTTGTCGCCGTCGATCAGGAGGCGGGCGCGCTGGTCCGTGTTGGTAATCACGCAGTTGCCGACGATGATACGTTCGTGCGGTCTGAGCTCGACCTTGAGGGCCATGCCTGTTCTCCATCAACGCTTTCGTAACCGAGCGTTCGTTGCGGCCTATCAGGGCGTGATTCTCGCTCGGAATTAGTTAACGAGCTCTAAATCCCGTGCGTTAGCGCGGAAAAACCCAGTGTTTCCAATGTTGTGGCGGGGTGGTGGCGCGGCGCCGCGCGCGGCGTCCACCGCCGAATCACACGCCACCCGGCAAAAGCACGGGTTTCATTTCATGTTTCGTTAGAGGTCTCGGCGCCACGGTCCGCCGTCGCTGGGTCGATCTCGATCCAAGCAGACGTGTAACAGTAAGCGTCGTTTACCAGAAAGGTAACAGAGTCATGTCCGGTATCGTTCTCTCCGCATCGGTTCGCCAGAACCTGCTCTCCCTCCAGTCCACCGCTGACCTCCTCGCCACCACGCAGAACCGTCTGTCGACCGGCAAGAGCGTCAACTCGGCCCTGGACAATCCCACCAACTTCTTCACGGCCCAGTCGCTCGACAACCGCGCCAGCGACATCAACAATCTGCTCGACGGTATCGCCAACGGCGTGCAGGTGCTGCAGGCTGCCAACACCGGCATCACCTCGCTTCAGAAGCTGATCGACAGCGCCAAGTCGATCGCCAACCAGGCGCTGCAGACCACGGTCGGCTATTCCACCAAGTCCAACGTTTCCGCCACCATCTCCGGTGCAACGGCGGCTGACCTGCGTGGCACGACGAGCTTCGCCAGCGCGACGGCGAGCAGCAACGTGGTGTTCAGCGGCGCTGCCGGCGGCACGACGGCTGCGAGCGGCACCACGACGCTCGGCGCCACCATCGGCGCCTTCGCGGGCACCGCGGCAACGGCCGGCGACGGCACCACGGCCCTGACCGGCACCATCACGCTGATCGCCACCAACGGCACGACCGCCACCGGTCTGGCGAGCAACGCTCAGCCCGCCGATGGCGACACGCTGACCGTGAACGGCAAGACCATCACCTTCCGCAGCGGTTCCGCTCCGGCCTCGAGCGGCGTTCCGTCCGGCTCGGGCGTCAGCGGCAACCTCGTCACCGACGGCAGCGGCAACACCACCATCTATCTCGGCACGGCCGGCACCCCGACTGCGAACGTCAACGACCTGTTGACCGCGGTCGATCTGGCCAGCGGCGTCAAGACGGTCTCCATCAGCGCCGGTGCTGCGACGATTGCGACGAGCAACAACCAGACCGCTTCGAGCGTTGGCGGCGGTGCCGTCACACTGAGAAGCTCGACGGGTGCGGATCTCAGCGTCACCGGCAAGGCCGACCTGCTCAAGTCTCTCGGCCTGAGCGCATCGGTCGGTGGCGGCAACGCCACGGTGACCGTCAACCGGACCACGACCGCAGCCTCGCTCGGTGCGACGATCACCGACGGTTCGACGCTGAATGTCAACGGTCACGTCATCACCTTCAAGAACGCGCCGATCCCGGGCTCGACCGGTGCTCCGAGCGTTCCGACAGGATTTGGCGCCAACGGCAACGTCCTCACCGACGGCGCCGGCAACTCGACGGTCTATCTGCAGGGCGGCACGGTCAACGACGTCCTGAAGGCGATCGACCTGGCCACCGGCGTGCAGACCGCGACGGTCAACGCCAACGGCACCGCGACGCTTGCGACGGCCTCCGGCCAGACCAACTCGTCGATCAACGCCTCGGGCCAGCTCAAGCTCTCGACCGGCGTTAACGCCGATCTGTCGATCACCGGTACCGGCAACGCGCTGAACGCGCTTGGCCTCGCCGGCAACACCGGGACGGCGACCGCGTTCACCGCGGCCCGCACCTCCGGCGTCGGCGGTATCAGCGGCAAGACCTTGACCTTCTCCTCCTTCAACGGCGGCACGGCGGTCAACGTCACCTTCGGCGACGGCACCAACGGCACGGTCAAGACGCTCGATCAGCTCAACACCAAGCTGCAGGCCAACAACCTGTCTGCGACGATCGACGCCAACGGCCTGCTGACCATCTCGACCACCAACGACTACGCGTCCTCGACCATCGGATCGAGCGCCGCAGGTGGTGCGATCGGCGGCACGCTGACCTCGTCGCTGACCTTCTCGACGGCTTCCACTCCCGTCCAGGATACGGTTGCACAGACCTCGCGTGCGAACCTGGTCTCTCAGTACAACAACATCCTGAACCAGATCGACACGACGGCGCAGGACTCCTCGTTCAACGGTGTCAACCTCTTGAACGGCGACCAGCTCAAGCTGGTGTTCGACGAGACCGGCAAGTCGAACCTGAGCATCACGGGCGTGACCTACAACTCCAAGGGTCTGGGCCTTGCTGCGCTGACCAGCGGTGTCGACTTCATCGACAACGCTGCCACCAACAAGGTGCTGACCAACCTGAACGCCGCGTCGAGCACGCTGCGCTCGGAAGCCTCGGCCCTCGGTTCGAACCTCTCGGTGGTGCAGGTTCGTCAGGACTTCAACAAGAGCCTGATCAACGTGCTGCAGACCGGTTCGGCCAACCTGACGCTGGCCGACACCAACACCGAAGCGGCCAACAGCCAGGCGCTGTCGACCCGCCAGTCCATCGCGGTCTCCGCGCTGTCGCTGGCCAACCAGTCGCAGCAGAGCGTGCTGCAGCTGCTCCGCTAACGAGCGGACGACATCGCAAGACGATCACGGCGGCGGGGCTTCGGCCCCGCCGCTTTGTTTTTGCAACGGCATCAAGGTGCCGCTCGGCGAGGCCGGAGTGCATGCGTTCGGATGCAGCGAATTGCTCACTCTGAGTTATGGTTGATAAGTCGCAAATGCCTCGCCGCTGCACCAAAAAGCATCATTCTATCATGACGATATAGGCGAGCACGATCCGGCTCCGAACGCGCGTATGGTGAATCCGGGCAAGGACTGCCGCGACACGCTTCATGCTTTGTTAGCCGTCTGCGTTCACCGTCCCGGCATCGATTAATCCTAATCGAAGTTTGTTTGTTGCGTTGCGTACCAGAAGGGTAACACTCAATGTCCGGTATCGTCCTCTCCTCGTCGGTTCGTCAGAACCTGCTCTCCCTCCAGTCCACCGCTGACCTCCTCGCCACCACACAGAGCCGTCTGTCGACCGGCAAGAGCGTCAACTCGGCCCTGGACAATCCCACCAACTTCTTCACCGCACAGTCGCTCGACAACCGCGCCAGCGACATCAACAATTTGCTCGACGGCATCGCCAACGGCGTGCAGGTGCTGCAGGCCGCCAACACCGGCATCACCTCGCTGCAGAAGCTGATCGACAGCGCCAAGTCGATCGCCAACCAGGCGCTGCAGACCACGGTCGGCTACTCCACCAAGTCGAACGTCTCGACCACCATCTCCGGTGCGACGTCGGCCGATCTGCGCGGCACGACCAGCTTCGCCAGCGCGACCGCGAGCAGCAACGTGCTGTATAGCGGTGCTGCCGGCGGCACGACGGCTGCGAGCGGCACCACGACGCTCGGCGCCACCATCGGCGCCTTCGCGGGCACCGCGGCAACGGCCGGCGACGGCACCACGGCCCTGACCGGCACCATCACGCTGATCGCCACCAACGGCACCACCGCAACCGGTCTGGCGAGCAACGCTCAGCCCGCCGATGGCGACACGCTGACCGTGAACGGCAAGACCATCACCTTCCGCAGCGGTTCCGCTCCGGCGGCGGCCAGCGTTCCGACCGGCTCGGGCGTCAGCGGCAACCTCGTCACCGACGGCAACGGCAACACCACGGTCTATCTCGGCACGGCCGGCACCCCGACTGCGACCGTCAACGACCTGTTGACCGCGGTCGATCTCGCCAGCGGCGTCAAGACGGTCGCCATCAGCGCCGGTGCTGCGACGATCGCCACGAGCAACAACCAGACCGCTTCGAGCGTTGGCGGCGGTGCCGTCACACTGAGGAGCTCGACGGGTGCGGATCTCAGCGTCACCGGCAAGGCCGACCTGCTCAAGTCTCTTGGCCTGAGCGCATCGGTCGGCGGCGGCAACGCCACGGTGTCCGTCAACCGGACCACGACCGCAGCCTCGCTCGGTGCGACGATCACCGACGGTTCGACATTGAACGTCAACGGTCACGTCATCACCTTCAAGAACGCGCCGATCCCGGGCTCGACCGGTGCTCCCAGCGTTCCGACAGGATTTGGCGCCACCGGCAACGTCCTCACCGACGGCGCCGGCAACTCGACGGTCTATCTGCAGGGCGGCACGGTCAACGACGTCCTGAAGGCGATCGACCTGGCCACCGGCGTGCAGACCGCGACGATCGGCGCCAACGGCACCGCGACGCTTGCGACGGCCTCCGGCCAGACCAACTCGTCGATCAACGCCTCGGGCCAGCTCAAGCTCTCGACCGGCGTTAACGCCGACCTGTCGGTCACCGGCACCGGCAATGCGCTGAATGCGCTTGGCCTCGCCGGCAACACCGGGACTGCGACCGCCTTCACAGCGGCCCGCACCTCCGGCGTCGGCGGTATCAGCGGCAAGACCTTGACCTTCACCTCCTTCAACGCAGGCACGGCGGTCAACGTCACCTTCGGCGACGGCACCAACGGCACGGTCAAGACGCTCGATCAGCTCAACACCAAGCTGCAGGCCAACAACCTGTCTGCGACGATCGACGCCAACGGCCTGCTGACGATCTCGACCACCAACGACTACGCGTCCTCGACCATCGGATCGAGCGCCGCAGGTGGTGCGATCGGCGGTACGCTGACCTCGGCGCTGACCTTCTCGACGGCTTCCACTCCCGTCCAGGACGTCGTCGCACAGACCTCGCGTGCGAACCTGGTCTCTCAGTACAACAACATCCTGAACCAGATCGACTCGACGGCGCAGGACTCCTCGTTCAACGGCGTCAACCTGCTCAACGGCGACCAGCTCAAGCTGGTGTTCGACGAGACCGGCAAGTCGAACCTGAGCATCACGGGCGTGACCTACAACTCCAAGGGTCTGGGCCTTGCTGCGCTGACCAGCGGTGTCGACTTCATCGACAACGCTGCCACCAACAAGGTGCTGACCAACCTGAACGCCGCGTCGAGCACGCTGCGCTCGGAAGCCTCGGCTCTCGGCTCGAACCTGACGATCGTGCAGGTTCGTCAGGACTTCAACAAGAACCTGATCAACGTGCTGCAGACCGGCTCGGCCAACCTGACGCTGGCCGACACCAACGTCGAGGCGGCCAACAGCCAGGCGCTGTCGACCCGCCAGTCCATCGCGGTCTCCGCGCTGTCGCTGGCCAACCAGTCGCAGCAGAGCGTGCTCCAGCTGCTCCGCTAACAAGCGGACGACATCGCAAGACGATCACGGCGGCGGGGCTTCGGCCCCGCCGCTTTTTTCATTCGTCACGCGACGTTTCGAGAGGTCGGGCCTCACTCCGAAAAAGTAACCAGGGGTTATGGTTAATGGAGCGTAAGCGCGAAGAAATACCAATGATTTCAGGTCGATTGTCGATCCCCTCGGTGCCTTGCCCACGCTTATGGTGAACCGGCGCTTATGCAGGCGAAGTTCGTTTCACCTTTTGTTAGCCATGTCGCGGCACGCTGGCCCCGTCACTCGATCCGAAGCGATCGAACGAAGACGCGTAAGCCAGAAGGGTAAGAGTCATGTCAGGTATTGTTCTCTCTGCGTCGGTTCGCCAGAACCTTCTCTCTCTCCAGTCCACCGCCGATCTTCTCGCCACCACACAGAACCGTCTGTCGACCGGCAAGAGCGTCAACTCGGCCCTGGACAATCCCACCAACTTCTTCACGGCACAGTCGCTCGACAACCGCGCCAGCGACATCAACAATTTGCTCGACGGCATCGCCAACGGCGTGCAGGTGCTGCAGGCCGCCAACACCGGCCTGACCTCGCTGCAGAAGCTGATCGACAGCGCCAAGTCGATCGCCAACCAGGCGCTGCAGACCACCGTCGGCTACTCCACCAAGTCCAACGTCTCCACCACGATCGCCGGTGCGACGGCGGCCGACCTGCGCGGTACGACTTCGTTCGCCAGCGCGACCGCGAGCAGCAACGTGCTGTATAACGGCACGGCCGGCGGCACCACGGCGGCGAACGGCACCACGACGCTCGGCGCCACCATCGGCGCCTTCACGGGCACTGCGGGAACGGCCGGCGACGGCACCACGGCCCTGACCGGCACCATCACGCTGATTGCCACCAACGGCACGACCGCCACCGGCCTCGCCAGCAACGCTCAGCCCGCCGACGGCGACACGCTGACGGTGAACGGCAAGACCATCACGTTCCGCAGCGGCGCTGCGCCGACGTCGGCGGGCGTTCCGGCCGGTTCGGGCGTCAGCGGCAATCTCGTCACCGACGGCAACGGCAACACCACGGTCTATCTCGGCACGGCCGGCACCCCGACTGCGACCGTCAACGACCTGTTGACCGCGGTCGATCTCGCCAGCGGCGTCAAGACGGTCGCCATCAGTGCCGGTGCTGCGACGATTGCCACGAGCAACAACCAGACCGCTTCGAGCGTCGGCGGCGGTGCCGTCACGCTGAGAAGCTCGACGGGTGCGGATCTCAGCGTCACCGGCAGAGCCGACCTGCTCAAGTCTCTCGGCCTGAGCGCATCGGTCGGCGGCGGCAATGCCACGGTGTCCGTCAACCGGACCACGACCTCGGCCTCGCTCGGTGCGACGATCACCGACGGTTCGACGCTGAACGTCAACGGTCACGTCATCACCTTCAAGAACGCGCCGATCCCCGGCTCGACCGGTGCTCCCAGCGTTCCGACAGGATTTGGCGCTACCGGCAACGTCCTCACCGACGGCAACGGCAACTCGACGGTCTATCTGCAGGGCGGCACGGTCAACGACGTCCTGAAGGCGATCGATCTGGCCACCGGCGTGCAGACCGCGACGATCGGCGCCAACGGCACCGCGACGCTTGCGACCGCAACCGGTCAATCGAACTCCACGATCAATACGTCCGGTCAGCTCAAACTCTCGACCGGCATCAATGCCGATCTGTCAATCACCGGCAGCGGCAACGCGTTGAACGTGTTAGGCCTCGCCGGCAACACCGGTAGCGCGACTGCCTTTACTGCGGCCCGCACCTCCGGCATCGGCGGCATCGCCGGGAAGACCTTGACCTTCACCTCCTTCAACGGCGGCACGGCGGTCAACGTCACCTTCGGCGACGGCACCAACGGCACGATCAAGACGCTCGATCAGCTCAACACCAAGCTGCAGGCCAACAACCTCGCCGCGACGATCGATGCCAACGGCCTGCTGACGATCACGGCCTCGAACGACTACGCGTCCTCGACGCTCGGCTCGACGGTGGCCGGCGGCGCGATCGGCGGCACGCTCACTTCGGCGCTGACCTTCTCGACGGCCTCCACCCCCGTCCAGGATGGCGTTGCCCAGACGGCGCGTGCCAATCTGGTGTCTCAGTTCAACAACATCCTGAACCAGATCGACACCACCGCGCAGGACTCCTCGTTCAACGGTGTCAACCTCTTGAACGGCGATCAGCTCAAGCTAGTGTTCGACGAGACCGCTAAGTCGAGCCTGAACATCACGGGCGTGACCTATAATTCCAAGGGTCTCGGCCTCGCTGCGCTGACGATCGGCGTCGACTTCATCGACAACGCCGCCGCCAACCGGGTGCTGACCAACCTGAACGCCGCCTCGAGCACGCTGCGCTCGCAGGCCTCGAGCCTCGGCTCGAACCTCTCGGTGGTGCAGATCCGTCAGGACTTCAACAAGAACCTGATCAACGTGCTGCAGACCGGTTCGTCCAACCTGACCCTGGCCGACACCAACGTCGAGGCGGCCAACAGCCAGGCGCTGTCGACCCGACAGTCGATCGCGGTCTCCGCGCTGTCGCTGGCCAACCAGTCGCAGCAGAGCGTGCTCCAGCTGCTCCGCTAATAAGCGATTGAAATTGCTGAATAAAAACGAGCGGCGGGGCCATTTGCCCCGCCGCTCTTTCTTTGCGCCCTGGGCGGGCAGGGGCATTCACCGGCCATTAACCCTGTCGTTTAAACCGGCGTTAACCATACTTTAAAGGACACCCCTTAAGACTGGACAAAAGCCCGCTTTCGAGACCGCGCGGCCGATTCGTATCCGGTTCAAGAGGAAGACTCGCCAATGTCCAACATCGTTCTCTCGGCGTCCGTTCGCCAGAACCTGTTGTCGCTGCAGTCGACGGCCGACTTGCTGGCCACGACGCAGGAGCGGCTGTCGACCGGCAAGAAGGTCAACACGGCGCTCGACAACCCCACCAACTTCTTCACCGCGCAGGGGTTGGACAACCGGGCGAGCGACATCAGTAACCTGCTCGACGGCATCAACAACGGTGTGCAGGTGCTCCAGGCTGCCAACACCGGCATCACCTCGCTGCAGAAGCTGATCGACAGCGCGAAATCGATCGCCAACCAGGCGCTCCAGACCACGGTCGGCTATTCCACCAAGTCGAACGTCTCCACCACGATTCCCGGCGCAACGCCCGCCGACCTTCGCGGCACGACCTCCTATGCCAGCGCGACCGCCAAGAGCAACGTGCTCTATACCGGTGCAGCCGGTGGCACGACCCCGGTCACCGGGACTGCGGCGCTGGGCGCATCGCTCGGCTCGAGTGCCGGCACGTTTACCGGCACGGCAGCGCTTGCCACCGACGGCACCACCGCGCTGTCCGGCACCGCGACGTTGGTTGGCACCACCGCGTCCACCACGTTCGCAGCCGCGCCCGCCGACGGTGACACGCTAACCGTGAACGGCAAGACCATCACCTTCCGCACCGGCGCTGCTCCGAGCACGCAACCGACCGGCTGGGGCCTCGACGCCAGCGGGCACATCGCCACCGACGGCAACGGCAATTCGATCGTCTATGAGGGAACGGCGGCTGCGCCGTTGGCGACCATCAACGACGTCCTCACCGCGATCGATCTCGCCAGCGGCGTCAAGACCGCCACGATCAGCGCGAGCGCGGCGACTATCGCGGTCAGCGGCTCGGCAGGACCCGTCGGCACACTTCAAGTGGCATCGTCCATCTCGGGCGGCGGCCAGGTCACGCTGAAGAGCTCGACCGGCGCGGACCTGAGCGTGACGGGCAAGGCCGACTTCCTCAACAAGCTCGGTCTGACCGCCGCGACCGGCGCAGGCAATGCGAGCGTGACCGCGGCACGATCGACCACCGCCGGCTCGCTGGGCACCCTCGTTCAGGACGGCTCGACCCTGAACATCGGCGGCAAGACCATCACCTTCAAGAACGCTCAGACGCCGCAATCGGCGGCGAGCGTGGCCACCGGCTTTGGCGTCAGCGGCAACGTCGTCACCGACGGCAACGGCAACTCGACGGTCTATATCCAGAGCGCGACGCTGACCGACCTGCTCAACTCGATCGACCTCGCGACCGGCGTCAAGTCCGCCAGCATCTTCAACGGTGCGGCGACGTTGTCGACCACCGCCGGCCAGATCCCCTCGTCGGTCAACAGCAGCGGCCAGCTTGCGCTCTCCACCGGTATCAATGCCGACCTGTCGATCACCGGCACCGGCAACGCACTGAGCGCGTTCGGCCTCAGCGGCAACACGGGAACGGCGACCGCCTTCACCGCGGCGCGCACCTCCGGTATCGGTGGTGTCAGCGGCAAGACGCTGACCTTCACCTCCTTCAACGGGGGCACCCCGGTCAACGTCACCTTCGGCGACGGCACCAACGGCACCGTCAAGACGCTGGACCAGCTCAACGCACAGCTTCAGGCCAATCACCTGACCGCGACGATCGATGCCAACGGCGTGCTCACGGTGACGACCGTCAACGAATACGCCTCCTCGACGCTCGGCTCGACGCTCGCCGGCGGCGCGGTCGGCGGCACGATCACCGGTGTCCTGGCCTTCACCACCGCCCAGCCGCCGGTGCAGGATCCGGTCGCGCAGACGGCCCGTTCGAACCTGGTCAACCAGTTCAACAACATCCTGGCCCAGATCGACACGACGTCGCAGGACTCCTCATTCAACGGCGTCAACCTGCTCAACGGCGACACGCTGAAGCTCGTCTTCAACGAGACCGGAAGCTCGACGCTCGGCATCAACGGCGTGGTGTTCAACGCCGCCGGCCTCGGTCTCAGCAATCTCGTCAACGGCGTCGACTTCATCGACAACGGCGCCACCAACAGGGTGCTGGCGAGCCTGAACGCGGCCTCGAGCACGCTGCGCTCCCAAGGCTCCACGCTCGGTTCGAACCTCTCGATCGTGCAGGTGCGTCAGGACTTCTCCAAGAACCTGATCAACGTGCTGCAGACCGGCTCGTCCAATCTGACGCTCGCCGACACCAACGAGGAAGCGGCGAACAGCCAGGCGCTGTCGACTCGCCAGTCGATCGCGGTGTCCGCGCTGTCGCTGGCGAACCAGTCGCAGCAGAGCGTACTGCAGCTGCTCCGTTAATTCGGGAGCGAGGCTCACCATTCGAGATTTCGCGGCGGGGCTAAGCGCTCCGCCGTTCTTTTGAAGGAGATCGCTAAGACAAGGTTAGCTGAGATCAGACGCATCACGCGAAGCGAGTTTACATCGTGCGTGCGTGGATCTAGCGTTGTGCCGAAGAAGAGCTCCGCGACCCGTACTTATCCGGAGTGCTTCCAAGCACACACGTAAGCAAATCTTAAGCGGTGCTGCCTAGGGTTGGGAAAGAAATCCTTAAGCGCTTACAACGCGCTAGGTAACCTCCAGGGTGTGATTGATGTCGAATTCCGCTGCCTCGGCTTATGCGCGTGTTGCAACCACCACCGCATCTCCTCGCGACATCGAGGCGCAGACTCTGCTGAAGGCCGCGAACAAGCTCCAGGACGCCGTGAACAACGCCGATCCGCTCAGCGAGCAGACCATGCAGGCCCTCATGTTCAATCGCAAGCTCTGGACCATCTTCTTGAGCGAGGCGATGCGCGACAACAATCCGCAGCCGATCGACGTGCGGCAGAAGATCGCCAACATCAGCGTGTTCGTGCTGAGCCAGACCGCAGCGCTCCAGATGAGCCCGCAGTTCGATCACTTCCGTCCGCTGATCGAAATCAACCGCAACATCGCTGCTGGTCTGTCCGGACGGCCGTGACGGGCGGGTTTGGATCACGGCTTGTCGTCTTGTTCCGGCAATACGACTTCTGCGCGAACCGGTGCCGGTCCGCGCAGAGCAAGAACTCCCTCACCGATTCCTCGATCGTGATCGTCAGGCGCTGACGTCCGTGCTGAGGGGACGCGAGGGCTCGGCCTTCATATCCAGTGCGTGGAAATAGGCCCGCCGGCGCAACATTGCCTCGTCGGGAAACTGGTTGACCACCGCGTCGGTCCGCTCGTTGACGATCTGGAAGACGAAGGATGCGGCCGCCTGGTCGAACACGACCTGGCGCGAGACGTTCTCGCGGTTCGGCAAATCATTGCGCACCGGCGCGCTCGTATCGCTCGCGGCGACCGTCTGCCTCACCGGAAGATCAGTCTGTACAGCCTCGTTCGCCGCCGAGTTCGACGTCGCTACGATCTGCACGGGAGCCGGGATCCCCACCGGCCGAATGCTGAAATCTGTACTCATGGCAGCCTCCTGGTTGCCTCACGTGAGTCAAATCCCAACCCCTCTAATAACGCAACCATGGAACACCAGGACTGAAGACCCGGTAAGGAAACGCAGCTAACCGCGCGACAATCCCGTCGCGCGGTTTTTCGTAAAATCGTCCCTTGTTTTGCGTGGGCTCAGAGCGAGCGGCTGACCGCGAGCGGGGTGATGTGGCGCGGGCCTGGAGCTGCGCGGCGCCCGGCGGCCGTATAGGTGTTCGGCACGTTGCGCTTCTGGATCTCGGCGTTGACGCCGCGCACGACGCTTTCGGAGACGGCGTGCGCCGTCGCGAGCACGGTGAGATTGACCTGGAGCATCGCGCGGAACGCGTCGTGGTGGCGATGCAGCGTCGAGAGCAGCTCCGGCGCGGACTTCGCGAGCTGCGGCTGGTTCGCCTTCAACTGGCCGACGGCGCCGACATAGTTTCGCGACAGCTCCTGCTTCTTGCTCTCGAGCATCATTGCCTCGCGGACCTTGCCGGCGCGAACGAGCTCGGTCTCGCGCTCGATCAGACCGAGCAGGGCGTTCATCGCATCCATGAGGTCTTCGGCGAGCTTGCGCGCCTCGGCGCCGCCGGGCGCGGTGTTCGGACGCTGGGCTTGCATCGTCTGACGTGAGGCGTTGAACTGGTTCATCTCGTTGGACCTTATGCCGTGCGGATCGTTTTCGCCTGCTGCAGGATGAGGGTGCGGTAGACTTCGGTGGCGACGCCGACACCGCCGGCATTGGCGAAGTTCTTGGAATATTGCTCGGTCAGCATCGAGCGCCACACGCCGGTGCCGGGCGTGTCCCCGAACGGGCCTTCGCCCTTCAGGCCCGAGGTCATCTGCGAGAACATGCTGTTGAGGAACATCGCCTCGAAGTCGGTGGCGGTCTTCTGCGCCCTGGCCTGCTGCTTCGGCGAGACCTTTTGCAGGGCGCTCGCCAGCTCGAAGTCCGGCCGTCCGTTGCGGCTTTCCACCGAGAAGGCCGAGGAGGTGGTGAGGCGCGGCGTGTTGATCGCGTTCGTTTGCATCACATCACCTCGATGTCGGCTTCGATCGCGCCGGCGGCCTTGATCGCCTGGAGAATGCTGATCATGTCGCGCGGACCGATGCCGAGGCCGTTGAGGCCGTCGACGAGCTGCTGCAGCGAGACGCCGTCCTTGACGACGGCGAGCTTCTTGCCGTCCTCGGTGACTGTGACGCTGCTGCGCGGCGCGACCACGGTGCGGCCACGCGACAGCGGGTTGGGCTGGCTCACCTGCGGGCTCTCGGAGATGGTGACCGTGAGGTTGCCCTGCGCCACCGCGACCGTGGCGACGCGGACGTCGCGGCCCATCACGATGATGCCGCTGCGCTCATCGATGATGATCTTGGCGGCGAGATCGGGATCGACCTGGAGCTGCTCGATCTCGGTGAGAAAGGCGACGACGTTGCCCTTGAACTCCGGCGGGATCGAAAGCTGCACCGTGGAGGGATCGATCGGCTCGGCGGTCTTGACGCCGAGATAGTCGTTGACCGCAGCCGCGATCCGCTTGGCCGTTGTGAAGTCGGCATTGCGCAGCGCCAGGCGCACGTTCGGCAGCCGGTTGAGCGCAAACTCGATCTCGCGCTCGATGATGGCGCCGTTGGCGATGCGTCCCACGGTCGGGACGCCTCGCACGATCTTGGCCGCCTCGCCCTCGGCCTGGAAGCCGGAGATCGCGAGCGAGCCCTGCGCCACCGCATAGACGTTGCCGTCGGCACCCAACAGGGGGGTGACGAGCAGGGTGCCGCCCTGGAGGTTCTTGGCATCGCCGAGCGCGGACACGGTGACGTCCATGCGCGTGCCCTGGGTGGCGAAGGCCGGCAGATTGCCGGTGACCATCACGGCGGCGACGTTGCCGGTGCGGATGGTGGCGCCGCGGATGTTGACGCCCATGCGCTCGAGCATCGCCTGCAGCGACTGCTTGGTGAAGGGGATGTTGTTGAGGGTGTCGCCGGTGCCGTTGAGGCCGACGACGAGGCCGTAGCCGATGAGCTGGTTCTGCCGCACGCCTTCGATGTTGGCGAGGTCCTTGATGCGCGAGGTCGCAGCCGCCGGCGCGACCGACAGCGCCAGCGCCAGCGCCGCGCAGGCCACCCCGACAATCCTCACCCAACGAACGCCTGGCATCCTCTGCTCCCCAAGCCTCTTCTGAAAAGGCTCCTCAAATCGGAAACACCGCACGACACTCCCATGACGAGCTGGTCCGGCGCTGTCCTTGCGAGTGCTGTGCCAACCGGCGGCAGCGAGGTAGGTGGCTGAATAGGTTGAATAAATCTGTTTCGACCGGCGTCAGCGGTCGTTCGCCCTGAGGAGCGAAACTGCCGCCCGTCGGCAGATTTTGCCGGGCTGTTTACGTCCCGTTAACCATAAGACGGCGAAGGTGAGGCATCGATCACCCGGATTCCCTTCCGATGCGCATCTACGGACCGAACGGCACCACGCTTGGAACGCCGGCCAGCCAGGCCAGGCGGACCGGCTCCGGCACCTTCGTGCTGCCCGACGCCTCGTCGGCACAGGAGACGCGGAGCGCTGCCGCACCGAAGGCCGCCGCCAACATCGACGGGCTGTTGGCTCTGCAAGGTGTCGAGGAGGATCCGGTCGAGCGTCGCAAGCGCTCGGTGGCCCGCGGCAGGACTGCGCTCGACGTGCTCGACGATCTCAAGATGGGGCTGTTGTCAGGCAATCTCGACGCCTCGACCGTGATGCGCTTGCGGGATGCGGCGGCGAACCTCAAATCGTCCTCGGGCGATCCCGGTCTCGATTCCCTGCTGTCCGAGATCGAGCTGCGCGTCGAGGTCGAGCTGGCCAAGGCCGGGCGGGTTTAGCAGGCTGTCGTCGCCCGGCTTGACCGGGCGACCCAGTATTCCAGAGAAAGCAGCGATTGAGCCGAGAAGCCTCGGCGTACTGGATGCCCCGGTCAAGCCGGGGCATGACAGCGGAGTTTGGGGCGAAACTGCACGTCGGCTTCTCACATACTTACGCCGCTTCCTCCTTCTGCTGCGCGTCGTAGCGGCGCTGGGCGGCGAGAACGTCTTTCAGATTCTGCTCGGCCCAATCGCGCAGGGGGTCGACCGCGCCGGCGAGCGTCAGTCCGAGCTGCGTGATCGAATACTCCACGGTGACAGGCACGGTCGCGATGGCATGGCGCCTGAGCAGGCCGTCGCGCTCGAGCGATTTGAGAACCTGGCTCAGCATCTTCTGCGAAATGCCTTCGATCGTGCGGCGCAACTGATTGAAGCGCATCGGCTCCTCGCGCAGCAGCAGGAGGATCAGCACGGCCCATTTGTCGCCGACGCGATCGAGGATCTGGCGGGTTGGGCAGTTCGCTGCATAGACATCGGGTTTCATCGTCGTGCCTCGGGATCCAATTTCGTCGATTGCGGTGCGGACCGCGGTTACCCTTGCGTAATCAGGTAAGCACAAAGTGCTCTCTTAACACCAGCATTCTTTTAGCTATCTAGTCTCCATTAGTTACCATAGTAGCAAAGGAGCCTTCCATGAAAATCGCAGTTGCCGGCGCCTCGGGCCGGGCCGGATCGGAGATCACCAAGGAATTGTCCCGCCGCGGCCACGCGGTCACAGCGATCGCCCGGAACCCCGAGAAGATCGCAGCCCTGCCCAACGTCACGCCGACCAAGGGCGACGTGCTCGACCAAGCGGGCCTTGCCAAGCTGTGGGCCGGGCACGACGTCGCCGTGAGTTCCGTGCACTTCCTGGCCAGCGACGCGCTCAAGCTGATCGGTGCGGCGAAGGACGCCAAGGTTGGTCGTTACCTCGTCGTCGGCGGCGCCGGCAGCCTCGAAGTCGCGCCGGGCGTGAAGCTGGTCACGACGCCCAATTTTCCGGCCCAGTACAAGGCGGAAGCGGAAGCAGGCTCGGCCTTCCTCGACCTGTTGCGGCAGGAAAAGGAGCTGAATTGGACCTTCATTTCGCCGTCGGCCCTGTTCGACGTGGGGGAACGCACCGGCAAGTTCCGGCTCGGCACCGATCAGCTTCTCGCAGATGCGAACGGCAAGAGCTGGATCAGCTTCGCTGACTACGCCATTGCGCTCGCCGACGAGATCGAGCGCCCGGCCCATCAGAGGCAGCGTTTCACGGTCGGCTACTAGGCCTTCGGCCGCCCCCGGTCCCCCAGGATAAACCTTCCTGTGCAAGGGCTTGGGGGCGCCGATCGGGCGGTGAGGGAAACATTGTCTGTCACAGGAGGCCGCTATATAACGCCCCGCTCAACGGACCCCGTTCCGTTGCGAGTCGTTGCTTAGACAGATAGGCCGCCCTTGGAAAAGTTGAAAAACTACCGACCGACCGAAAAAGAGCCTTTCATGAACGATCGGCAGAAGGAGTACTTCCGTTTGAAGCTCCTCGCCTGGAAGGATGAGATCCTCAAAGAGTCCAAG
Organism: Bradyrhizobium sp. NDS-1; assembly: GCF_032918005.1. NCBI lineage: Bacteria > Pseudomonadati > Pseudomonadota > Alphaproteobacteria > Hyphomicrobiales > Nitrobacteraceae > Bradyrhizobium > Bradyrhizobium sp. NDS-1. The sequence goes on from NZ_CP136628.1 coordinate 3,002,481, forward strand.
CTCACCCTGCAAGCCCTGCAGGAGGAGAACGTGAACCATCCCGATCTCGCCGATCGGGCATCGTCCGAAACCGACCGCGCCATCGAACTCCGCGCCCGCGACCGCCAGCGCAAGTTGATCGCCAAGATCGACGCCGCGCTCCAGCGCATCGAGGACAACACCTACGGCTATTGCGAGGACACCGGCGAGCCGATCTCGTTGAAACGGCTCGAGGCCCGGCCCATCGCGACGCTCTCGGTGGAGGCGCAGGAGCGCCACGAGAAACGCGAGAAGGTCTATCGCGACGAATAGAGTCCGAGCCGCAGCGATGCGGCTCTTTGTTTTTGGACGCAAGGCGCCATTTCGCGTCGTGATCAGCATTTTGCCTGTCGCTTGCGCTCGCGTGCCTCGGCGCGCGAGCGCAATCGCGAAAAGTGAATCGCGATCAACGGGCTAGACTCGATTCCTCCGAGCTCACGTGAGTTCAGATGAGAAACAGCCTTCACTTCAGGTGCGGGAGATTTTGCGAGTCGCATCAACGGGATCGACTCGGGAGTTGAAGCGCTGACCGAGCTGCATCAAGTATCGCTGCAATCAGGCCTCTCGCGCCGCTTACAGGTCCTGAGAGGCGCGTGCCTCCATAAAGCCTCCTCCAACTCAATATTTCCTTAAACGCGGGCGAGGCACCGTAATCACCCCGCCGGGCGCGCTTGTCAGGCCGGAGCGGGGATGCTGAAGTACGGCCCGCGACTGCGTAGCGTGGGAGGCGGCGCCGATGGACAAGAATCTCGAAGCCGCAAAGGCGATCGCGCTGGCGCGCCGCAACCATGCGCCGCTCGCGGTGCTGGAACGCCCGCCCGCGGATGAAGCGGAGGGCTATCAGGTCCAGCGCGCGCTGCACGATCTGCTGCTGCCGCATGCCGGGCCGCTCGTCGGCTACAAGATCGGCTGCACCAGCCAGGTGATGCAGGACTATATCGGCATCCCGCATCCCTGCGCCGGCGGCGTGTTCCAGAAGGGCGTGCACGACAGTGGCGCCAAGCTTGCCGCCTCCAAATATGTTCGGGTCGGTGTCGAATGCGAGATCGCGGTGCGCCTGAAGCGCGACCTCGCCGCGGGCGAGGCGCCGTTCACGGCCGAATGGGTCGGCGAGGCGGTCGAGGCCTATCATCCCGCGATCGAGATCGTCGACGACCGCTACGTGAAGTGGGAGACGATGGGCGCCCCGACGCTGATCGCCGACGATTTCTTCGCCGCCGGCTGTGTGCTGGGACCCCGGGTTCCGCGCTCGTCGGTGCCGGACCTGAAGGCGGTCAAGGGCCGCGCCATCCTCAACGGCGAGGAGGTCAGCCACGGCACCGGCGCCGACGTGCTCGGCCATCCCCACAACGCGCTCGCCTGGCTCGCCAACCATCTCGCCGCCGAAGGCAAGGGTCTTCACGCGGGACAGCTCGTGCTCACCGGCAGCCTGGTCAAGACGCTGTGGCTGAAGGCCGGCGACAAGGTGCGGATGGAACTGGAGGGCCTGGGCGTGGTGGAGGCGGAGTTTACGTGAGCTCTCGGCGCCGTCATCACCGCAAGCCTTGACGCCAGAACCCCGGCGTCCGGACCACACGACTTCTCCATCCGCGCACATCCTCGCTGGCTCCCCACGGCTGGCGTGCGCTCATTGCGGGGAGCGGCAATCCAGAATCGTTCCGCGGCTACAGATCTGGATCGCTTCGCTTTCGCTCGCAATGACGGAAGTTGGGGACCGTCGCCGGTACACTTGCGCGGACCTGCGCCGCAGCTCGCAGCCCTACTTGCGTCTTCGCCAAATACATGCGGCCTCCGGCAGGGGAGCTACCGGAGGCCGCGTCGTACATCGTCGTTCGCGCCTTAAGTTCGCGAACACGATGTGGGAGCTCTTGAAGAGGACTAGAAGGGCAGCAGCACGTCCATGACCTGCTGGCCGTAGCGCGGCTGCTGCACGTCCATGATCTGACCGCGGCCGCCATAGGCGATGCGGGCCTGGGCGATCTTGGTGGAATCGATGGTGTTGTCGCTCTGGATGTCTTCGGGACGGACGATGCCGGCGACCACGAGCTCGCGGATCTCGAAGTTGACGCGGATCTCCTGCTTGCCTTCGACCACGAGGTTGCCGTTCGGCAGGACTTGCGTGACCACGGCGGCGACGTTGGTCTGCAACGCTTCCTGGCGGTTGACCGAGCCCTTGCCGTCGCTGGACGCGGTGGAGTCGGCGGTGAGGATGCGGCCAGGCAGCACCTTCTGCGCCTGGGCGCCGAGCGTCTTGGCGCCGATGAAGTCGGTGATGCCTGAGTCTTCCGAATTGGTGCGGCTGCGCTGGGTCTCGTTGGAGAGGTTGGCCTTGTCGGTGATGTTCACGGTCACGGTCAGGAGGTCGCCGACCTGGCGGGCGCGCTGGTCCTTGAAGAAGGCGCGGCTGCCGTTGCGCCACAGCGAGTTCGGATTGTAGGAGGCGACCTCAGGCTTCGGCATCGGCATCTGCACCGGCTTGTAGCCGGGCTGCGTCGTCGGATTGTCGATCGCCGACAGCTTCGGCTGCTCGCCGATCTGCGACAGGCGGTCGATCGAGGAGCAGCCGCCCAGCGCGCACGAGGCCAGCAGCAGGGCAGAGATCGCGATGCGACGAAGGCGGAAAGCCGAACTGAACGGGGACATGACTTACTCTGACTTGGCTGGAGCCTGCGAGAGGCGGACTTGCGGAATCTGGGCTTGGCTGATCTGGGCTTGGGCGATCTGGGCCGGCGACGCCGGCGCCTCGACCAGGCTGCGGGCGAGGGCGGCGGCCGCAGCCGCCGGGGCGGGCGGCTCGTCACGCTTGAGCGAAGAGGTCTGCTCGACCGCCGGAGCCATCGGCGCGGACTGGCTCGCACCCTGGATCGTCACCTGGCCGCGGCCGGTGACGACACCGGTGAGCGTGCGCTTGGACTGCAGATTGATCACGCTGACGGAGTCGCCCTCGGCGCCGCTCTCGATCGCCTTGCCGCGCGTGGTGAGATAGACGCCGGGCACCTGGTAGATGATGGTGACGGCCTGATCGCGCACCACGAAGTCGGGCTTGACGATGTCGGCGATGCGGATCGGCATGCCGGCCCGCATCGGCCGGCGCAGCTGCATGCCGATGCTGCGATCGCGCGAGGCGGGCTCGCCGGTGACTTCGGCCTTCGGCCGGCGCTCCAGCGAGATGTCGGACGACTTCAGGAGATCGGCACGGTCGATGTCGCGCGTCAGCACGGCCACTTCAACCGTCTCGATCGCGGTGCCGGCGAAGCGGAGCTTGGTCGGGGCCGGATTGTTGTCGTTGGCGATCTCGAAGGCGATGTCGAAACGGCCGCTGCGGGCGTCATAGCGGGTTGCGACCGGTTGGAGGGCGCCGGTGTTGGAGGCGTCCAGCCGCATCTCGGCGACGCCGCGGTCGAACGTGACGGTGATGTTGGCGGCCGCCCCGAGGCCGAAGCGGCGTTCGAGCGCCGCGCCGACCGCGGCTTCGATGTCCTTGCTCGCGAGCGTGCGGGCGAGGCGGGTGACCTGGACCTCCCTGACGTCGCCGGTCATCACGCCGATCACCTGCTTGGCGCGGAGCACCGACAGCACCTGGGCGGTGGTCAGCGTGCCGGTGGTGCCGAGATCGGGCGAGCGGTAGACCGGGATCAGCGCGGCCGATCCGGCATTGTCGATGAGATCGCCGACCCGCACCACGTCCGAGGTCACGGTGACGCTCGCGCGCAGCGTCGGCGAGGCGATGAAATCGTCGGCGGCCGCTGCCGGCAAGGCCAGCGCGAGAACGGCGGAGATCGTGGCGAGAGTGGCGCGGATCATCGTCATCACCTCAGCGGAACAGCGCCGTGGTCGATTGCATCATCTGGTCGGCGGCGCTGATCACCTTGGCGTTCATCTCGTAGGCGCGCTGGGCGGCGATCAGGTCGCTCATCTCCGAGACCACGTCGACATTGGCCTGCTCGAGGCTGCCTTGCGAGATCTTGCCGTAGCCTTCGGCGGTGGCCGTGCCGTCCTGCGGCGGACCGGAGGATGGCGTCTCGGTGAACTGATTGCTGCCGACGGGCTGCAGGCCCGCCTTGTTGATGAAGCGGGTCAGGCCGATCTGGCCGAGGATGGTCGAGGTCGACGAGCCCGGCAGCGTCACCGAGACCTGGCCCTGCTCGTTGACGGAAAGGCCCGATGCGTTGTTCGGGACCGTGATGGTCGGCTGCACCGGATTGCCCTGCGCGGTGACGACGCGGCCCTGATTGTCCATCTGGAAGGTGCCGTCGCGGGTGTACTGATACGTGCCGTCGGGCATCAGGATCTTGAAGAAGCCGTCGCCGGAGACCGCGAGGTCGAGATCGTTGCCGGTCTGCGACAGCGTGCCCTGCGTCATGCTGCGCGGCGTGCCGACGGTCTTGACGCCGCCGCCGATGTCGACGCCGACGGGCAGGATGGTGCCCTGGTCCGAGGCCTGCGCGCCGACGCGGCGCACGTGCTCGTAGATCAGGTCCTGGAACGCCGCGGTCTGCTTCTTGAAGCCGGTGGTGCGCAAATTGGCGATGTTGTTGGAGATCACCTGAACGTTGAGTTCCTGTGCCGCCATTCCGGTCGCTGCGGTGTGAAGCGCCTGCATGTCAGTTCTCCCTCAATCAGGCCGGAACGTCGGCGAGTCTCTCGATCGCCGATTTGTGGAGGTCGCTCTGCTGCTGGAGCAGGTTGGCGACGGAGCTGTAGCTGCGCATGACTTCCATCATGCGGGTCATCTCGCCGACGGCGCTCACGTTCGACTTCTCGATGTAGCCCTGGCGCACCACGGATTTGGTGTCGGCCTGCGGGACGGCAGAGCCCACGTCATAGAGATTGGCGCCGAGCTTGGTCAGCTTGGCCGGATCGTCGAAGGAGGCCATGCGGATCTTGCCGCGGATCGAGTCGGTCCTCGCCGTGCCCTCGAGCACCGTGACGGTGCCGTCGGGCGCGATATTGATGTCGTGGTCGGTCGGCTGGAAGGTGATCGGGCCGCCGGTGCCGAGCACGAGAGCGCCGTCTGAGGTGACGAGCTGGCCGGTGCTGTTGAGCGAGAATTTGCCGTCGCGGGTGTAGCGCTCGCCGCCGGCGGCCTGCACCGCGAAATAGGCGTTGCCGTCGATCGCCAGGTCGAGCGGGTTGTTGGTCGCCTCCATCGGCCCCTGGCCGATGTCGCGGAAGGTGCCGCGGTCATGCACATAGGAGACACGGCGGTCGGCGCCGATGAAATTGTCCTCGCGGGCGTTCGAGTTGAGGTACTCCTCGAACAGCGAATGGTCGGCCTTGAAGCCGTTGGTGTTGGCATTGGCGACGTTGTTGGCGATGACATCCATCTGCCGCTCCAACGTCATCTGCCGTGACAAGCCGATCAGAAGCGCGTTCTGCATCGGAAATCTCCCCTGAGTGGACCTGCCACTTCGCTCTCCCAAGCGCCTTGGCGGATCCCGTGAACGAGACGTCGGGTTCTCCCAAACCGTTCGGTCTCGGCCCTTTCTCAGCGAAAGCCGTGCCAACTCGGAAAACTTCGCAATTTCAATATCTTGATGATTTTTGACGGGTGCGGAAGGGCGGCAGAAAGGTTCTGTTAGCCATGTCTGCCCGGCAGATTTTTCCTAGCGGAGGCCCAATCGAAAGATTCCGTTAACCATTATTACCGTAGCGTTTGCCGTGAAGAGGAGCGCACTCCGCCGGGGCATTTGTATCGCGTCACTGTCTTGAGGCTTCGCTCTTTCGACCCCTTTCAGAGATCCGGGCGCGGCGACCATGGCAGAGAATGAAGCGGAAGGCGGCGCGGCCACCGAGGGCGCGGAAGCCGCTCCGAAGAACAAGCTGAAGCTCATCATCATGGCCGTCGGCGTGCTCGCCATCCTCGGCGGCGGTGCTGCGACCTGGTTCTTCTTCTTCCGTCACGGCGACAAGGAGCATCATGCCGAGGCCGCGCCTCCGCCGAAGCCGCCGTCCTTCGTCGACGTCCCCGACATCATGGTCAACCTCGCCGGCGCGCCGGGCGAGCGCGTGCAATATCTGCGGCTGAAGATCGTGCTGGAGCTGAAGGAAGAGAAGCAGGTCGAGGCGATCAAGCCGACGATGCCGCGCGTCACCGACATCTTCCAGACCTATGTGCGCGAGCTTCGCCCCTCCGACCTCAACGGGTCCGCCGGCGTCTTCCGCCTCAAGGAGGAGCTGACCAAGCGCGTCAACGCGGCGGTCGCCCCGGTCCAGGTCAGCGCGGTGCTGTTCAAGGAAGTCGTGATCCAGTGAGCACGCCGCGGAAGGCAATGGGCTAGGGTCATGGCCGGCAACGAGCAAATGGACCAGGATGCGATTGCCGCCCAATGGGAGGCGTCGCTCGATTCGGAGGATCCCGCGGAGGCCGCGAAGGCTGCCGCCGAGAACGAATTGTCGGAGACCATGGCCCTGCAATGGGCGGCCATGGTCGAGGACGGCAGCCGCGATCTCGGAAGCGGCAAGAACTCCGGCGAGCGGGTGCTGTCGCAGGAGGAGATCGACAACCTCCTCGGCTTCACCGTCGGCGACGTCACGCTCGACGACCATTCCGGCATTCGCGCCATCATCGATTCGGCGATGGTCTCCTACGAGCGTCTGCCGATGCTCGAAATCGTCTTCGACCGCCTGGTGCGGCTGATGACGACAAGCTTGCGCAATTTCACCTCCGACAACGTCGAAGTCTCGCTCGACCGCATCACCTCGGTGCGTTTCGGCGACTACATGAACTCGATCCCGCTGCCCGCCGTCCTCACCGTCTTCAAGGCCGAGGAGTGGGAAAACTTCGGGATGGCGACGGTCGATTCCAACCTGATCTATTCGATGATCGACGTGCTGCTCGGCGGCCGCCGCGGCACCAGCCAGCTCCGTATCGAGGGCCGGCCCTACACCACGATCGAGACCGAGCTGGTCAAGCGGCTGGTCGAGGTGGTGCTGGCCGACGCCGAGCAAGCGTTCCGGCCGCTGTCGCCGGTGACCTTCTCGATCGACCGGCTCGAGACCAATCCGCGTTTCGCCGCGATCAGCCGTCCCGCCAATGCCGCAATCCTGGTGCGCCTGCGCATCGACATGGAAGACCGCGGCGGCAACATCGAGCTGCTGCTGCCTTATGCGACCATCGAGCCGATCCGGGGCGTCCTGCTCCAGATGTTCATGGGCGAAAAGTTCGGCCGCGACCCGGTCTGGGAAGGCCATTTCGCCACCGAGATCGTGCAGGCCGAGATCGCCGTCGATGCCGTGCTCTACGAGGCGGACATCCCGCTCAAGCAGCTGATGCGGCTCAAGGTGGGCGACACGCTGCCGCTGGACATGCGCGCGGACGCCAACGTCACCGTGCGCTGCGGCGACGTCACGCTGACCGAGGGGCGGATGGGCCGGGTCGGCGACCGCGTCGCGATCCGTGTGACGAAACCCTTGCGCAAGCCCAGTACGACACTTGCGATGTTCGAGAAGGTGGACGAGCAGAACAAGATGATGGAGGCCCCATGAACCACTCCCTGGGAATGGCGATCGAGACGCTGGTGGCTATCCTGCTGATGCTGACGATCGTCTACTGCGTCATGCTCAACAAGCGGCTGACGCGGCTGAAGGCGGACGAGCATTCGCTGAAGGCGGTGATCGGCGAACTGATCACCGCGACCGAGATCGCCGAGCGCGCGATCGGCGGGCTGAAGCTCGCCGTGCGCGACGTCAACGAGAATCTCGGCAGCCAGCTCGCCGCGGCGACGCAGATGTCGGACCAGCTCTACAAGCAGCTCGGCGAGGCCGACAACGTGGTGCGGCGGCTGTCCAAGATCGCGATCGCCGCGCGCCCGATGACGAGTCCGGAAACGGTCGCCGCGCCCGCGGCCAAGCCATCGACGGCGAAGGCGGTTGCGGCGGCAGCCGAAGCCTTCTCCGAGCGCCGACGATCCAACGGGCTTGCCGCATGAAGTCCTTGCCGCATGAAGTCAGAGTATGAAGTCCTTTCGTAACATCCGCGTCATCCCGGTCGTGCTGGTTGCCGTTGCGGGCCTCGCCACGCTGAAAGTCGCGGGTCTCGCGATGAATGGCGGCTATGTGTTCGACTACAGGCCGAACCAGGCCAAGAAATCCTGGGCGGAGGAGAATCTGAACTTCCCGACCGGCCGCGAGGACCCGGAGATCATCACCGGCTCCACCCATGGCGCGCCGAAGGAGGCGCCCAAGCCCGCCGCGCCCGAGACCAAGATGGAGGGCGGCACCGTCGTCAAGATCGACGAAGCCCAGCCGCAGGTCTCGGCCTCGGAGCGCGCGATCCTCGAGCGGTTGCAGGCACGCCGCCAGGAGATCGAAGCCCGCCAGCGCGAGATCGACATCCGTGAGAGCCTGCTCAAATCGGCCGAGAAGCGCATCGAGAACAAGGTCGAGGAGATGAAGGCGGTGGAAACCCGCATCTCCGCGACGCAGGCCGAGCAGAAAGCCGCCGAAGCCCAGCGCATGAAGGGCCTTGTCACCATGTACGAGGGCATGAAGCCCAAGGACGCCGCGCGGGTGTTCGACCGGCTGGAGATGGGCGTGCTGATCGAGATCGCCTCGGCCATCGCGCCGCGAAAGATGTCGGACATCATGGGCGTGATGTCGCCGGAGGCGGCCGAGAAGCTGACGGTCGAGATGGCCCGCCGGGCCAATGGCGGCGGAGATCAATCGGCCTCGGCGGGAGATCTGCCCAAGATCGACGGCAGGCCGACGCAAAAGCCGAATTGAGGGCGCATACTTAAGAAGTCCTTAATTGGCAAAACCTTAAAGTCGAGGGCAGGGGTCGGCAGCAATGCCGGCGCGTGGACCGTCGAACCGGAAGACATGCCGCAAATGGCGCGAGAGGCTGCCGATGGATTGTGGTCGCGAGCCCGCGCTTTGGCGCCGGGGCTGTCGCGTCATGTCCGAAAAGCTGGCGTGCTGGCGGTCTGCCTGCTGATCGGCCTCGGTGCGCCTGCCCGGGCGGCCGATCCTGTCAGGGGCGAGGCGACCTTTTCGGCCGGCGGCGGCTTTGCCCGGCTCGTCATCAAGCTCGGTGAGGATATTCCCTCCGAGGTGACGACTGCGGGCTCCATTCTCATCATCCGCTTCGACCGGCCCGTCGACGTCCCCGTCGACCGGGTTCCGGAAGCCGCGCCCGATTACGTCAACTCCGCGCGCCGCGATCCTGATGGCGGCGCCATCCGCCTGTCGCTGGCGCGGCGCGTCACCGTCAACACCATGAACGCCGGCGAGCGCACCTTCGTCGATCTGTTGCCCGAGGGCTGGAAGGGACCGCCGCCGAGCCTTCCCATGGACGTGGTCAAGGAGCTCGCCGAGCGCGCGCGCGCGGCCGAGCGCGCGCTACGCGCCCAGCGCGCCGCAGCCGAGGCCAAGAAGCGCCCGCAGATCCGCGTGCGCGCCTCGGTGCAGCCGACCTTCGTGCGTTTCGTATTCGAGATGCCCGACGGCGTCGGCGTCTCCTCCGTCCTCAACGAGCAGAAGCTCACGCTCGCCTTCAACGCCAACCTCAATTTCGATCTGGCCGACGCGGTCGTGGCGGCGCCGCCGAACGTCGCCTCGATCAAGCAGAAGGGCGACATCGACCAGACCAGCGTCGAGATCGCGCTGGTCGGCGATTCCGACGTGCACTCCTTCCGCGACGAGAAGAACTACGTCGTCGACATCGCCTTCCAGCCGGACAGGGGCAAGACGGCGGCGACGCCCGAAGCGGCGATCATGCAGATGAAGCCCGCCGGTCACGCGCCGGCGACCGCGCCGGACAAGCCCGCGGCCGAGAAGCCGAAGGACGCCCATCGCGAGATCACCCCGCCCACGTCGGAGACGATCGCGCGCGAAGCCAAAATCGACGTCAAGCCCGAGGTGAAGTCGGAAGCGCCCGCCGCGATGCCGCCCGCCGAAGCGCCGAAACCGGCGCCCGCGATCGAGGCTGCGCACGCTCCGGAAGCGCCCAAGGAACCCGCGAAGGAAGCTGCGAAGCCGACGCCCGTTGTCGAAGCCGCTCCCGCCAGGCCCGTAGCTGCCGAAGCGCCGAAAGAGGCGGCGAAGGAGCCAGTCAAGGAAGCCGCGAAGGCCGCGTCGCAGTCCCCCGTCGCCAGCGTCGATGCGCGCCGCGACAGCGACGGCTTGCGCGTGACGTTCCCGATTCCCGTGGCAACGCCCGCGGCGGCGTTCCGCCGCGGCGACACGGTCTGGCTGGTGTTCGACACGCCGAAGCCGATCGATGTCGAGGCGATCCGCAGCAGGGGCGGCGCGATGATCGGCGAGGTTGGTCGCGTGCCGCTGGACAAGGGGCAGGCGGTGCGTATCCGTCTCACCCGCCCGCTGGTCTACTCGCTGGCGAGCGAAGAGGTCGGCAAGGAGACCAACTGGCTCTTGACGCTGGCCGACAAGATCCAGACGACGCCGCTGCCGCTGATGATGTCGCGCAACATCACCGATCCCGCGCTCGCCAATATCGCGATCCCCTTCGCCAATCCAGGCGTGCTGCACAAGCTCACCGATCCCGACGCCGGCGACACGCTCTATGTCGTCACCGCGCAGCGGCCGGTGCGCGGCTTCATCAAGCGGCAGGATCTCGTCGATCTCTCGCTGCTGGAATCCGCGCACGGCATCGCGGTGCGGCCCAACTCCGACGAGGTCGGCGTCGAGGTGGGCTCCGATAAGGTGATCCTCGGCAAGAAGGGCGGATTGACGCTGTCGCCGGTCGACATCTCGGCCGAACGGGCGCCGACCGCGGTGCGCCCGGTCTTCAGTCCCGAAGGCTGGCGCAAGGGCCAGTCGGAAAACTTCGTGGCGCGCCAGAACGAGCTGATAACGGCGATCTCCAACGTCGCGCCGGCGCTGCGCTCGCTGCCGCGGCTCGATCTTGCGCAGTTCTACATGTCGCGCGCGATGTATCACGAGGCCAAGGCCGTGACCGAGTTGATGTTGAGCGATCCGCTCAACAAGGAGGAGAGCGGCGCGCTGATCATGCATGCGATCGCCAGCATCCTGATCGGCCGGCCGGCGCAGGGCCTGAAGGACCTCGCCAATCCAGTGATCGGCAACAGCCACGACTCCCAGCTCTGGAAGGCGCTCGCCTATGCGCGCCAGGGCAAATGGGCGGACGCGCGCGAGAAGTTCAAGAACGTCGAATTCGCCATCGCCTCGTTGCCGCTCGACATCCAGCGCATCGTGACGATGGACGCGATGCGCGCCTCGCTCGAGGTCAAGGACTATGCCGGCGCCTCCAAGCGCCGCAGCGAGCTCGAGGTGGTCGGCGTCCCGCCCGATGCGGCGCCCGGCTTCGCCGTGCTGCGCGGCCGGCTCGCCGAGGCACTCGGCCACGACAAGGACGCGCTCGACGATTACAAGCTCGCGATCGCATCGGCCGATCGGCCGGCTGCGGCCGAGGCCAAGCAGCTCGAGGTCGCGCTGCGGCAGAGGCGCGACGAGATCGGCAAGGAAGACGCGCTGCGCGAACTCGAAACGCTGTCGATGACCTGGCGCGGCGACGCGATCGAGGTCAAGACGCTGCAGATGCTGTCGCGGCTGTATGCCGAGAACGGACGCTACCGCGACGCGCTCACGGCCGCGCGTACCGCGACGAGGCTCCAGCCGAACGCCGAAGCCTCGCGCCGGGCGCAGGATCTCGCCTCCGAGCTGTTCACGCAGATTTTCCTGGGACCGAAGGGTGACGAGCTGCCGCCGGTCGAGGCGCTCGGGATGTTCTACGAGTTCCGCGAGCTGACGCCGATCGGCCGCCGCGGCGACGAATTGATCCGCCGGCTCGCCGACCGTCTCGCCTCGATCGATCTGCTCGACCAGGCCGCCGAGCTGCTGCAATACCAGGTCGATCACCGCCTCGAAGGCGCCGCGCGCGCCCAGGTCGCGGCGCGCCTTTCCATGATCTATCTCGCCAACCGCAGGCCCGACATGGCGATCACCGCGCTGCGCGCGAGCCGCATCAGCGATCTCTCCGGCGAGCTCAGGCAGCAGCGCCTGCTGCTGGAAGCGCGCGCGCAAAGCGACGTCGGCCGTCACGATCTCGCGCTCGACATCGTCTCCAACGTCACCGGGCGCGAAGTGCTCCGCCTGCGCTCCGACATCTTCTGGGCGGCCCGGCGCTGGCGCGAGTCCGCCGAGCAGATCGAGCTCTATTACGGCGAGCGCTTCCGCGACTTCAAGCCGCTCAACACGGTGGAGAAGAGCGACATCATTCGCGCCGCCGTCGGCTATGCGCTCGCTGACGATTCGATCGGCCTGTCGCGCTTTCGCGAGAAATACGCGCCGCTGATGAGCGAAAGCGCCGACCGTCTCGCCTTCGACATCGCCAGCAAGCCGGCCGCGGCTTCCAGCGCTGAATTCGCCGAGATCGCCAAGCTCGCCGCCAGCGTCGATACGCTCGATGGCTTCCTGCGCGAGATGAAGCAGCGCTTCCCCGACGCCACCGCCCGCGCGCCTGGCTCGCCGCAGGCCAAGGACGAGAGCGACCACACCGGTTCGCTACCGACGATCCCGGTGGTACGGCAGATCAAGATGACGCGGTAGGCGTTCTGCTGCCGCGAGAAGCGCGTGCCCGGGACGGCGCCGCATCCTCCGTCATTTGCTTCGTCGCAAGAGCTCCTCGCAATGACGGGGAGGGGGCTACCCGCGAGAGGGGAGAGGATGCGCCGCCAGCGGCGCCGTCCCTCGCCCGCCTCATCCCCCATAACTTTGCACCAAACTCCCCGCCACCAGCGACCAGCCGTCGACCAGGACGAAGAAGATCAGCTTGAAGGGCAGTGAGATCGTTGCGGGGGGCAGCATCATCATGCCCATCGACATCAGCACCGAGGCGACGACGAGGTCGATGATCAGGAAGGGCAGGAACAACAGGAAGCCGATCTCGAAGGCGCGTTTCAGCTCGGAGATCATGAAGGCGGGGACGAGGATGCGAAGGGCGAGATCGTCGGGCGTGGCGGGTGGCGGCTCGCCCGAGAGGTCCAGGAACAGCTTGAGGTCCTTCTCGCGCACGTTCTTCTGCATGAAGCCGCGCAAGGGCACCGAGGCGCGCTGAAGCGCATCCTCGACGCCGATCTGGTTGGCGACGAGCGGGCGGATGCCGTCGTCGTAGGATTTCTGCAGCACCGGCCCCATCACGAAGAAGGTGAGGAACATCGCGAGCGCGATGATCACCGAGTTGGGCGGCGCGGTCGCCGTGCCCAACGCGGTGCGCAGCAGCGACAGCACGACCACGATGCGCGTGAACGACGTCATCATGATCAGGATCGACGGCGCGATCGACAGCACGGTGAGCAGCGCGATGAGCTGGATCGCCCGCTCGGTGACGCCGCCACCGCCGGCGCCGCCGCCGAGATTGATGCTGATGTCCTGCGCATGCGCAAGGCCCGCGAGCGAGGCCGCACCGAACAGGACAGAAAGGAAAAGAACTCTACGCGGGAGGGACGGCAGCCTCACGAAGAAGGCTTCGGACGGCCGAGCAGCGAGGCCATCTCGTCTTCGAGATTTTCAAAGCTGGTCTTTTCCGCCACCGGCTTCGGAGGCGGAGCCGGTGGCGCCGCCGGCTCGCTGCGTGCCGCCCGCGGGGGAGCGGCCGGCGGCTCCGGCGCGACGGGAGGCGCGACCGTTTCGCCGGCGGGGCGGCGCAGCGCGGCCTCGAGCCGCTGGGCCATTTCGGCGAGGTTCTGCTCGGCGTTCGACGGGCTCGCGGCCGGCGCCGGTACGGGCGGCGCCTGAGGCACGGGCGGAGGCGGCGGCGCAGGGGCGCGCTCGGCACGCGCGGGCGGCATCTTCATCGGCTCGCTCTGGCGCGGCGGACGCGGCATCAGGGGCGGCTCGCTGCGCGGGGCGCGCGGCGGCAGCGGCTCGGGCCGCGGTTCGCGTTCGGGGCGGGGCGGGATCGGCTCGGGCGGAAAGCCGCCCATCGGCGGTTCGCTGCGGCGCTCGGCCAGCGCGGGGGCGGGCCGGCGCATCTCCTCGGCGAAGGACGGGCGCGCGGGCCGCGGCGGCGGCTCGGGCATTTGCGGCTCGGGATGATCGAGCAGTTCGGGCCGCGGCGCTTCGTCGGCCCAGCCACCGGAATCGGGCATGGGGGCAAGGCGCGGCGGTTCGGCGGCATTGGGACGCTGGGGGATCTGGTCGCGGCCATGGGCGGCGCGAACGATGTTGGGCTCGACGACGATGTCGGTGGGGCCGCCGATCATCAGAAGGTGCTCGACATTGTCACGCCGGACCAGCACCAGGCGGCGCCGGCCGTCGACCGCGGCGGCGTCGATCACGGCGAGCCGGGGCATCCTGCCGCGCTGGGTGTTGGCGCCGAGCCGGCTGCTGGCGAATCGGCGAACCAGCCAAGCAGCGACACCGATCAACGCCAGAACGACGATGAACGCGACGATGAAGGTGATAGGGCTGCCTTGCATACTTGTCCCCGACAAATGGCGCTTTTTTCGTGCAGCGGTCGGATGTGCCGACCACCGGCCTACGATGCCCCAAACTGCGATTTCTTAACGTTCCACGGCAAGTTTTGCCGTCCCCAACTCTTAATAACCCATGAATCGCTCGATCCAAAACGACTTCTTGGCCTGTGCACGCACCGCCAAACGGTTGGGTTAATGCCACTTTTGGAGGCGTAGAATTACGGGTCGCAAGATCATGTCCCACGCGGGGACATGTCTCGGGAACGTCCTTAACCAGCCGTTAACCATACACGCGGCAAATTCTGCCTAGCTGCGGACCTTGGAGGTCCGCAAGAGGCGGAAGGAGCCGCGACGATGTCCATCAACGACCTTCCGGTGCTCTCGGCGCTTCGCACCAAGATGCAGTGGCACCAGGAGCGCCAGCGCGTCCTGTCCGAGAACGTCTCCAATTCCGACACGCCCAAATTCCGGCCGCGCGACCTGGTCGAGCCGAAGCTCGACAAGACCGGTGCGGTCACCGGCTCGATGGGCCCCCTGGCGCTCGCCCGCACCACCGGTTCCCACATGACACCATCGGGTGCGGCTTCCGCATTCGACCAGAACAAGAATGTGGGTTTCGAGACCCGTCCCGCGGGCAACGCCGTCGTCCTCGAGGAAGAGATGATGAAGGCCGCCAACAACCAGATGGACTACGCGGCGGCGACCTCGCTCTATTCGAAGAGCCTGCATCTGCTCAAGACCGCGATCGGCAAGGCCTAGGCCATGGTCCGGAAACAGAACAGCTAGAGGAGGCGCATCATGGCCAATGACAGCAGCGACTTCACCCGATCGATGGCGATCGCGACCTCCGGCCTGCGGGCGCAAGCCGGCCGCATGCGGGTGATCTCGGAAAACATCGCGAACGCGGATTCGACCGCGCAGACCCCGGGCGGCGATCCCTACCGCCGCAAGGTTCCGACCTTCTCCTCCGCGCTCGACCGCACGCTCGAGGCGCAGGTGGTCACGCTCGGCAGGATCAAGCCCGACCAGTCGAACTTCCGCGTCAAATACGAGCCGAGCAATCCGGTCGCGGATGCCAGCGGCCACGTCAAATATCCCAACGTGAACTCGGTGGTGGAGATGACCGACATGCGCGACGCGCAGCGGTCCTACGAGGCCAATCTCAACATCATCAGTGCGACGCGCCGGATGATCCAGCGCACCCTCGACATCCTCAAGAGCTGAACAGGACAATTGAGCCATGGCATCACCGACAATTGCCGCCAACGCTTATGCCAACCTCGCCCGCGTGCTGGAGAACAGCGGCGCCGGTGCCGGTAAGGGCCCCGAGGCCGGCGGGCAATCCTTTGCTTCGATGCTGAAGGACGCCGTCGGCAGCGTCATGGAGTCCGGCCGCAAGTCGGATGCGCAGACGGTCGCGATGGCCTCCGGCAAGGCCAACGTGATGGACGTGGTGACCGCGGTCGCCGACACCGACGTCGCGGTGTCCACGCTGGTCTCGGTCCGCGACCGGGTGATCGCGGCGTATGAAGACATCATGAAGATGCCGATCTGATCACCGTTGTCATTCCGGGGCGCGACGAAGTCGCGAACCCGGAACCCATGGTTCGACCAACGCTGACGCTCAATGGATTCCGGGTTCTCGCTTCGCGAGCCCCGGAATGACCACAAACAATTCAGAGTGAGAATTTCCACATGACCGGCCCCGAGACCCTCGACGTCGCGCGCGATGCGATCTGGACCATCGTGATCGTGTCCTCGCCCCTGATGGTCGTCGGTCTGGTGGTCGGCGTCATCGTGTCGCTGTTCCAGGCGCTGACGCAGATCCAGGAGCAGACGCTGATCTACGTGCCCAAGATCCTGGCCATCTTTGCCACGATGCTATTGGCGCTGCCGTTCATGGCCGACGCCCTCCACGCCCACATGCTGCGTATCTCGTCGCGAATCATCGGCGGCTGAGGCAAGATGCGTCAATTATGCGCATCGACGTCTCGCTCCTGCCGGCGCTCGCCGCTTCCTTCATGCTCGTCTTCGCCCGGGTCGGCGCGATGGTGATGCTGCTGCCCGGCTTCGGCGAGACCAATATTCCGACGCGGATCAAGCTGTCGATCGCGCTGCTGCTCACGCTGATCATCCTGCCGTTGCATCGCAACGCCTATCAGGTCGACATGGGCTCGCTGGCGCCGCTCCTGGTCCTGATGCTGCACGAGATCGCGATCGGCATCGTGCTGGGCGCGACCGCCCGCGTGACGCTCTCGGCCCTGCAGGTCGCCGGCTCCGTCATCGCGCAGCAGATGGGACTCGGTTTCGTCACCTCGGTCGATCCGACGCAGGGGCAGCAGGGCGTGCTGGTCGGCAACTTCCTGACCATGCTCGGCGTGACGCTGCTGTTCGCAACCGACAGCCACCATCTGGTGATCGCCGCACTGAACGACAGCTACAAGATCTTCTCGCCGGGCGAGACCGTCTCGAGCGGCGATGTCGCCTCGCTGGCGACGCGGGCCTTCGCCGCCGCATTCAGTCTGGGCCTGCAGCTCTCCGGACCGTTCCTGGTGTTCGGCCTCGTCTTCAATATTGGGCTGGGTATCCTGGCGCGGCTGATGCCGCAGATGCAGGTGTATTTCGTCGGCGTGCCGCTCTCGATCTTCGCGGGCTTCCTGGTGCTCGCCGTGGTGCTCACGGCGATGATGGGCACGTATCTGGATTACTTCATCGGTGTCATGCACCAATTGATGCCGCTCAAGTGACGGGGATCACCGGTGGCTGAAGACAACGATCCCGAAAGTCAAACAGAAGACCCCACACAAAAGCGTCTCGATGACGCGCTCGAACGCGGCGACGTCGCCAAGAGCCAGGAGATCAACACCTGGTTCATGATGGCAGGCGGCACGCTCGTCGTCTCGACCTTCGCCGGCTCGGTCGGCAGCGGGCTTCTGATGCCGATGCGCAATCTGCTCGCCAATTCCTGGATGATCAAGACGGACGGCAAGGCCCTGCTTGCACTGATGCAGCAGATCGAAATCGCCATTCTCGCGGCGATCGGCGTGCCTCTCTTGATGCTGATGCTGGCGGCCGTCGCCGGCAACATGCTCCAGCACCGCCTGGTGTGGTCGGCCGAATCCCTGAAACCGAAATTCAACAAGATATCGCCCGGCGCCGGCTTCAAGCGCATCTTCGGCAAGCAGGCAGCGGCCAATTTCCTCAAGGGCGTCGGCAAGCTGGTCTTGCTCGCCGTGGTCATGACCATGATCCTGTGGCCGGAGCGGCACCGCATGGAGGCGATGGTCAGGCTCGATCCGGCCGCCATGCTGGGCGCCACCACCAGCATGACCATCCATCTGCTCGGGGCGGTGGTGGCGGCGCTCGCGATCGTCGCCATCGCCGATTATTTCTTCCAGTACCGCAGCTGGTTCCAGCGCCAGAAGATGTCGCTGCAGGAGATCAAGGAAGAGTACAAGCAGTCCGAAGGCGACCCGCACATCAAGGGCAAGATCAGGCAACTCCGGCAGCAGCGCGCCAAGAAGCGCATGATGGCGGCGGTTCCCAAGGCCTCGGTGATCATCACCAACCCGACCCACTACTCGGTGGCGCTGTCCTACGAGCGAGGCATGACGGCTCCGATCTGCGTCGCCAAGGGCGTCGACAACCTCGCCTTCAAGATCCGGGAGATCGCGCGCGAGCACGACATCCCGATCGTGGAGAACGTGCCGCTCGCCCGCGCGCTCTACGCCACCGTCGAGATCGACCAGGAAATCCCGACCGAGCACTATCATGCGGTCGCCGAGGTGATCGGCTACGTCATGCGGCTGAAGCGCGGATTCAGCGCGGGGCGGGGATAAAACACCCGAAAAATACCGGAAATGGCCGTAATCTGGGAATCAGCGTACCTTTCGCCTCTGCTGCCCTTGCACCTCAGGGTCCGATTCAGGCAGGGAGGACCCCACGCGCCCCGTGGCGCGTTGATTCTCTGCCGACAGGCCGCGCCAGCTTGAGATGACAGCCGAAACCGACCACGACCTCCCACGCGAGCCCGTTGCGGCGCATGAGCCGTCGCCGCGCTCGGGCAGCATTGCGCTGGTGCTGCTGGTGGCCGCCGGCCTCGTCGCCGTCGCCGTCGGGCTGATGACGCTGGGGCGCGCGCAGGCGCAGCCCTATATTCTCGGCATCCTCGCCGTGCTGGCCATGGTCGGCCTGTTCAACCTGTTCGCCTTCGCCGCCGGCATCATCCGCTTCGCCGACCGCAGTCTCGATGATCCCGTCGTGGGGCGGATCGCCGATCATGGATTCGACGGGCTCGCGGTCACCGATGCCCGCGGCCACGTGGTCTATTCCAATGCAGCCTACCTGACCTTGACCGGCGCCTCCGGCCCGCAGGACGTGCGCCCGGTGGAACGCGTCTTCATCGGCAACCCCGATGTCTCAGAAGCCGTGTTCCGGCTGCTGAAGGCCGCGCGCGAAGGCAAGCGTCAGCAGGAAGAGGTGCGCATTTCCGGCCAGGACGGCAGCCAGGGCCGCTGGCTGCGCATGCGGGTGCGCCCGCTCGGGACGGGCAAGCGCGAGTCGAAATACGCGGTGTGGTCGATCGCCGACATCACCCGCGACCGCGAGCGTCAGGAGGACGTGTTCCAGGAGCTCCAGCATGCGATCGAATATCTCGATCACGCGCCGTGCGGCTTCTTCTCGGTCAATCCGGCCGGCGAGCTCGCTTATGTCAACGCGACGCTGGCGAACTGGCTCGACTACGACCTCGCCGAGATCGGCTCGGGCGGCCTGAAGCTGACCGACATCGTCTCCGGCGACGGCGCCTCGCTGCTGACCTCGATCGTGGCGGTGCCGGGCGAGGTGAAGACCGAGGTCTTCGACATCGATCTGCGCATCCGCAGCGGCAAGACCATGCCGGTGCGGCTCTATCACAAGCTCGCCTTCGGCGCCGACGGCGCGCCGGGCCCCTCGCGCACGCTCGTGATCAGCCGCGCCCGCGACGAGCGCAGCGATCCCGACCGCGCCGCCGAAGTGCGCTTCATGCGCTTCTTCGACCACACGCCGATGGCGATCGCGACCGTCGATCGCGGCGGCAACGTGGTGCGCGCCAACGCTCGCTATGCCAAGCTCGGACAGGCCCTCGGGCTCGACAGCGCCTCCAAGTCGATCTTCCGCGCGGTCAATTCTCGCGACCGGCACCTGCTGATCGCGGCCATCAACCAGGCCGCCGAAGGCCGGGCCGACATCGCTCCCGTCGAGGTGGCGCTGGAGGGGACCAAGGAGCGCTGGGGCCAGTTCTTCGTCACGCCGGTCGACGCGGCCGAGAACGAGGCGGAAGCCGCCATCGTGCACATGCTCGAGACCACCGAGCGGCGCGCGCTGGAGAACCAGATCAACCAGTCGCAGAAGATGGAGACCGTCGGCCAGCTCGCCGGCGGCATCGCCCACGACTTCAACAACGTGCTGTCCGCCATCATGATGGCGAACGACTTCCTGCTGAACGCGCACAAGCCGACCGACCCGTCGTTCCAGGACATCATGCAGATCAAGCAGAACGCGACGCGCGCCGCGACGCTGGTCCGTCAGCTGCTGGCGTTCTCGCGGCGGCAGACGTTGCGGCCGCAGGTGCTCGATCTCGGCGATGCCTTGAGCGATCTTGCCATGCTGCTGCGTCGCCTGATCGGCGAGAAGGTCAAGCACGAGACCATCCACGGCCGCGATCTCTGGCCGGTCAAGGTCGACGTCTCCCAGTTCGAGCAGGTGATCGTCAATCTCGCGGTCAACGCCCGCGACGCCATGCCCGACGGCGGCAAGCTGATCATCCGCACCGCCAACGTCACCACCGAGGAAGCGGCCAAGCTCGCCTACAAGGGCATGCCGGCCGCGGACTATGTGCGGATCGAGGTCTCCGACACCGGCACCGGGATTCCCGCCGACATCCGCGACAAGATCTTCGAGCCGTTCTTCTCGACCAAGGAAGTGGGCAAAGGCACCGGCCTTGGCCTTTCGACGGTCTACGGCATCGTCAAGCAGACCGGCGGTTTCATCTACGTGGACTCCGAGCCGGGGCAGGGCACCTCGTTCCAAATCTTCCTGCCGCGCCACCATGCCGAGCCCGAGGCGCAGGTCGAGCAGCCGGCGGCTGCGGCCGGCGCGACCAACGGCGCCGCGAAGGAAGCCGCTTCCGTCGAGGCCAAGCCGCGAACCGATCTGACGGGGCAGGGCACCATCCTGCTGGTCGAGGACGAAGAGGGCCTGCGCGCGCTGAACGCACGCGGCCTGCGCTCGCGCGGCTACACCGTGGTCGAAGCCGAGAACGGCGTCGAGGCGATGGAAGTGCTCGAGGAGCAGAGCGGCGGGATCGATCTCGTCGTCTCCGACGTCGTCATGCCCGAGATGGACGGCCCGACGCTCTTGAAGGCGATGCGGGAGAAGAATCCCGACATCAAGTTCATCTTCGTCTCAGGCTATGCAGAGGATGCCTTCGAGAAGAGCCTGCCCGAAGGCCAGCAGTTCGATTTCCTTCCTAAACCGTTCACGCTCAGCCAGCTCGTGGCGGCGGTGAAGGAGACGATGACGAAGCAGGGGTGAGGGAGCGCTCTCGCCCCGTTCTCCGTCATTGCGAGGAGCGCTTGCGACGAAGCAATCCAGGCTGTCTCCGTGGAGGCAGTCTGGATTGCTTCGCTATGCTCGCAATGACGGGGAAAGAGCGGAAATCCCGCCTCAAAACCGTCGGTAACCGGCGACCACGGTTCCCTCGCGCATCCGGCCAACCCCCCGCCAAATATGGGCTTTTGCCACATCCCCGCGACTGAGGGCCGCAGCCATAGGTCCCGAAACCGGCTTCACTTTTCGGGAAGTCTGCCCATCTTAGGAGCACGTCCCCATGCCGGGGATTTGGGAAACGCACATGAAGCTCTCGCTACGCTCCCGCAATCTCTTCAAGACGATGGCCGTCGTGCTGGCGCTTGCGCTGCCGACTGCGCTGGCGATCTCGTCCGCCGATGCGCGCGTCGGCGGAGGCGGCTCGTCGGGTTCACGCGGCTCGCGCACCTATTCGGCTCCGCCCCCGACCACGACGGCGCCCGGCTCGGCCTCGCAATTCAATCGCACCTACACCCAGCCGGGTGCAGGGATGAACTCGGCTGCTGCCGCGCCCGCGCGTGGCGGCATGTTCGGTAAGGCTGGCGGCTTCATGGGCGGCCTTGCGGCCGGCTTCCTGGGTGCCGGCCTGCTCGGCATGCTGTTCGGCGGCGGCCTGTTCGGCGGCCTCGGCGGCCTGTCCTCGATCCTGGGCCTGATCATCCAGATCGTGCTCGTGGTGCTGGTGGTGCGGCTGGCAATGTCCTGGTGGCAGCGCCGTCACACGCCGCAGCCGGCTTACGCCAATGCCGACGCTGGCGCAGCTCCCGGACCGCAGCCGAACCAGCGCAGCGGCCTCGGCGGCTTCGGCTTCGGCGCCAATGCCAATAACGCGCCGCTCGAGATCAAGCCTGACGATTACGAGTCGTTCGAGCGTCTGCTCGGCGAGATCCAGGCCGCCTGGTCGAACGAGGACGTGGCCAAGCTGCACACGCTCGCGACGCCGGAGATGGTGTCCTATTTCGAGCAGGACCTCGCCCAGAACCGGACGCGCAACGTCGTCAACAAGGTGACCGACGTCAAGCTTCTGCAGGGCGACCTCGCCGAAGCCTGGCGCGAAGGCGAGACCGACTACGCCACGGTGGCGCTGCGCTTTGCGCTCACCGACAAGACGCTGGACCGCAACAGCGGCACGGTCGTCGCCGGCAGCGAGCAGCCGGGCGAAGTCACCGAGGTCTGGACGTTTGCCCGGCGGCCCGGCAGCGGCTGGGAATTGTCGGCGATCCAGCAGACCAACTGATCGCTCGCGGAGTGAGAAACCAAGGCGCCGTGCTTCCGCACGGCGCCTTTTTCATTGCGGCGTCTGGTATCGCCGCATCGGAATAAGCAGGCCCGCTTCGGGTTGACATGAGGCGGCCAACGACAAACACAACGGGAGGACAACATGATCCGCATCGACAGAACCGTGACGATTTCGGGCCTTGCGCTGGCCAAGGCCGTATTTGTAACGGCCTTGCTGGCGGCGCCATCGGCGCAAGCGCAGTCGGCCGACATGACGTTCTTCGTGACCTCCAGCGGCCCGGGCAAGGGCGCCGATCTCGGCGGCCTCGAGGGAGCCGATGCACAATGCCAGAAGCTTGCCCAGGCCGGCGGCGCCGGTTCGAAGACCTGGCGCGCCTATCTCTCGACGCAGGCCGCCGACGGCAAGCCGGCCGTCAATGCCAAGGACCGCATCGGCAAGGGACCGTGGCAGAACGCCAAGGGCACGGTGATCGCCAAGGACGTTGCCGAACTGCACGGCGCGGCCAACAACCTCACCAAGCAGACGGCGCTCAGCGAGAAAGGGGAGGTCATCAACGGCGCCGGCGATACGCCGAACCGGCACGACATCCTGACGGGAACGCAACCCGACGGCACCGCGTTCGCCGCCGGTGACGACAAGACCTGCAAGAACTGGACGTCGAGCACGCAAGGCGCCGCGGTCGTCGGCCATGCCGATCGGCGAGGCCTGCGCGACGACGAACCGTCGAAGTCCTGGAATAGCTCGCACCCCTCGCGGGGTCCCGAGGGCGGCTGCTCGCAGGCCGATCTGAAGAGCACCGGCGGCGACGGCTTGCTGTATTGTTTTGCCGCGAACTGAGTTAAGGGCGCGAAGCTCTTTCCGCTCGCATTGCGAGGAGCGAAGCGACGAAGCAATCCAGAGTCTTTCCGCAGAGCAGTCTGGATTGCTTCGCTTGCGCTCGCAATGACGAGCGGGTTGCGCGAACGCTCCGTCTCACTCTGACGGAACCCCGAGCCGCATGCTACATTGGTCCGTACGCGTTCACGTTCACGGACCTCTCTCATGAAATACGAGCTCTACTACTGGCCCGAGATCCAGGGCCGCGGTGAATATGTGCGGCTGGCGCTGGAGGAAGCGGGCGCCGCTTACGTCGACGTCGCGCGCGGACCGCGCGGCACGGCTGCGATGATGAAGATGATGGACGCGAAGGGTACGCCACCCTTTGCGCCGCCGTTCCTGAAAGCGGGCAAGCTCGTCATCGGCCAGACCGCCAATGTCCTGCTCTATCTCGGCGCTCGCCACGGGCTTGCGCCCAAGACGGAAGCCGGCCGGCTCTGGGTGCACCAGCTTCAGCTCACCATCAGCGACCTCGTGGTCGAGATCCACGACACGCATCATCCGCTCGGGCCCTCGCTCTATTACGAGGACCAGAAGCCGCCAGCGAAGAAGCGCACTGCCGATTTCTGGAGCGAGCGCGTGCCGAAATATCTCGGCTATTTCGAACAGCTTCTCGACGAGAATGGCGGTGCCTATGTCACCGGCCGCAGGCTGACCTATGTCGATCTGTCTCTGTTCCAGATCGTCGCGGGGCTGCGCTATGCCTTCCCCAAGCGCATGACGGCGTTCGAGGCGGACATTCCGGGTCTCGTCAGCCTGCACGATCGGGTCGCCGCGCGGCCGAACATCAAGGCCTATCTCGAAAGCCGACGCCGCATTCCCTTCAACGAGCAGGGCATCTTCCGTCGCTATCGCGAACTGGATGGTTAGCCGAAGGTCGGTGCAGCGTTCCGGCGTACCATGTGCGGACGCGCGAACGGCCCGATCGACCGGATCGGGCGCTTCAGCTTCGGCAGGCCTGATCAGGCGAGCTGATCGATCCGCGTGCCCTGACCCGGCGGCAGCGGCGCAGGCGGCTGCGGCTTGAAGGTCGGATTCTCGTCCTTGACCTTGGTCTGATCGTCCTGCTGCCTGGTCGTGTCGTAGTTCGGAACCACGATCGCGATCGGCGGCGGCGCTACGGTAGAAACCTTCATCCGCAAATCCTCACACATGGAAGCAATTCAGCCTGCGCCGTGAGGAGCGAAAATTCCTTCAAGGCAATCGCTAAAATGCGAGGGATTTGGCGCGGCAAGACGGGTCGTCTCCCGCACGTGCCGTTCACGCGAGACACCACGACATCTCTCCGCGTCATTGCGAGGAGTTCGCGACAAAATTGCGAAGCAATTTTTGCGCTGATGCGACGAAGCAATCCAGTCCCTCCGCGGAGACAACTGGATTGCTTCGCTTCGCTCGCAATGACGGTGCATGTGGCAGGCAGCGTCGCGCCACACGTGCACCGTGTCGGCAGCAAGTGTGGAGGAAAAGAACCCGCCTATTCGTCCTTGCCGCGCGTGATGGCGATCGACGCGTCCTTCTTGGTGCGGGTGCACTCCATGTTGAGCCGCCGATAACGCATGCTAACCTTGTCGCCGCGCAGCAGCCCCATCCGCTTTAGGCAGCGTGTCGCGCCCGTCGTGGTGTCGTCCTTGGTCACGGTGAAGACGATCGCGGCCATCGACCCCACCAGCGCATAGAATTCCGGAGTCGGCTTGCGATCACCCTTGGCGTAGAGCTCGATGGTATATTTGTCGCCGCGGCAGCCGACCGACAGCTCCTTGGCCGCCGGGTGCGTCAGGTAAACCACGTTGGCCGCGCGGAAATTCACCTTGAGCCGGTCGACCTGGTTCGCCAGCTCCTTGGCGCTGTCATCGCAGCGGTCGGCACGCGCGGGCGAGGCGAGGGTCACAAGGCCGGTGATGGCGGCGGCGACCAGGATCGCGCCGCGGACGTTCAGTTTCAATGTCATGATGAAAAGCCCCTTAGCGCCCGCATTCAACCGTCGTCGCGTCCGGAGTGCAAGGGCGGGCGCGGGCCTTTCCACGTGCTGTACCAATGCCTTCCTGAGCCCGGGCTTATCTCCCCTATGCACGCCGTTCCCTTCCCTTTCCGCTCAAAATGGGCTTAGAACGCTTCTATGCCGAGGCCCCGCGAGGCCCAAAACCCCGAGATCCGCCCATGAACGCTCCGACCGCCTTTCCCGACCAGTCCAAGCCGGTTCCGCCCTACAAGCACACCCCGCTGTTCCCGCTGGGCAAGGACGAGACGCCCTACAAGAAGATCACGGCCGAGGGCGTCCGGGTCGAGAAGGTCCTGGGCAAGGACATGCTGGTGGTGTCGCGCGAGGCGCTGCGGGCGCTGTCGGAGGCGGCCTTCGGCGACATCAATCATTACCTGCGGCCCGGCCATCTGAAGCAGCTCCGCGCCATCCTGGAGGATGGCGAGGCGAGCCCGAACGACAAGTTCGTCGCGCTGGACTTTTTGAAGAACGCCAATATCGCCGCCGGCGGCGTGCTGCCGATGTGCCAGGACACCGGCACTGCGATCATCATGGGCAAGAAGGGCTGCAACGTCATCACCGACGGGGACGACGAGGCTGCGCTGTCGGAAGGCGCGCGCGATGCTTACCTGCGCCGCAATCTGCGCTATTCGCAGGTCGCGCCGCTCTCGATGTACGAGGAGAAAAACACCGCCAACAACATGCCGGCGCAGTGCGAGATCTACGCCGAGGGCGATGACGCCTACAAGTTCATGTTCATGGCGAAGGGCGGCGGCAGCGCCAACAAGAGCTTCCTGTTCCAGGCGACGCCTTCGGTTCTGACCAAGGACCGGCTGCTGGCCTTCCTGAAAGAGAAGATCCTCACCCTCGGGACCGCGGCGTGCCCGCCCTATCACCTCGCCATCGTGATCGGCGGCACCTCGGCCGAGCTGTGCATGAAGACGGTGAAGCTCGCTTCCGCGCGCTATCTCGATGCGCTGCCGACACACGGCTCGCCCGATGGCAACGCTTTCCGCGACGTCGAGATGGAGAAGGAAATCCACAAGATGACGCAAAGCCTCGGCGTCGGCGCGCAGTTCGGCGGTAAATATTTCTGCCACGACGTGCGCGTGATCCGCATGCCCAGGCACGGCGCCTCGCTGCCGATCGGGCTCGGCGTGTCCTGCTCGGCCGACCGTCAGGTGCTCGGCAAGATCACCAAAGACGGCGTCTATCTCGAGGAGCTCGAGCACAACCCGGCACAGTACCTGCCTGAGGTCGAACAACAGGCGCTCGGCGGCGAGGTCGTCAAGATCGACCTCAATCAGCCGATGAAGGACATCCTGGCGACGTTCTCGAAGCATCCGATCAAGACGCGGGTCTCGATGACGGGCACCATGATCGTGGCGCGCGATTCCGCCCATGCCAAGCTGCGCGAACGGCTGGAGAGGGGCGAACCGCTGCCGGATTATTTCAAGAACCATCCGGTCTACTATGCCGGCCCCGCCAAGACGCCCGAAGGCTACGCGTCCGGTGCGTTCGGCCCGACCACGGCCGGCCGCATGGATTCTTTCGTCGACCAGTTCCAGGCTGCCGGCGGCTCGATGGTGATGGTGGCCAAAGGCAATCGCGCCCCGGCCGTGCGCGAGGCTTGCAAGAAATATGGCGGCTTCTATCTCGGCTCGATCGGCGGCGCCGCGGCGAACCTTGCCGAGCACTGCATCAAGAAGGTCGAGGTGCTCGAATATCCCGAGCTCGGCATGGAAGCGATCTGGCGCATCGAAGTCGTCGACTTCCCGGCCTTCATCATCGTCGACGACAAGGGCAACGACTTCTTCAAGGAGTTGAACCTGGGCTAGCTCTTCGCTCGCCCATGCTTGGGGCGAGACGACTGGCTTGGGCGCAGCTTGCCTGCGGCGCATCCTTCGAGACGCCCGCCGTTGGCGGGCCCTCAGGATGAGGGCGGAGTACGCGGTCGCGGCCAAGAACACTGACGCAGCTCAGCCTCATCCTGAGGAGACCGCGAAGCGGTCGTCTCGAAGGACGAGGCGCTTGCTCAGCCCTCGCCACGCGTACCTGCAGACCGCTCTGCCGCTGCGGAGCGAGGTAATCAGATGCTTAGCTGCAATTCGTGACCTGGTTCGAGCACAACGCGCGCCACCAGCCGCGGACGCCGTCATGGCTCTCGACGAGCCCCCAATATCCGCTGCAGGCGAGAAGCCGTTTCGGGCCGCCATCGGCATCGACCGGGCCGCCGAGCTCGCGCTGGGCGGGCGTCCATTTGGCGTCGACGAAGGGCGCCTGAAACAGCCCACCCGCACGTGCGGAGCCATTGGCATAGCTGGCGCCGACCTTGTTGGCCGCGACCCAGCCGCGCCCGGCATAGGGCTTTGGCGCGTTGCGCGGATATCGTTTCTCGTCCTCGTAGTCCTTGCCCGGCGGCTTGGCGCCTTCGATCAGGAACCAGCCATCCCGGAAGCCGATGATGCGGAATTCCGTCAGCCAGCCGCCCTCGGGCGTGTTCTCGGTGCCGCCCAGCTTCAGCCGGTAGGGCGGCGGCAAGGTGCCGAGCACGCGCGCCTTTACCGAGGGCTCCGCGCGCACGTTGAGGCCAGCAGGATCCTTGTCGATGGACCACGCGCCAAGAGCGCAGGGCTCGGTGCCCTCGGGCAGGGTTTTGCGCTTTGCCGCGAGCTCGGCGTGCAGTTGAGCGAAATCTGTCTCGTCGTCGTCAGGGGCCGGCTCGGAGCGCGACTTCAATTCGGCTGAGACCGCGCGGGTTGCATCCGGGGTCAGCGTGACGACGAGACTTTGACGCGCAGCGAATACGCTGGCCGGAGTCTTCGGATCGTTCGATGTTGCGGGATAGACGGCGAGGTAACCCGTCGTGCCTTCGGTTCGATAAGCCGTGCCGCCAACATAACCAGCGGGAACGAAGGCGAGCGCGCTTGCGCGCCACGCCGGTTCGTTGTCGTCCGCAATCGCCGCTTGTGTCGCGACAGAGAGGATCGTTGCCGCGACGAAGCGAAGCCAATGCATGCTCATGCAACGCGAGGGCGTTACGCCCGCGCGCCCGTGAACGGGAAGCTGCCCATGGGGCCGATGCCCATCTCGCCGCTGATGTTGTCGCCCGAGACGGTACCGGTGAATTCGAGCGTGAGCGGCATCGGGTTGGTGATCGAGACCTTCCAGGAGACGTTGTCGCCGGAGACGGTGCCGTCGAAGATCTCGGCGGTATTACCTTCCGCGCCTTGCGTGCCCGTGAGCGTGCCGCCCGCAGCCTTCAGGCTCAACGTCGCCTGGCGCTCGCCCATCGGCGTCGTCATGGTCAGATTCCAGTTGCCGTCCACGGCCATTCCCGTCTCCCGAACAATCCCGGCGGACCGCGACGATCCGCGGCCAGTCCTGAGGCGAGCCTATAACCCAACTCGGCGCGGCTGCCTAACCCTGCATGGGAGGCATTTAAGCGCGGGCAGCGGCACGCCGGCGGCTGCTGACGATGAGGCGCAGAACGACGTATTGGAGGGCAAAGGCCAGGATCTTGCCACCGCCCGCGACGACCGTGAGATAGAACGCCCACAGCTTCAGATCGCCCGTGGAGGCGACCACGATCATGCCGGCGCCGATCACGAACATCAGCGCCGCCCAGGCATAGCCCGCGGCGGTCACATATTCCGGAACCGTCTCGACGACGATCGGCGGCATGTAGCGCAGCATCCAGCCGCGCTTGAGCATGATGAGGCCGATCGCGAAATGCGCGATCGCGGGCTTTGCCAGCATGAAGCGGGCATCGTTGGTGAGCAATGTGATCGCGCCCAGTCCAACGACGAGCGCGAGGCTCGCATAGGTCATGTAGTTGAGCTGCTGTCCCTTGACGCGGGCATAGATCACTTGCGCGAACGCGCCGGCGATCGCCACCGCCGTCGCCAGGACGATATTGTCGGTGATGAGGTAGACGGCCAGGAAGAGGATGGCGGAGAAAAGATCGGAGCCGAGACGGGCAAATACGTCTTTCATCGTGATCCTGTTCAGCGGGGCGTTGGGCAATGCGCGGGTGGATCTACCATACTTGGTCCGGCGATACTCGGGATATCACTTTGTGAACAGATGGCCCTCTTGCGGGCGGCGAAAGCGGCCGCGAGGCCCCAGGCCGGGATGCTACCCGCCAACACCGATGCGGCCGGTCAAGCGCAATCTTTACAGTGTCAAAATGATGTAGGCAGCCTGCAAGAGCTCAATCGCAGCGAGCGCTTGCTCGGATGCCTCCTCGGCGATGGCAGCCCAGGGCAGACGAGAGAGAACCGGCAGCGTGCCGGCGAACAGGATGCCGGCGACGAGCAAGATGCCGCCGTTGAAGATTGGCTGTCCGTCCGGCGGCCGCCGCACCATCTGCGGCGTGAGCGCGGCGCAGGTCAGGACGAGGACGGCCAGGCAATCTGCAGTGATCGAGGGCATGTGAAACTCTTCTGTCATTCCGGGCGAGGCGAAGCGTCGAGCTACGGTGCGCAATTGCACATCTGAGAATCCATTTCGCTACGCGTAATGCTGCCAATGGATCCGGGCTCGCGACTTCGTCGCGCCCCGGAATGACAGCTCCTATGCCGCCCCCACCCAATTGCCGTGAAAACCATCGGGCACGCGGTGGCCGAGCTGCACCAGCGCGACGGGTCCCGCCTCGACATCGGTGGCGTTGAACACGGCAAGGTCGCTGCGGTTCTCCCGCGCGCGCCAGACCACCGCCAGCAGCCAGCCATCGCCCTCAGTCGCATCCTTCGATCGTTCGACGAATACCGGCTCGGAGATGGTGTCGCCGGCCGGCAGCAGATAATGGCCGAGCCGCCGGCCGTAGCCGTCGACATGGACGACGCCGGAGAGCGCGCCGAACATCGCCAGCCGCGGGTTGGCGCAGGCGTACCAGCCGTGACGGTTTCTCAGCCCGGCGCGGCGGTCGTCGATGCGCGGGAATTCGCCGGTGAGATCGTCCAGATAGGTCTGCTGGAAGCGGTCGGTATTGCCTGAGAGGTCGAAGGTCCAGCGGCAATGCCGGGCGCGCGACTTCTCCGGATCGGTTGGACGGCCGTCGGGATGGGGAAACAGCGGCGCCTCCTCGAACTGCATGACGTCGGCGACGATGCGGTTCCCGTCCTCCCACGCATTCATGACGTGGAAGACGTAGCAGGCCTCAGCTCGAAACCAGACGATCTCCTTGGTCGTGCCGCTCCGCTTCATCACGCCGACATAGGCGCCCTTGTCCGGCTCCCAGGCATAGGGGGGCCGTCCGCTCATTGCGCGCTCCATGCTGCCGGTAATGGGGAGGATCGGAAACAGCACGTGGTTCGCGGTGACGATGAAGTCGTGCACCATGCTGGCATAGGGCGCCTCGAACCGCTCGATGCGCGTCGCCTTGCCGGAGGCATCGATCGAGCCGTAGGAGAGGGCAGGCGTCAGCGGACCTGCCGCGTTGTAGCCGAAGAACACCAGCTCACCGGTCACAGGGTCGATCTTCGGATGCGCCGTGAAACTGCCGGCGACGCGTCCCTGGTAATCGTGATAGCCGCGCGTTGCCAGCGTGCCCGGCTCGATCTCGGTCGGCAGATGCGCTTCTTCAAGCGCCAGCAGCTTGCCGGCATGGAAGATGATGTTGGTGTTGGCAACGCCGCCATCGGTGAGATCGGCGGGAGCATCCGGCAGCTTGCGGCCGAAGCCGCCGAACAGGGCGCGGCCGGCATCATGCTCGGCGAGCCATTTCGGCGTGCGGACCCAGCGATTGCGATAGCTGGCGCGGCCGTTCTCGAGATGGAAGGCGTGCAGCATGCCATCGCCGACGAACCAATGCGCGCCGGGAGATTCGAACTGCGGATTGGGGCCGTTGCGATAGAGCACGCCGTTCAGCTCGCGCGGCAATTCGCCGATGATCTTCAGGAAGGGCGCGTCCGCTTCGAACGGGATCGGCGCGATATTGTTGCGGCGCTCGGTGACGGAGTCGTGCTGCACGGCATATCCTCCCTATCTTTACATCGTAAAGATTAGATAGCGCCGATTGCCGCATCAGTCAAGCGAAATCTTTACACTGTCAATATTGCGTCATATAGCTTGCAAATGACCAAGACCGACACCAAGAGCGACACCGCGCGAAGCTCGCGCGCCCCCAGAAGAGCGGCCTCGATCGCGGCACCGCGTGCACCACGCCGCGCGGGAAGCGCGAAGACCGAGACGCCGTACCATCACGGCGCCCTGCGCGAGGCGCTGCTCGAGGCCGCCGAACGGGTGCTGGAACGCGATGGGCTCGCCGGTCTCACATTGCGCGCCGTGGCGCGCGAGGCGGGCGTCTCGCATGCCGCCCCCACCCATCACTTCGGCGACCTCACCGGGCTGCTGAGCGAGCTTGCGGCGATCGGCTTCCGCCAGTTCAACGACGCGATGGCTGCCTCGTCCAATGCCGCCTCCACGCCGCTCGAGCATGCGCTGGCGCGCCCGAAAGCCTATGTTGCCTACGCGCAGGCTCATCCCGGCATGTACGGCATCATGTTCCGCACCGAGCGGCTCGATTATTCCAGGCCCTCGCTGCACGAGGCGGCCGAAGCCTCCTTCGCCGGACTTGCGAATGCGGTCGGCATGATGCGGCAGGAGCAGATCAGCGGCGACGCGCTGACGCTGAACCAGGGCGCCGCGATCGCACGGGCCTGGTCCATGGTCCACGGCTTCACCACGCTTCTGCTCGACGGCCGACTGAAGGATATTCTGGAGCGGCTGCCGGAAGGAACCACGGCCGAGCGGCTCCTGGAGGCGATGCTGACCGCGCCCGTTACGGCGAAGCTGCCGAGCTGCTGATCGACGGACCTGCGCAACTCTTGCCGTGATCAGGCGTTGACGCCGCATGGCAAAAACAGCTCGTGCTCCCTGGAAACGCTCGAATCCCCGCAAGCGGGCCGGCAAGTCCTCAAAGCATCTCAGTCCCGCGCAGAAATCGGCGGCAAAAGCGCGCGCCCGCCGCGCTGGTCGCTCTTATCCCAACCTCGTGGACAACATGCGCATGGCAGCGAAGAAGAAATCCTCCAAGACCAAGAGCTCCAAGAAAACTTCAAGGTCGAAAACGTCAAAAGAAAAGTCGAAGACGTCTGCGAAGAAGACCCGCAAGCGCACCACGAAGAAAGCCAAGACCCGCAAGCGCAGCGCATCCGCGCGCGAAAGGGATCCACGCGGCGGCCTGACCGCGGCGGGCCGCAAGGCGTTTGCGCGCAAGCAGGGCGCCCAATTGCGGCCCGGCGTCACCAAGAAGGAATCAGAGATGACGCCACAGGAGATGCGGCGGAAAGGCAGCTGGGCCGTGCGCTTCTATGGCCGCACGAAACTGCCGCCGCTGGTCGATGCGGAGGGGCAGCCGACCCGCCACGCATTGTCGGCGCATGCCTGGGGCGAGCCGGTTCCGAAAACGGTGGCGGCGGCGCGGCGCATCGCGGCCAAGGGAGAACGGCTGCTGGCGCGCTATCGGCGCGCCAAGGCGAGAGGCTAGCGCATCGTCGCGAGCTCGACGGCGCGGCCGCGCGTGCCGATGATCTTCACCTCGTCCTTGCCGCAGGTGAAGCCGCGGGCGAGATCGTCGGCGGCCTTGCGTGCGAGCTCATTGGCGGTGGGATTGGCGGCCGCATCGACATAGGCGACATGGCAGACCGCGCCCGGCGGCAGTCGGGTCACGACCAGCATGGCCCTGGTGTTCGGCCGCCCCTGCTTGTCGGGATCGCTGCTGTCGGCGATATGCCAGCGCTGGATGATCGCGAACGGCTTTGCGTCCATGGCGCGCCATTCGATGGTCGTCTCGGAAGAATTGAACGGGCCGAACCAGACTTGGGCCGCAGGTTCCTCCGCCGCTTTCTTGCGGTTGCGCCCGACGGAGACGATTTCGCGAAGATCGTCCTCGGCGATCAGCACCATGAGACCGTCCTTGCCCGGACAGATGCGCGTCGTGCTGCCGTCGAGCTCGCTGGGCTTGCCGATCTGGCGGCAGTTCTTTGGCGCCGTCGAGGTGTAGGTGCTGCCCATGGATTGGGCGCTGGCGCTGTTGAGCCCGATACAAATCATCAAGGCAGCGAGGCCAGTGCGGGTGAAGTGGTTCATCATGAGGGCTTTGACGGTACGGGAACTTCGTACCATCAGACGTCTTCATTGTGGGCAAGGTTCAAACAGGGGCGGGATATACCTGACAGCGGCGCGGAATCGTTCTAGAAGAGCGGATTCGCTTTGGGCCCTCCAGCCTCGTTCGCGTCCTCCTTTATTTGATCATGCCAGCCACATCGTCGAACAAACCCTATCGCGTCGGCCGCTCCAAGACCGGACTCGGCCTCTTCGCCACCAAGCCGATCAAGAAGGGCACCCGGATCATCCGCTATTACGGACCGATCCTGGATTCGCGGATTCCCGCCCACGACGAGATCGAGAACAAATATCTGTTCGAGCTCAACGGGCGCTGGACCATCGACGGCTCGGTGCGCAAGAACCTCGCCCGCTACATCAACCATTCCTGCCGTCCCAATGCGGAATCCGACGTCCGCCCGCGCGAGCGCAAGGTCTTCATCCGCGCGATCAAGAACATCGAGCCGGGCGACGAGATCAACTACGATTACGGCACCGACTATTTCAAAGCCTATCTGAAGCCGATCGGCTGCAAGTGCGACTCCTGCGAGAAGAAGCGCAAGAAGCTGCGCGCCGAAGCGCGGGCGGAAGCCGCCAAGGTGAAGGCGCGCAAGGCCAAGAAGGTGGTCGCCAAGGCTTCGAAGACCAAAGCCGCCGCCAAAAAGAAGAAGCTCAACGGCAAGCACTTCGCCGGCAAGGCCGGCCGGGCCAAGGTGTAGCGCTTCTTTCGTGGTCTGACAGCGTCAGGATCGCCGCGAATGAGCTGATGCGGGTCCCTTCTCGCGCCCTGCTCAGTCCTCGTCCTGCCACCTGCGCAGATCTGTCTGGTCATGATAGGCCATGCGGTCCGGCGTGGTGATGAATTCCATCGTCGTGCCCCATGGCATGCGGCAGTAGCAGACCTTGTTTCCAGGACCTTTCTCGGTTGCATAGGGAATAGCGCGCGGCGCGGTGAGAGGAGTGCCTCCCGCCTTCGCGAAGCGCTCGACCGATGCGTCGATGTCGTCGGTGTAGAGAGCGAAGTGCGTGATGCCGAGGTCGCTCGCCCGGATCGGCTTTGCTTGCTCGGGACCGTGCATCTCGAAGAGCTCGATATCGGGTCCGGTGCCGATCTTGACCATCGCCTGCGCACGCACGACCGTTCCGGGAAAAGCGCCGACGGCCCGTTCGAATTCGGGTCCGTGCCGCGGCGGATCCGGCGGTCCGAAGGACTGGTAGATCACCTGGCCGCCGAAAGCTTCCACCAGGAACGATTTTGCTGCTTCGATGTCGGGCACCGTGATGCCGATATGATTGACGCCGCGAATGACGGGTGCAGTCATGACAGTCTCCTTTGCTGTTTAATCGATCCATCGCGATCGCTGCGGTGCAATTCGCGGCAGCCTCGCGATCCGCCCGGCCCAAGACGGCGCGGGCGCTGAGTTTCAATTGGCCTTGAGGAAATCGATCAGGGCGGCTGCGACTTCATCCGGCCGCTCGTCCGCGACATAGTGGCTGCATCGCGCGATCGAGCCGCCCCTCACATTGGTGGCGAACTCCTTGAGCATCGGCACCATCTGAGCGCCGAACCGCTGGTCCCCACCCAGGCCAAGCACCGGTATCTCGAGCGGTTGCTTCTTGTACGCGAGCGCAGTCGCATGATCGGCGGCGAGCGTGCGGTACCATTCCATGCCGCCACGCGTGCGGCCAGGAAGCGCCATCGCCTTAGCGTAGATCTCGATGTCCGCCGGGTTGAAGGTGCTGTGATCGTAGAACCGCTCTGCCATGAAGGTCGAAACATAGTCATATTCACGGCCATGAATCAGGCGCTCGGGTAAGTCCCGGTTCATGTGGAAGCTGAAGTGCCAGAGCCTTGCGGTCGTCGCTTCCCATCCGGTCCAGCCGGGAAGCGGAACGTCGAGGACGGCCAGGTGGGTAACGGCCTCTCGATGGATGGCGGCCTGCGGCAAGGCAACCATTCCGCCGATGTCATGTCCGCACACGGCGTAGCGTTGGTGCCCAAGGGCAACCATCACTTCATGCGCGTCGCGCGCCATCGTCGCCTTGTCATAGCCGTCGAGGGGGCAGTCGGAAAAGCCCGCGCCGCGCAGGTCCATGGCGACCACGCTGAAATGCTCGGCTAGCAGCGGCATCACTTTGTGCCATTCCCACCATGTTTCCGGCCAGCCGTGAAGCAGAAGGATCGGCGGGCCTGAACCCCCCGTCACGGCGTTGATCTTGATGCCATTCACCGGCACCAGCTGCTGGGTAAACCCGTTCAAAGCTGCGATCATGATCGCTTCCAGTCAGATGGGTGTCAGATAGAGCGCGTGCACAGCGCTCAGGGCTGGTCGAAATCAGTGGCGATCGTGATGTCACGCCAGGCGTCGATGTCACTGCGGAAGGCCGCCAGCTTTCTCTCGGCGATCGCGTGCGCGGCGGGGCCGAGCGGCAGATGGAGCGGGGAGTCCTCGGCGTCGACGGCCTGCAGGATCACCGCGATCGCCTTGTCGGGATCGCCCGCCTGATTGCCGTTGCTGGTTTCGCGATAGTGTTTGCGTGAGCTTGCGGCATATTCAGGCATCTCGTTGGCCGCCATCATGATCGATCGGCCAAGGAAATCGGTGCGAAACGGCCCGGGTTCGACGACCAGCACGCGGACTCCGAACGGCTTCAGCTCGCCGGCGAGCGCTTCGGAAATTCCTTCCACAGCAAACTTGGCGGCGTGGTAATAGCCTCCGCCGCCGCGGCCCTCGATACCCGCACCGGACGACATGTTGACGATCGTTCCGCCCGAACGTCGTAAGACGGGTAGCGCGGCTCTGGTGGTTTCGATCAGACCGAAGACGTTTACATCGAACATCGGCCGATATTCTTCGGGCGTGCCTTCCTCGATCGCGCCGAACAGTGCGTAGCCGGCATTGTTCACGAGCACGTCAAACCCGCCAAATGTCTCGACCGCCTTCGCAACCGCTGCCTTGGCTGCCGCCGCATCGGTCACGTCGAGTGGCAAGGTGATCATGCGGCCGCCGAAAGGCTCAGCCATTGCCCGGATCGATCTGACATTGCGGGCCGTCGCTATAACCCGATCGCCGCGCTGGGCTGCAGCGAGCGCGAGCCGCTGGCCGAAGCCGCTTGAGCAGCCTGTGATGAGCCAGGTTTTCATAACTTCTTCTCCGAGTTGTTTCACCCACGCAGCCGCCCTCATGGGGGCGGAATTCCCAGAAGGACGCGCTTCGGACGATGGCGGGAATCTAGCTGCTTAGATTTGTTCGTTAAGTGATGTTCCTGTACTCTCGGCGTTCAGTTTTGTGTGGGTGGTCGCGATGGAATGGAGTGACGTCAGAATCTTTCTTGCTATTGCGAGATCCGGCACGCTCGGAGGCGCCGCGCGTTCGCTTCGGACAAGCCATCCGACCGTCGGCAGGCGCCTTCGCGCACTCGAGCAGGCAATCGGTCACACGCTCTTCCAGCGCACAGCGGACGGTCTTGTTCTGACCGATGAGGGCCACGGAATCATCGCGCTGGCCGAGCAAATGGAAGAAGGCGCGCTGGCCATGGAGCGCCGGCTTGCGGGACGGGAGCAGAATCTCAAAGGCAATCTGCGCATTTCATCAACGGACTGGTTCGGGGCCTATGTCCTGCCTCCCATTCTGGCGGATTTCTCGAACGCATACCCCAATGTCGACGTTGAAATCCTGACCGGCACGCGCCGGTTCAGCCTCGCCCAGCGGGAGGCCGAAGTCGCTTTTCGTGCCGTTCCGTTCGACACTGCCGATGTGATCCAGCGGCGGCTCTTCAGGCTCGAATACGGCGTCTACATCGCGGAGGAGGCGGCTGATCCCAAATATGGCGATGGGGCTGGTTTCCGGCTGATCGCGCCATCCACGCCCCACTTCCCCGACATCGCGTGGCTCATCGAGAGTTTCCCCAACGCAAGACCGCTCCTGCGATCGAACAACCGCAACGTCCAGGGACGCATGTGCAGGGAAGGCGTCGGCATCGCTGTCCTGCCCCGCGTCGTCGGCAATCAGATCCCTGGTATCCGTCGACTGGATCTGCCGACGCTGCCGCCAGCGCGAGACATTTGGATGGGATACCACCGAGACCTACGGCGTCTTGGGCGTCTTCGCGCGTTCATTTCGACGGTATCGGACCATCTCGTGAACGCAGCCGCATAGCACGGCACGACCCGTCGGGCAAAACACCCCAAACCCGTCAATCCCTCCCGACAAAAATATATCGCTTTTCCGAATTTCGGATTTGTGGCATACGTCTTCCATCCCGGCCCTCCCAGAGGGGCGCTTCGCGATCGTCACGAGATGCGGGCCGGGGTGCGGTGGACGCGGTAGCGCCGGCGCGATTGGCGTGAGGACAGGGACGGGCGACCGTTGAGTCCCGGCACAACGCGCATACGACACGGCGCGGTCACAGCGGTTTGGTCAATGGTCCGGGGTGCGCACACTAAGCCCCGGACGCTGAGGCCAGGCCGTCCGCGGACGGAGAAGTCGTGTGGTCCCGACGCCCGGGGTTCTGGCGTCAAGGCTTGCGGTGATGCGGCGGCCCGACCGGGTACGTGCATCAGCCATCCGCGAGGCGACGGGGGCAATAGTGCAACGCTCCCCGAGGAGAGCACGAAGGACACCGTTAAAACCATCCGCGCAGGGAAGGCCGGGCGACCGGCATCACCTGTAGTCCAGCCCGTGTGCATTTTTCTTGTACACGGACTCGGGTGCCGCCGGCGCCCGGCCTTCCCTGCGCCCTTTGGCTATCAAGGGGCGCTGAGCGACAGCAAGCCTTGGGCGAAACGCGCCGCGAGACTGCGGAGGCGCGTCTGTAAGTTTAACTGAGAGTGGTAAGAATGCCGACGATGCACCTTGCTCCGTCATTGCGAGGAGCTCAGCGACAAAATTGCGTAGCAATTTTGCGCAGATGCGACAAAGCAATCCAGGCTGGTTCCGTAGAGGCAATCTGGATTGCTCCGCTACGCTCGCAATGACATGGAGAGGCGAGCGCCACGCGGGTGCTGTTGTGCCCCGGACGCGGCGTCCTTCGGCTCTGCGCCGCAACGCCAAAAGCGTTGCAGCGCGTCCGGGACACGGGAGCCATCACGCCGCGACCGCAGTCCCGCTCTTGCGCCATCCCACATATTGCAGCTCGGCGAACACGCCGGTGGCGATGGCCTGCGCCACGACCATCAGCTCGCCTGCAAGGTTCGGCGACACCGCGCCGGACAGCAGCAGGCCGATGCTGCCGACCGTCCATGCGGCGTTGCCGATGATGACGAGGAGCAGGAGCGGCTTCGGCACCGCGGCGCGCGAGGCGAGCCAGCCGACCAGCGCCGTATAGGCGATCAGGAACAAGCCGGTCTCGCGCAGCAGCGCCTCGGGTAGGCTGAACAGCGCCGCGAAGGCGCCTGCGCCAAAAGTGAATCCGAGCGCGGCGACGCCGCTGAAGACGGCATCGGCGAGCAGGGCGCGGCGCAGGAAGGTGGATGCTTCGATCATCGTGGTTCTCCTTGGTTGAGGTTGGGGAAGGGACGTCAGCGCAATCCGCGCCACCAGGCGCGGACGAGGCGGGCGAGGCGGTACGGACAGAGGCTCCTGCCGACGCCGTGCTCGAAGGCGATGACCCGCGCGACGACATAATCGCCGGTCGAATGCACGAGCGGCTCGGGCATGTTGAGACTGCGCGCCAGCATCCGGGTTGCGAATGCCATCGCCCAGGGCACGACGTGGTCTGCGACGGTCCGGTAGAGCAGCAGCGCGATCATGGTCATCTCCTGTTGCAACCGAAGATGCGCCGACCCGCGGGCCAATTCGATTACCTCGCGGGTAATGGAAGGGCCGAAATCTGCGTGGTAGGTTTTGGGTCATGAACGCACATGCATCCACGGCCCAGGCCGAACGTAGCCAGCCGATCCATATCGGCGATCATTTGCGCGAATGGCGGCAGCGCCGCCGCATGAGCCAGCTCGATCTGGCCGGTGAGGCCGAGATCTCGGCACGTCACCTAAGCTTCGTCGAGACCGGCCGCGCTGCGCCCTCGCGCGACATGGTGCTCAGGCTCGCCGAGCGTCTCGACGTGCCCCTGCGCGAACGCAACGTGCTGCTGGTCGCCGCCGGCTACGCGCCGGCATTCCCGCAGCGCCAGCTGGAGGATCCGGCCTTGAAATCAGCCCGCCAGGCGATCGACATCGTCCTCAGGGCGCACGAGCCCAATCCCGCGCTGGCAGTGGACAGGCACTGGAACCTGATCTCCGCCAATCGCATGGTGGCGCCGCTGCTCGAGGGCATCCCGCAGCGTCTGCTCGGCCAGCCGCTCAACGTGCTGCGGCTCGCCTTCCATCCGGAGGCGCTGGCATCTCGCACCGTCAATCTCGCGGAATGGTGCGGGCACCTGTTGGAGCGGCTGCACCGGCAATGCGAGGCGACCGCCGATCCCGAGCTGATCAAGCTCTACAACGATCTGAAGAGCTATCCCATTCCGGCGCGCTCGGCGCCGCTGTCGAGCGACAATGTCGCGATCCCGTTCAAGCTGCGACATCAGGGCGAGATCCTCAGCTTCTTCTCCACCACCATGGTGTTTGGCACGCCCGTCGACATCACGCTGTCGGAGCTGGCACTGGAGACCTTCTTTCCGGCGGACGAGCGCACCGCCGAACGGCTGAAGCACATGGCGACCGCTTTGCCATAGCGGCGTTTACAGGCGGGAGCGGCCCCCGCATAATCTGCCGATGGACACACGATCCTCCCGGCCCTTACGGCCGGTCAACCCGGTCGGCGATCTCCTGCGCGCCTGGCGCATGCGCCGCGCGCTAAGTCAGGCGGAGCTGGCGTTCGAGGCCGGCATCTCGGTCAAGCATCTGAGCCATGTCGAGACCGGCAAGGCCGCGGCGAGCCGAGACATCCTGTTGCAGCTCGCATCCGCTCTGGATTTATCCCTGCGCGACCGCAACGCGCTGCTCGAGGCCGGCGGCTTCGCCCGGCAATATGGCGAGCGCGATCTCGCCGCGCCCGAGCTTGCCGATGCGCAGCGCGCCATCGATCTTCTGCTGCGACGGCACGAGCCGTTCCCCGCGATCGTGACCGACCGGCGCTGGAACGTAAAGCAGGCCAATCGCGCCGCCTCGCGCCTGATGACCATGCTGCTCGGTTCTGAGCGCATGCAGCGGCCGCTCAATCACATGCGCATGTTTCTCGCGCCGAACGAGCTCAAGCCTTTCGTCGAGAACTGGCCGACTGTTGCGGCAGCGCTGCTTGCGCGGGCGCGCCATGAAGCGATGGCCGCGCCGCTCGATGAGGCCCTGCAATCGACCTGGCGCGAATTGATGCGCTTGCCGGAGCTTCCCATGCTTGGGATCGAGGACAACGCCGTGCCGGGACCGCTCTGCGAGGTGCGCCTGCGCAAGGGCGAGGTCGGCATCGGCCTGATTGGCGCGGTGCTGACGCTCGGCACGCCGCAGGACGTGACGCTGCAGGAGCTTCGTGTCGAGATGTTCATGCCTGTTGATGCCGTATCCGAGGCCGCCCTGATCGCGCTCTCGGCTCAGGACGCCTGAGCTTGCATGGCGTCGCGTCGTTCAAAGCTCATGGCCTGCATCACCTCCGCGAACGGCCCCTTGAGGTCGCTCAGTGTTGCCGTGGTGAGGCCCGCGCCGTTGGCACCGACGCGTGTGGCGGCACGGATCAGGATCCATTCGCTCTCCGGCGGACGAAAAAAATAGAGGCTGATCTCCGGGTTGATGAAGGTCCATTCGCGCATGTCGACGATCTGCGCGACGCCGCTGGAAAAGTCCGCGGCCTGCACCGCCTGCAACAGCGGCGTGTTCGGCTCGCCCTCGACCAGCGGCGAGTCGAGCCGCATCCAGGCGGCCGCCGGGCCCGGCTTTTCCAGCGCGCCCTCGATCAGCCGCACCGACACGTTTTGGAAATAGCGGCTCCATTTCTGCGCGAAGGCCGGCGGCGGGACGCCCGCCTCTGGCGCCTTGTCGGCCGCCGCTTGCCTCGCAAAGGGATCGACGGGCGAGCCTGCGCTCGGCGCCGTCAGCAGCGCGGTGCAGCGGCCGATCTCGGTCTCGCCGTCCATCAGCCGCACATGCAAGGTCTTGGCCTTGCGGCCGTCGCGCAGCAATTCGCTGATGGTCCTGAAGGCGCGCAGGCCTGCCGGCCGCCACAGATCGAAGGTCAGGCGCCGCACCGCGAAGCCGGATTCGGCGGCGAGACGCTCGACCTCGCGGGTCATGAGCGCAGTGGTGGCGCTTCCCTGCAACATGTCCGGCGACCACGGACCGCCGGCGTGCTCCGTGGCCCGGAAC
The DNA here is from genome assembly GCF_032918005.1 of Bradyrhizobium sp. NDS-1. NCBI lineage: Bacteria > Pseudomonadati > Pseudomonadota > Alphaproteobacteria > Hyphomicrobiales > Nitrobacteraceae > Bradyrhizobium > Bradyrhizobium sp. NDS-1. The sequence continues at coordinate 3,044,021 of NZ_CP136628.1, forward strand.
TGATGGCCTTCCGGCCTGAAAATGGCGCTCATTGCGGTGTCTCCTCGGCTGCATCGTGGCCGCGAGTATCCGGGCCGGCGGGACCTGTCGCAATAACCGCAGAGGTGAAGTCGTGAGCCATGCAGGACCGGTGCCTTGCGTCGTGTCCGGTTCGGCTTATCTTCCGGCGAACCCGTATTGCCCGAAGGAGGCGCCTGACATGAGCACGCTCAAACCGCTCCAGATCGACGTCGTCTCCGACGTGGTGTGCCCCTGGTGCTATATCGGCAAGCACCGGATCGAGAGCGCGCTGGCGCTCGTTCCGGACGTTCCGGTCAAGCTCAATTTCCGCCCGTTCTTCCTCAATCCCTGGGTGCCGCGCGAGGGCATCAGCCGCGAGGCCTACCTCACCCAGAAGTTCGGCTCGGTCGAGGCCTACAAGGGCATTGCCGGACGCGTGGTCGCGGCCGCGGGCGAGGAGGGGCTCGTCTACAAGCCCGAGCTGGTGGCACGCCAGCCCAACACGACCGATTGCCATCGCCTGATCCTGTGGGCCGAGGCGATCGGCAAGGCGCCCGAGATGAAGCAGCGCCTGATGGAGCTGTATTTCCGCGACGGCGGCGATCTCACCGATGTGAACGTGCTGGTGCAGGCGGCCGCCGATGTCGGCCTCGATGCCGACGACGTGCGCAAGCGCCTAGCCACCGACGACGACGTCGCGCGCGTCTCGGCCGACGCACAGGAAGCCGCCGAGAAGGGTATCTCCGGCGTGCCCACTTACGTCTTCGCGCAGAAATACGCCGTCTCCGGCGCGCAGGATCCGAACCTGCTCGCCCGCGCGATCCGCGAGGTCTCGGCAGAGATCAACGCACAGGCGGCGGAGTAGCTTTCGCTGATTTGCGGAGCCGGCGAACCATACGTCGTGCAGCCTCATGCGCGGCGTTGACGCCGACCAGCGCTCCATGGACGAGCGCGACCACCGGATCGTGCCGCCGCAGCGGGATCAGCACGTCGCCGACCGCGAAACGCCCGCGCCAGATCGGGTTGATCATGGGGTGGTCGGCGCTCGCGGTGGAATCCGCGCTGGCGATGGCGGGATCGGCGCAGAGATGGCGGGTGAGGTCGAGCGTGAGCTGCACGCCCGGTGAATATCTGGCAAAGCGCTCGTCGATGCCGAGCTTGAAGAAGAACGCGCGATCCTGATGGCGCAGCACGATGCCGGCGGCAATCGGCGTCGTGCCGGCGCGAAGCGTGATGATCTCGCACTGCGCGGTCTCTGCCAGCGCCGGGACGGCGCGGCGAATGAAGGTCGCATCGCCCGCATGCCGGACCAGTGCGGTGCCGCGCTCGCCCTTCCAGCCGCTGGCTTCGAGCCGCAGGAATGTTTCGAGCGCGGACCCGATCTCGTCAGGCCGGCGTGCGACGTCGAACGTAACAGGGCCGCGCTGTTCGAGGCGATGGCGCAGGCGCCGCAGCTCCTTGAGCTTCTTGGCGCCGAGTGCATCGCGCAGTAGCGTTTCAGCATCCTGCGCCGCGTCGAGGCAGGCGCGAATGTAGGAGGAAAGCACGCGCGGCTTCAGGCCATCGCGGCTCAGGACCTGCCTGAGTGCATTCATCGCAGCACCGTCGAGCGCGACGTCGTTCAGCACGAGCGCATGCGCGCCGACCGCGCGCGCCTGCTGCAACAGAGCCGCGGCCGCCTCGATCGGCGCGTCGCGGTCGATCAGCGGACTGCACAGCGTGCCGTAGGGATACGCGCTCACCAGCGCGGGCAGGGGGATCTTTAGGGCCCGCCACAGCGAGATCACCGGCATCAGCCCGATCAGCCGCGCCGAAGAACTGTCGAATGCGGGCAGTGCCGAGGCTTTGGTGCGGCCGCGCGCGGTTGCGCTGACGGCGAGTTCCCAGGCAGGCAGGTAATATCCGTTCGGCTCGACGGCGCGTTGCGCGAGTGCGCGCCATTGGCCTGGGTCGATCGTCGCGAGCGGAACGCACGCACTCGCGGCGTCGGCATGCCTTGCCGATGCCGGCTTGATCGCCGCCTGCTGCGCGATGTCGGCCACGTCCCGTCGTCCCCAATCACGCGGGCTGAGCCCGTGTTACGCTGCTCATCCTTAGCGCAAAGAATGGAAAATACCGTTGGGACGCCGCTTCAATTCGAGCGGTAGTATTAACGTTTCGTTGAGCATGTGGCGGCAGGCCGCTGGATGCGCAGTGGATTGCGGACGTCATTGATCGCCCGGCAAGAAATGGTCGCGGGCGGTTGCCCGTCCGCCGCTGGCGGTGTCGGTGATGGCGATGTCGACGTCGCGCGAGGTCTTGGGCAGGTCGCTGGGACCGACCTGGACCGACAGCCTGACCTCGCGGGTCTGGTCCTGGCCAACCTCGACGATCGGCTTGCCGTCCGAGCCGGATTCGATACCGGCGACGCGAATGGTCGCGCCGGGCAGGCCGGAAATCTCGAGCGTAAACGATCGCTGCGCGCCCTTGTTGAGGATGCGCACGGTATAGTCGTTGCGCACGCCGCCGTCCGAGAGCTGGACGAAGAGGGGATTGCGCTCGTGCAGCACGTTGACCTCCATCGTCGCGCGGGTGGCGAGCGTATAGAGCATGATGCTGCCCACGAGGGTGATGGCCGCGGCGTAGATCACGGTGCGCGGGCGGACGATGCGATAGATCGGCGGCTTGCCGTCGCGCCGGCGCTGCATGTTGATGTCGGTGTCGTAGCCGATCAGCCCCTTGGGCCGGCCGATCTCGCTCATCACGTTGTCGCAGGCGTCGATGCACAGGCCGCACTGGATGCAGCCGAGCTGGATGCCGTGGCGGATGTCGACGCCGGTCGGGCAGACATTGATGCACTGGTGGCAGTCGACGCAATCGCCGGCGAGATCGCCCTGCGCGCGCGCGGCGTCCGCCTTCTTCACCGACATGCGCGGCTCGCCGCGGTCGCGTCGATAGGTGACGTTGAGCGCCCATTCGTCGGTCAGAGCCGCCTGGATGCGCGGCCATGGGCACATGTAGATGCACATCTGCTCGCGCGCGTGGCCGGCAAAGACATAGGTCGTTGCGGTCAGGATGCCGATCCAGAGATAGGCGATGAACGGGGCCTCGAAGGTGGCGAGCTCCTTCACCAGCGTCGGCGCGTCGGCGAAATAAAGCACCCAGGCTCCGCCGGTCCACCACGCGATCATGATCCAGAGGAAATGCTTCAGCGCAACCTTCCGGATATGGTCGAACGTCCAATAGTGCTTGTCGCCCTGCATGCGCTCGCGGCGGTCGCCCTCGACCCAACGCTCCACGGCATAGAACAGGTCGGTCCACACCGTCTGCGGGCAGAGATAGCCGCACCACAGCCGTCCCGCGACCGCGTTCATCAGAAACAGAGCCATCGCCGCGAGAATGAGCAGGCCGGTGAAGTAATAGACCTCCTGCGGCCACAGCTCGATGAAGAAGAAATAGAAGCGGCGATGCGGCAGGTCGATCAACACGGCCTGGTCGGGCAGGCCGGGGCCGCGGTTCCAGCGTACGAACGGCAGGAGATAATAGACCCCCAGCGTGACACAGAGGATCGCCCATTTAATGCGGCGGAACGGCCCGTGGACCGACTGGGGATAGACCTTTCTGCGCTTCTCGTAGAGAGGTCCCTCGATGAAGGTGTCGTCGGTCATGGCAAATTCCCCCGCATCACAACTGCGTCGGCGCGTTCAGGAGAACGCGCAGCCGCTGCTCAGGCCCAGCTTCCTGAACACGATCGCCGCCGGGCAGAAGCCGGTGATCGAGGCCTGCAACATGTTCAAACCGGCGAAGGCCGTCAGCAGGTACCAATATGCATTCACGTAGGTGCCCAGTGCGAGACCGAGCAGGACGACGCATCCCGCAAAGGCTAGGACGGCTTTATCGACATTCATGGCAGGCTCCTTTTGCTTACGAACGGTTCAGGTTGGCTTCGGTCCAGGCGACGATGCTGCGCGCATCCATCGCGCCGGATTGGCGGGCGATCTCACGGCCACCGCGCATCAGCAGCAGCGTCGGAATTCCGCTGATGTTGAGGCGCGAGGATAGAGCGGGTGTGTCGTCCGAATTCAGCTTCAGAAGACGCACGCCGGGTTCGAGCTGTTGCGCCGCGCGCTCGAACATCGGGGCCATGGCGCGGCAGGGACCGCACCATGGCGCCCAGACGTCGATCAGCACGGGGATGTCGCTGCCGGCGACATGGCGATCGAAGCCGGTCTCGTCCACGTCGATCGGCCGGCCCGTGAACATCGGCTGATGACAGGCGCCGCAGCGCGCGCCTTGCGGCGTGCGATCGGCGGGCAGGCGATTGATGCGCCGGCAATGTCCGCAGACGATCTGGCGTGTCGTGCTCATGTGCCTGTTCGGACCTCCTTGATCTTGGCGATGTTCAGCCTGTCGAGCAGGAAGCGCTCGTAGAACGGCTCGCTCTCGCCGCGCCGCATCTTGCGCAGGAAGTATTTCTCGAAGGCGACCTTGGCGAGGTGCACCCATTCGCCCTTTGAGGACCAATTGACGTTGCGCGGCGGAATCTGCGGCTGCGCCAGGAAGGCAACGCCGGAATCGCCGAAATCGGCGAGGCAGATCGCGTTCCAGGTAGGCTGCGCCGTCGCCGCCTTGCCGCGCAGCAGGGCGCCGATGTTCATCGCGGTCGCCGTCACCATGGATTCGATCATGAAGCCAGTCTTGGGAACGCCGACCGGCACCGGCGTCGCGCCGACCGGCGCGATCGCAACGCAGACACCGACCGCAAAGACGTTGGGGAAGGTTGGATTCTGCTGATGCTTGTCGACGATGACAAAGCCGCGCGGATTGGTCAGATTCTCGATGCCGCGCACCGCCTCCACGCCGCGAAAGGCGGGCAACATCATCGAATAAGCGAAAGGCAGCTCATGAGCCTTGCGGGACGTGCCGTTGTCGGAGAACTCTTCCACCGTCATCAAGCCTGGGGCGACATTGTCGACGCGGGCGTTGGTGATCCACTTGATGTGCTTCTCACGCATCTCGCTTTCCAGAAGGCCCTTGGTGTCCCCGACGCCGTCGAGACCGAGATGTCCGATATACGGCTCCGAGGTGACGAACGTCATCGGCACCCGGTCTCGTAGCTTCCGTCTGCGCAGCTCCGTTTCGAGGATGAAGAGAAACTCGTAAGCCGGCCCGAAGCAGGAAGCGCCCTGGACAGCGCCGATCACGATCGGGCCGGGATTGGCCGCGAGCTTCTCGAACGCGTCTCTCGCATGCGTGGCGTGATCGACGTGACAGATCGATTGGGTGTGGCCTTGCGGGCCGAGGCCGGGGACTTCGTCGAATGCGAGTTCGGGACCGGTCGCGACGACCAGATAATCGTAGTCGATCGACGTCCCGTCGCCGAGTTCGACACGGTTCTCGGTCGGGTGGACGCGCTTTGCGCCCTGCGTCAGCAGCCGCACCCCCTTGCGTTTCATGATGTCCGCGAGATCGATCTCGATCTCTTCGCGCTTGCGCCAGCCGACTGCCACCCAGGGATTCGAAGGCACGAAATGATAGACCGCGCCTTGCGAGATGACGCTGAGGCGGTCCTCCTTTCTCAACTGGGGTAGCAATTCATAGGCCATCAGCGTTCCGCTCAGACCGGCTCCGACTACGACAATCTCCGCCATGGGTACCTCCGTTGGACCAAGTTGCTCCGCCGGTTCAGTTCCGGCTGTCATGCGACGCTTGACGATATATTCATATTTGCGTATATACGCAACTATGAAAATAAATGCCGACATCATGGAGCGGGCGGCGGATCAGGCGAGCGAGTTGCTGAAGGCGCTCTCCAATCGCCATCGCCTTCTCATCATCTGCCAGTTGATCGACGGCGAGCGGTCGGTCGGCGAACTGGCCGAGTTCCTTGGACTGCGCGATTCCACGGTCTCCCAGCATCTTGCGCTCCTTCGCAAGGATGGCCTGGTCGCATCCAGGCGCGATGCGCAGACGATCTTCTATTCGATCGCCAGCGAGCCGGCCCGCGAAGTCCTGAAGACGCTTTATCAGGTGTTCTGCGCGCCGAAGTCCGCAAGGACGAAGTGAAGGCTACTCAAGTGCGGACGGACGCGCCTTGCGCGAGATCAACGCGCCGTCGCCCGATGTCGATGAAATGAGAGGACCGCCGCGGCGCGGTGTGGTGAAGTAGATGAGGACACGGATGCGTCCCTTGCAATATCCGGCATGCCTGTGGCTTCTGGCCGCCTGGGCGACGATCGGAATTCCGGCGGGGTCGGCTGCGGCCGCCGCAACGCTCACCGTGGCGCAGCAGCAGGTTATCGACGAGAAAGCCGTCTTCGCGACGGTCGAGAGCATCAGTGTGGTTCCCGCCCGAAGCCGCATCGGCGGGACCGTGGTTCAGCTCAAGGTGCGGGAAGGGGATCGCGTTACCGCGGGCCAAGTCATTGCGGCGATCGGCGACGAGAAGCTCGTCCTCCAGATGAAATCGCTCGATGCGCAGATCGAGGCGCTGCAGGCACAGGCCAAGCAGGCGCAGCTCGACTTCACCCGGACCGAAGGTCTGGTCGAGCGGGGCATCCTGCCGCGCGTCAAGCTCGACGAGCAACGCACGGCGCTCAACGTCGCCGACAACGGCTTGCGCGCCAGGACCGCGGAGCGCGCCGTCATCAACGAGCAGCTCAACCAGGGACAGGTGCTTGCGCCGACGGACGGGCGCGTGTTGAAGCGGTTGATCACCGTCGGATCCGTCGTGCTTGCCGGCGATCCGCTCGTGACGGTCGCCGAGCAGAACTTCAAGCTGCGGCTGCGCGTACCGGAGCGTCACGCACGCTCTTTGAAGGCCGGCGACAAGATCCGCGTCGATGGCGCGGAGTTGGCGGGAGAAGCCTCGAAGCGCGGCGTGATCGACCTCGTCTATCCCCAGATCGAGGAGGGGCGCGTCATCGCGGACGCGACCGTCGAAGGGCTGGGTGAATATTTTGTCGGGGATCGCTTGCGGGTGTGGATCGCTGGCGGCGCGCGGCCGGCCTTCGTCATTCCCTCGAGCTATGTGACGACCAGGTTCGGCATCGACTACGTCCAGCTCCGGAAAGGCAGCGAGACGATCGACGTGCCGGTGCAGCGCGGTCGCGACATGCCGACGCCTTCGCTTCCCGACGGGCTCGAAATCCTGTCCGGCATCGGGGCCGGCGATCAACTGGTGCAGCCGTGAATCTCGGTCTGTCAGGACGGTTGACCCGGTCGACCATTGCATCGCCGCTGACGCCGCTGTTCCTGATCGGGGCGCTCGTCGTGGGGCTGATCGCCGTCGTGGTGATTCCGCGCGAGGAGGAGCCGCAGATCAGCGTTCCCATGGTGGACATCCGCGTCAACGCCGACGGCCTGCGCGGGCCGGACGCGGTGGAGCTGGTGAGCAAGCCGCTGGAATCGATCGTCAAGGGCATCGACGGCGTCGAGCACGTCTACAGCCAGACCGAGGATGACCGCGTGATGGTGACCGCGCGCTTCCTGGTCGGCACCAAGTTCGAGGATGCCATCCTCAGGGTCCACGAGAAAATCCGCGCCAATCTTGACCGCATTCCCGTTGGCATTCCCGAGCCGCTGATCGTAGGGCGGGGCATCAATGACGTCGCGGTGACGGTGCTGACGCTGTCGCCGAAGCCGGAAGCGGCCAGCCGCTGGACCGACAAGGACCTCTATGAGCTCGCCGACAAGCTGCGCGCGGAGCTGATGAAGGTCGACGACATCGGCCTGACCTACATTTCCGGCGGCACCGCGCAACAGATCCGGGTCGAGCCCGATCCGGAGAAGCTGTCGCTGTTCGGCGTCACGCTGCAGCAGCTCGTGGCCAAGGTAAAGGACGCCAACCGCTCGTTTCTGGCCGGGCAGGTCCGCGATGCCGGCATCGTGCGGAGCGTCGCGGCGGGACAGACGTTGTCCGGCATTCCCGATATCGGGCTGTTGCTGATCACGAGCCGCGACGGCCGGCCGGTCTATGTCAAGGACGTCGCCTCCGTCGTCGTCGGCCCGAGCACCGTCGAGCATCGCGTCTGGACGGAAGCACGCGATGCCGCCGGACAGTGGGCGCGTACGCCCGGCGTCAGCCTGGCGCTGGCCAAGCGGGCGGGCGCCAACGCAGTCGTCGTGTCCGAGAACATCGCTGAACGCCTCGCGGCGTTGAAGTCGCGCCTTCTTCCCGAAGACATCCAGGTGACGGTGACGCGCGACTACGGCGAGACCGCCAACGAGAAGGCCAACGAGTTGCTGTTCCACCTCGGACTCGCGACGATCTCGATCGTGGTGCTGATCGCGGTCGCGATCGGCTGGCGCGAGGCGCTGGTGACCCTCGTCGTGATTCCCACGACGATCCTGCTCACGATGTTCGCTGCCAATCTGATGGGCTACACGATCAACCGCGTCAGCCTGTTCGCGTTGATCTTCTCGATCGGCATTCTCGTCGACGACGCCATCGTCGTCGTCGAGAACATCGCGCGGCACTGGGCCATGCGCGACGGCCGGCCGCGCCTGCAGGCGACCATCGAGGCGGTGGCGGAGGTCGGAAACCCCACCATCGTCGCGACGTTGACCGTGGTCGCCGCGCTGTTGCCGATGCTGTTCGTGTCGGGCCTGATGGGCCCCTATATGGCGCCGATTCCGGCCAACGCGTCGGCGGCCATGCTGTTCTCGTTCTTCGTCGCGATGGTGGTCGCGCCCTGGCTGATGCTCAAGCTTGCCCCAAAAGGCGAGGTCGCCTCGGCGCATGCGGGGCACGATGAAGGACGGCTCGGCCGGCTGTACCGGCGCTTCGCCTCGCCGATCGTGCGGAGCAAGCGGTCGGCCTGGATATTCCTGCTCGGCGTCGGCATCGCAACGCTGCTGTCGATGACGCTGTTTGCGACCAAGTCGGTGACGGTCAAGCTTTTGCCGTTCGACAACAAGTCCGAGATCGCGGTTGTCGTGGACCTGCCGGAAGGGGCGAGCCTGGAGGCGACCGAGCGCACGCTGTTCGGCGCGGCCGAGATCGCCCGGCAATTGCCGGAGGTCACCTCGCTGCAATCCTATGCCGGCACGCCGGCCCCCTTCAATTTCAACGGCCTGGTGCGGCATTACTATTTGCGCCAGAGGCCCGAGCTCGGCGAAGTGCAGGTCAACCTGGCCGCGCGTGGCGAGCGCAGGCGCGCCAGTCATGAGATCGCGCTCGAACTGCGTGAGAAGCTGAAGGCGCTCGATCCGCCCGCGGGCACCAGCGTCAAGGTGGTCGAAGTGCCGCCCGGGCCGCCGGTGCTTTCGACGCTGCTCGCCGAGGTCTACGGTCCCGACGCGACCACGCGCCGTGCGGTCACGGCCGAGCTCAAGAAAGTCTTCGCAGAAGTCCCGTTCATCGTCGATATCGACGATTCCGTCGGCGAGAAACGGCCACGGCTGCGGCTCTCGATCGACCAGGACCGGCTCGAATTCTTCGGCGTCGAGCAGCGCGACGTCTACGACACCATCCAGGCACTGTTCGGCGGCATCTCGGTCGGCTACTCGCATCGCGGTGAGGACCGCAACCCGATCGAGATCGCGGTGCATCTCGGAAAGCGCGATCTGGTCTGGGACGAGGCTCTGGCCTCCACGCCGGTGCCGGCCAACACATTGCCCGGCAGCAAGACGGTCGTCGAACTCGGTCAGGTCGTGAAGGCGACCATGGAGGAGGGCTCGCCGACGATCTTCCGCCGCGACGGGCGCTTCGCCGACATGGTGATGGCCGAGCTCGCCGGACGCTTCGAGGCGCCGCTTTACGGCATGCTCGCGGTTGCCGATCGTGTCGATGCCCATGACTGGGGCAAGCTGCCGAAGCCGGCGATCAGCCTGCATGGCCAGCCGTCGGACGAGTCGCGTCCAACGCTGCTGTGGGACGGCGAATGGGAAATCACCTGGGTCACCTTCCGCGACATGGGCGCAGCGTTCGGCGCCGCCATTCTCGGCATCTACGTGCTGGTCGTGGCCCAGTTCAGGAGCTTCCGTCTGCCGCTCGTCATCCTGACGCCTATTCCGCTCACGTTGATTGGCATCCTGGTCGGGCACTGGCTGCTGGGTGCGCCGTTCACCGCGACCTCGATGATCGGCTTCATCGCGCTGGCCGGCATCATCGTGCGCAACTCGATCCTGCTGGTCGATTTCATCAGGCACAGCGGTGGGGATGGGAAGTCGCTTCGCGAGGTGGTGCTGGAGGCCGGAGCAGTCCGCTTCAAGCCGATCCTGCTCACCGCGCTCGCGGCCATGATCGGGGCTGCGACCATCCTGCTCGATCCGATCTTTCAGGGATTGGCGATCTCGCTCCTGTTCGGGCTTGCGTCATCGACGCTGCTCACAGTGCTGGTAATCCCCGCGATCTATATCGCCTTGCGCGCGCCACGCGAGGCCGCTTCGACCACTGCCAGATCCAGCTAGCGAGGCTCCGATGGACAAGAACTTCGTCGAAATCACCAGGAATATCTCGGCCAACCTGAAAAAGCTGCGGAGCGACATTCCCGATACGATGAAGGGATTTGCCGCACTCGCCCAGGCCGCCACGCGTGACGGGGCGCTGGACAAGAAGACCAAGGAACTGATCGCGCTGGCACTCGGCGTCGCCGCGCATTGCGACGGCTGCATCGGCTTTCATACCGAGGCGCTCGTCAAGCTCGGTGCAACGCGCGAAGAGATCGAGGAGACGCTCGGCATGGCCGTGTATATGGGCGGCGGGCCGTCGCTGATGTATGCAGCCGATGCGATCGGGGCGTACGAGCAGTTCCAGCAGCAAGCCGCTTCCGATTGAGCTGCGCGCGGATGTCCGACGTGAAGAGGACCGGACGACGATCGTCCGGTCCCCTTGCCTTACCTCTTGGTCACTACCAGTAGCGGTCGCCGACACCCACGCCGACGCTGACGCCAGGCGCGCGAATGCCGACGCCGGCGCGCGGGCCATCGTCATAATGGCGATGATAGGTCCGGCGCTCGTAATAGCGATCGCGCGGCATGTAATTGTAGGAATCGCGCACGATCACGCGCGAACCGCCGCGTGTGCGATAGCAGCGGCCGTCGTCGTCGCAGACAAGCCGTACTTGCTGGACCAGATCCGGATTGGCGTACTCGCTGCTCGTGTAAATATCGGACGCCTTCGCACTCGACGTGGCTGCCAGAGCGCCGACGCCCGCCAAAAGCGCAATCGTGAATGTCTTCATCCTGTCCTCCTCGAAACTGCCCTCGGCGGTAACAAGAAGGGGAGGCGGCGATCGTTCCCCGCCGCGATGCTGGTTTTTCCCGGAACTGGCCGTTTTTGCGGCGGTTCCTAGATCGGCTCGTAAGTCTCGCTCCCGCAGATGTCGTCGGCTTCCGCTCGCCGGCGGTCGACGACCTTTCCGCCTGTGATCGTGACGATGTAGGTCTGGGCACCTAGCGAAGTGCCAGTCGCGGAAGTGAGTTGCGCGCGGACGCAGGAGGTCCAGCCCGGTCCGCGCACCTCACGATGAGGTGGGGCGACGTGCACCTCGCGCGGATAGGAGGTGCTCAAGAAGACGACATCGATCTGCTCGCGTACCACGCGCTTGACGTCGGGAGGCGCTTCGGGAGGCGGCTGCTCGGCCTCCTTCATACGCATGAACTCGGGCACCGGCGCGCGGCTATCGGCAACGCCGCAAGCACCGAGCGCGAGCGATCCGGCGAACAGCGCCGCATGAGCAATAATCCGCAACATCCGTGAAGATCCCCTGCGGGCCAACAGATAGACACGAATGCGATCCGGCGAAGTCCCTGCCGATCAAAATTTGCTGAAGCCTTGGAACCGGCGGCATTGCTATTCCGCGATTGCCGGCTAGTTTGTACCCCACACGAAGGGGATTGCACCGATGAGGATTTTGGTCATAGCGACCGCCATGCTGGCACTGACGGCCGCCTCGGTGCAGGCGCAGGGCCGGCGGCATCCGCCTGAACCGGCCAAGCCGGCGGACAACAAGCCCAAGGTCGACGAGAACGCCTACAAGGCCGCGCTCGAGCGCATTCCCGAACCCAAGGACAAGTACGACCCGTGGGGCGGAGCCCGTCCGAACGAACCTGCCAAGAAGCCGAAGTAGAGCTGGTTCGGACGTTTCGATTCCCGCCCATCGTCGCGCCTGCGACGGCTTATTCGAGAAGCGACGAGGTGCCCGCGATCGGCGTGCTTGCACGGCGTCGCCGTCGTCGTTGGCGTGATCATCATCGTGTTGTGGATGCGATACGAACGTTCGTTCACATCGTGCGCGTTATTGCACGAAGGCGAGGCCGACGCGCTTGTCACTGCGCCAAACTGTGCGACAATTCCGCACGAAATCGTCGCACGCGATCGAGAGCGTGAACGATTGCGGCAACGTGAGGGGGGCGTCGAGGTCGATGGCCGCGCCGCCCGCCGACATGTTTCGCACGGTGCAACGAATGCCGCTGTTTTGAAAGGTGATCGTTCCACCCTTGAAAACACGGTGACGCTGTGCAGCACGCTTCTCGATCATCGGCGTCGATCCATTACGATGATTGTGAAAATAGTGCATGGAAATTACGTTGAACTAAACTCAATACCGGCGCTACTTGCACGTCGCTTCAGACTTTGTTTACGACGTTGGAGCGGCCAGTCACTTCCCGCCGACTTTAGGACCAAGTCTTTCTTTTATGGCGTTACGCGCCGATGGAGATTCCGATGAAGACCACGCTTTCGATCTTGCTCGCCGCCGCGTTCTCGCTGTCGTCGATGCCCGCCCACGCCGTCAAGTGGGACCTGTCGACCATGAGCTGCAAGCAATTCCTCGAAAGCGGCGAAGACAACATTCAGGTCGTGCTGACCTGGATGGACGGGTGGTACAAGGGTGACGAGGACAACGCGATCATCGACACCGACGTGTTCATCGAGAACGCCAAGAAATTCGGTGCCTATTGCGGAAAGAATCCAACCGCCAGCATCGTCACCGCGGCCGACGAAGTGCTCGGCAAGTAACCTTTGAAATTTGCGGACGCAATCGCGTTCTTGTTTCTTGCTTCGACACGATCGTGATGGAGAGCCGCGCTGCGCCTTGCGCTCACGCGGCTCGCTTTTTTATGCCGATGCTCAGCCCGGCAGCATCGCGAACGCGCTCGACACCATGGCCACAGGCTTGTTGTCGCCAGCCGAGAGCAGCGTGACGCGGCCAAAGCTCATGGTGCGCCCGAGCCGCACCACGCGCGCGTCCGCCAGCACGTCCATCGAGGACGCCGCGCGCATGAAATGCGTGGTCTGGTCGACCGTGGTCATCGGGCGATAGCCGCGATTGGCAGCGAGGATCGCGATCACCATCGCGGTGTCGGCAAGCGCCATCAGGGCCTGGCCGCAGACCACGCCGCCGTTTCGGCACAGCCGCTCCGAAAACGGCATGCGCAGGACCGCACCCGGCTGCCAGTCCGGCAGATCCGCCGGCTGTGTATGCTCGATGCGCTCGACCGTGAGGTTGAGATCCTGGACCCAGGGCGCAAAAACCTCGCCGAGGATGCGTTTGGCGTCGGACAGGCCGAATTCGGCGTCTGGCTGCATTTGCATTGCTGTCGCACTCTCCTGTATTGCCTGATGTTTCGGCCCATTGTGCGCGCATCGACGCTGCAAAGTCACCCGGTCCCGTCGGCTTGAAAATGCCTGACTTGGGCCGATATGATGCCCCGCTCGGGTAGGGGATGGATGATGTTGCGCCGGTGTGTCCTGGTCTTCTCTATGGTCGCGCTCGGCCTCTCGCTGAGCGGGTGCACCAAGTGCGGTCCGATCTGGGACGATTGGCTGCATGGGCCCAAATCGTGCCGGTCGGATCGGCACTAGCGGACCCCGGGCGGCCCTGGCGGCCGCGCAAGGATGACCTGGCGCGGGCGATCCGTGCCTCATGGATGATCAAGGAGTGGACGATGAAGCTTTTCCGTTTGGCCGCGGTGCTGGCCGTGGTCGCGGGACCTGCCTATGCGCAGTTGCCCAATATCAATCTGATGCAGGACGCTCCGAGCAAGTCCCCCGAGGAGAAGGCGGCGGAAGCCGAGCGTGACAGGGCCTACAAGGAAACGCTGAAGAAGATTCCGGATACCAAGGCGTCCAACGATCCCTGGGGCGGCATGCGCTCCGATCCGCCGAAACAGCCGGCGGCGCCGAAGGCCTCGGCTGCGACCAGCGCGCCGAAGAAGAAGTCCGGCACGGCCGCCAACTGATCGCATGGCCCGATCTGGGGCTGCAATGGCGCCTCCGATTGGGACTCCTCTTCATCCGATCCGCTCCCTACATTTGGCCGAGCGTATTGCGTAGAGGAGGGCACGACATGGCCGATCGTCCGCGGGACCTCGCCGAGCGGATGGCGCGCCGGCGCAAGCTGGCCGGCAAGCCCGGCCAAACAGTCGGCGACGGCTATCTGCGCGAGACCTTCACGCTGCCGCGCGCGGCGGCGCGGGAGCAGGCGCAGGCCTTCTTCGCCCGCTATCCCAAGGCCGGCTATATGAGCGCGGTCGAGACCTGGCGTGAACTGCCCGGCGGCGACATCGAATTCACCATGCGGCGGCTGCCCAGCGCGGACTAAAGCCGGCTCGACCCGAACGCGGTGCTAGTCGAGGGTTTCGGCAACGATGCGGATCCGGAACACGGGTTCCTTGGCCTCGTCCAGCAGCTCCATGTGCCATTCGGAATTTTCCTGGAGCTTGCGGGCAAGGCCGGCGGTCATGTCGGCGCAGACATTGGTCATTTCTTTCCAGGCCGAATCGCGATCGGCAAATTCCGTCGCCTGGTCGGCGCAGCCGGAATAACGGCCATTCCGGATTCGAAAGAAATAGAGTGGCATGGCGGGCACCGATAGCGCGCGTGATGGCCTCGTCCCCAAGGCCATGGGCGCGCGTAGTCCAATCCCAAACCCGCGTCAGATCAATTCCGGGCGGCTACGGATCAGGCCGCCGCAGCGATTTCATCCGGCCGGTTGAGGCGGCGTTTCGGCCGATCGCTTCAGCTCCCGATCGATGCGCAGCTGCACGCGCCGGATCGCGAGCAGGTCGATTTTCGTCTCGGTCCTGCCGGTCTTGATCTGCTCGCCGATGCGGAACTGCCACTGCCAGATTCCGGGAATCGCCGTCTTGGCGACGGTGAACTCGATGCCCCTGTGATTCATGGTGACCTCCACGATTCACGTCCACGATTGGAAACATGCTGGTCGTCATAATATTCCCGGACAAGCAAATTCCGTCAGGGGAACTGTCGGATCCCCGTGGTTCTCCGACCATGAACAGAGTTCCTGAGCTGCGTCCCGGTTGCGTCGTGCACATCGAGACCCCGCCCGGCGGTTCCCGCCGGGTCCCGTGCCCTACGAGCTGCGGCATGTGCCTTGCTTGGCCTGATGGCGGCAAGCAACATGGGCCCGTCATGCTCGGCATTCCCCGCCGCTACAGTCACTTCGTCTTCGGAATCATCCAGTCCGGACTGACCTCGCTGATCGCGGCGGGGATCGCCAGCTTTCCAGCGGGCAGCGCGATGATCTTCATCGGGCACTGGATGGTGTCGTGGCTGATCGCCTGGGCCGCGATGTTGCCGATCGTGCTCATGGCGGCGCCCGCGATCCGCGCCTTCGCTCTGCGTCTGACGCGGGAGGACAGCGAACCGCGCGCCGGCAGCCAAGCATGAAAAAAGCCCCGCCTGGGGCGTGCCGGGCGGGGCAGAGAGTTATTGGAGGCCGAGGTGCTGGGCTTGCAACACCAGAGCCGCATCATCCTAGCGGGCTCCGCTTACGGCAGCCTGACGGTGCGCCAAATTTCCCCGGGCCCGATTCCGAGGCCGCAGACTGGCCCCGCGCCCGTCCCAATTTCGACATCCGTTCGCACAACTGCAGACACACAGGTCGGCAAGATTTCAAACCGTTCGGCGCAGCCATGGGGGAAACGTGGCACGCCGGCAACGGGGTGGCATCATGGATAACGTAGAGCGGTCATTTGCCGCCGCGACAGCGGCTGGCTTCGTGGTGCTGGTGATCGGCCTCGTGCTGCTGGCGCTGCTGTAGGGCACGCGGACGGCGGCCGGGCCCCGCGACGATCGGGCGGGGCCTGCGGCCATTCTCGAAAATTGGGAAAACAACCCCATGCACAGTCGGGGGCATGGGAGTTTCGCTGATCCTTCAGTAGCTTAGCGGTAGTGTTTGGATACCGTTGCGTTCGCCCCGCGAGCCTGACGCGTCTTGCGACGGGGCGATTCTCGCCTTGCCGGAAGTGAGCGATCGCTTCTGCGGCCGGGGCTCTAGTGGATCTTGATGTCGTCGAGGGGAAGATGAAGCTCGCTGGCGCGCTCTTCGCGATCCCTCTTGCGAAACTCGTTTTCCTTGCGCTCGAACTTGATCAGCTCCTCATGCGCCGCCTCCAGCAGCGGATTGCGCCTGATCGTTTCGCGGTGCTTGTCTTCGGTCATGACTGAAGTCCCCAGAGTTGCGGTCTCACCCTGGAGAAGGCCGGAGACCGCGAAAAGTTCGGTGCCAGAGGATTGCGGAATTATGACGGCGCAAGGCAGCTCGCCCTTGATGCGCGTCAGCCTCGGTCCGAAAGGACGTCGCGGCTGCGCGGCTATTTCGGCGGTTGCAGTCCGGGGGATTTGACCCAGTCGTGCAGATGATTTGCCATCTCGGCTTCGCGCGCCTTCTTGAGCAGGGCGTCCCTTTCAGGGCCGGGCGGAAGCCGGGAGGCGTCCTCCTTGACCTGTTTCACCCATGCGGAGAGCCGGTCTTGAAGGGTCAGTTGCTGCTTGAAACGTCGTCGCTTGATCATGGCACGCCCCTGTCCGCGCGAGCACGGCGGGAGCGCCATCGGCTTCTCGTCACCGGGAGCAGCCGGGGTCCGTGCGGTGATGATGGATTAGGATCCATAAAAGGAACGGCGTCTGTTCAATTGTGCGCACAGGACGCTCCGAGAGTGAAAGGCCCGGTGCTGTCCTGATTGGGACACCCGCAGAGGGGAAATGGGACACTCCTCCCATTAAGGAAAAAGTGGCAATTCCACTTGATTCTAAGGCAGGGCCGAATCTACTTTCGGTCTCGCCGGGGCTGGCATTTCAGCACGAACATTCATTGCAACCGGCAAGGGGCTACCGCACAGGTGGCCCCTTTCGATTCCGACACCCGCAGAGTGGGATTAGGGCGCAATGAGGAGGGACAATGAGGCGACCTACACGTGGTCGTTTTCATCGTCACGGCCCGTGATGACGACGTTGCGGACACAAATCAGCGGGATCGCGAAGGCAATTCAAAATGAAAGAAGCCGCCAACCGAGGCGGCCTTGCTTCACGGAAAAACGCCACCCGCCTAATCTGTGTCGCGGGCAGCGGCTTCCCAGCCCCGGGTGGGTTTGCAAAACCCCGGTGGGTTAGGAATTGCACATCCTCATCATGTGGTCTGAGCAAAATTGCTCACACTGACGATCCATATTCCCGCCCGCAACGTGTTCCGTTGGGTCCAAATTCCTTGATCCACCCAAGGGTCGGGCACAAAACGAAAGCCGGTACTGGCCGAAATAGGCCACTCGCAAATGCAAAATAGGCCAGTCAACTTGCCCGCCGCCCCCATTGCTGCGTTCGAAAGATTCGGCGACTCAACCACAGGCGGCTATAAACGTGTAGTTGTTCTGGGGAGGCGTGGGCATTGCTTGCCGGAGACGATCTTTCAATCGTGCTGTTTTTTATTGGTACGGGCGTTAGCTTTGGGTGCGCTGGAATGAGTGCAGCCGGTTGGAAGCACCCAGCCTTAATTTCCGGACTATTCGGGATTGCAGCTATATGCATGGCTCTTGGGATGGCTTGGAACGCCGTCAAAGAGGCCTCACCTCCAGCAATTACTGGCGCGATTCATCAAATCGCGACAAATCCCGTGTCGTGGTTCGCGATTTTGGTTCTGACCGCGGCGGCATCAATCATGTTGCCTAAGCGAAAAACAGATCAACAAATGATTCCTCAGCTTGAGAAATCAGAGGGCATCGAACAAGCCAATCCAGTCGGGGTTAAACCTGCTGTGGCGGTGGCCGCCCAGAGGATATTTATTGACGCTAGTCCCGAATTTCTGCTCAACCTGTACAAAGATAAGACGTCGCTCCAAGGCGACGCGTTGGCGGCCAATTATTTAGGAAAATGGATATCCGTCACCGGCGAGGTTGCCGACATTTCCGAAATTATGGGCCACTACATCATCGTCATTCTTTTCGTCAACCGTAAGATGGTCTCGGCGACGTTCCTGACGGAATTCAGAGACCACATCTCTCATATTACGCAAGGCGCCAAAATCACGGTTCGAGGAGAGCTTCACGCGATAGACACTATCAGCGTCAAAATTAGACAATGCGAGCTGGTTAGCTAAGACCGCGCTTATGCGCGGCCACCTTGAATTACCACGAACTTCCGGCGCCGATCTGGCGGGGTCTCCGTGGGCAGCGCGGGCGCCACAGCGAGCGCAGCATCCACAAGCTGCGCAATGGTCCAAGCCCTGTCGGCCAGCCCCAGTGCCTTCGCTGGGGTCGTGCGCAGGGCTTCATGGACGCGGCACAGATTGTAATGCGCAACGTACAGCGCGACGGCGGCAACGTGGTTGTCCAGCTTCTTGCTAAAGCCGTTCGTGAGGCGGGTGAACCGACGCGACGCCATGCGCAGCGAAAGGTTCTGGCGTTCAACGTAGCTGGTTGAAACGTACTGCTCGGGATCGCCCGATACTACGTCACGGCTTACAGCTACTACGGCGGCGGGCGAGTAGCGGCCCTGCGCTTCCTTTACCAGATGGGTTACGCTGTAGGTCTTTACGATCACGCCATGGGAAGCGTCCGGGCCGAAGGCGTCGCGGATTGCTACCCGGTAGGGGTGGAAGCCGTCCGTGCTGATCTCCGGCTGGCCGATCACGCGCTGGCGCAGGTCGTGTAGGAAGTCCATCGTGCTTTCGGCATTCCGCTTGCCGACGCCCCAGCTAATGATTGCCTTCTGCGTCCCGGCCATGCCGATGAAAACGTACTGATCACCCTTGGCGTTGATCTCGTGACGCTGGACGTTCTTTTGCTTCTTGCCGACGAAGCTCCAAAGCTCGTCAAGTTCAAGGCGTTCGGTGCGGACGCCGACCATGATGCGGTCGTGCAGCTCCATGCAGCCCATGCCGACACGGAGGGCCAGGCTGGCGACGGTGCCACGGTTGACGCCGGTAAGACGCGAGGCGGTACGGATGCCGACGCCCTCGCAAAGGGCGGCAATGACTTCAACTTGCTTATCTCGGGACAGGACGTTCATGAGGGCGCAATCCTCGTTTTGGATTGGCCCCGGCGGACTCTAGAAAATACGCCTTCCAGGGCGTATATTCTGATTTGGTCGTCCGGCCCGGGGCGCAATCTCGGGTTCGATGGCTAGGGATCGGCAGCGTTCCAGCGCCGTCGGTCCCGCTAATTCTCGGCTGCCCTGCCGGGATTAGAACCCGGACCTCTCCGCGTGTAACAGCGAGCGTCCTACCATTAGACTACAGGGCACCTTTTCGAAGCCGCATCGTCCAACCGATGCGGCTTTTTTGTTTGTATGTTTCCAATCCCAGCAAGTCAAGCAATGTTTGGTTTTGTGAGTGGATTTACGACTAGAATGGTATCTCTATTTTTGGTGGGAAGATTTCCACACAGGTGGCCTGTGGATAGAATAGTAACGCTTGATTGAGGTTTGGTATCGTGCAATAAAAAGGGCGCGCAGGATTCACGGTCCTAGCGCGCCCTATGTCCTCACCCGGTCAAGAGCAGAGGAGGTTGCGAAGAAGATGACGGTCCAACAAGCGAGTGGGGGTCCGTGACCCCTTATGACCCGCCTACAAGGGCGTCTTTGCTTTGTGCCGCTTCGCAACGGCACTCTTAATCCTATAGCACATAGGTGCGTTGGGAGCAACAAATGTCTGACGAATCTAAGGGAATCGACCCTTACGAGACGGTCTTGGCTGATCTCTACGCGAAGCGCGATCAGATTGCGCAAGCTATTGCCGCCATTGAAGGGCTGCGCGGCGGCGCCATGGGCGGCAGTTCTAATGCCGGTGGCGCTGCTCCGTCGGGAGGGGCTTCAAAGCCGAATAATGGCTCTCTGGATCACCCCGGGGCTCTCCTGGGCATGTCTATCGTTGACGCGGCGAAAGCCCTACTTGCACACAAGCGAACCCCACTAAAGAATCCCGATTTCGCCGCCATGTTCAAGGCTGGCGGCCTTCACATGAACTCTAAAGAGCCCGCGAACACCATTGGATCGGTGCTGACCCGTCGTATGACTGAGGTTGGTGACGTGGTGAGAGTGGGGCGCGGGACTTGGGGCCTGAAAGAATGGTACCCAAACCGAAGCTTCAAGGTGAAGGACGACGAAAAGAAGGACGATAAGAAGCCTCAACAAGAGCCCGGGAAGATCGGGCTTGATGCCGCGCTGGAATAAGAAAGAGGCCGCCCAATGAGGCGGCCCATCGGTTATGGCAAAGCACAGTCCCTCCAAAAACCCTGATTTGATTATCGGGCCGCTGCCGGTGGCAGCGGTCAATAAGACGTTGGGGACGGAGATTGATGCAGGAGATGTCATATTGACCCGGGGCGCTCAGCGCCACGCGAATAAACGCCACCCCCAAGACTATCCTAAGTGTTTGCCGCACCTTGCAAGTGTGATCGCGAACCCCCGCTATATCGGAGACGATCACAACAATAGCGGTATCGAGATTTGGGGGTATGTAGCAGCTCTTGGAGCGCTGGTTTTAGTCGCGGTCGAATTGGTTCCCGACGAAAACGGCTGCTATCAGATATCAAGTTTTTATATGGTGTCTGAGAAGAAGGCTAACGCCAGGCGATTGAAGGGTTTCTTGAAGGTCGTGGTAGTCTAACTGAAAAGGGCTCCGATGCAGATCGGAGCCCTTTTAGTATACTTTCGGGAAATTAGATTTGCTGGGATGCCCACACCCAGATCTCTTCGCCGATTGCTCGACTACTTTGCCTGACGAACGTTCGATCATCAGGCGCGTGAGGAGGCCGTTCTCACCTCAAAACTCGCTTCCCGTTGGACAACCCTCGCATAGCGGTTTTGTTTCCGCAAGGCTGAAGTAGCCCAAAACAGTGACACTTTGGTTACTTTTGCCGGGGAATTTGTGCCAAAAGTCCGGCTTCAGGTTCGATATAAGGATGAAATCTCGGAATTCCACCCCGAAACGGACCTATTTGCAGGTCCCTGCAAAGTTACCCTCCGAGGTAACGGACTGGGTGAGACACACAGGGGGCCGCCAACTGAGGCGGCCTTACTTTTTCGGAGGAGGCTCTAGCCTGCTAGCAAGCAGCAACCACGCCTCAGCCGAGTTTTGGAGCGCCGTCTTTCGGCGGCCAATATTACGCTCAGCCTGCGCTAGCTGTTCGGCGGCCTTCTGTCTGCATTCGTCCGCGGTAAAATTCATGCCGCGATTAGATCTACTTCGGCGCGGCTTGTCTGGTCAAAACAGGACACCATGCTGAGGGGGGGGTCAATGCTCCTTGCGGAGCTTCCTGATAAGCGCCTTTTGATCGTCGATATGCTCTTGCACGACCTGCCGAGCTTCGTCGGTCCGCTGATCGTCCGCGGGCTTCTTCTGTGGCGGACCCTCGTTGCTCATCGTTGCATTCCATCAGCGTTGATCCGGTAAGGATTGATTCACCTCAACGATTTGAGTTCCGTTTTCAAATCAGGCCACTCCCAAAATCAAACTAGGCCACTGCGCTCGGAAACAGGCCACCGCCACGAAAGCCCAAAAGAACATATTGCGAACCTAGAACAAATAGGGTACATTGCTTTTGTCGACGAGCCGCCTCGCAACCGTTTGTCCCTCACGCGAATCCTCGCCATAAGGAGCACGACCCAATGTCCGCCACTGCCCTGCGTATCGTCGAAGGATCTTCCATGGACAAGAGTAAAGCTCTGGCCGCCGCGCTCTCTCAGATCGAGCGCCAGTTCGGCAAGGGCTCGGTGATGAAGCTCGGCAAGAACGATCGCTCGATGGATGTCGAGGCGGTCTCGTCCGGGTCCCTCGGGCTCGATATCGCGCTCGGCATCGGCGGCCTGCCCAAGGGGCGTGTCGTGGAAATCTACGGGCCGGAATCCTCAGGCAAGACGACCTTGGCGCTGCACACGGTGGCGGAAGCGCAGAAGAAGGGCGGCATCTGCGCCTTCATCGACGCCGAGCACGCGCTCGACCCGGTCTATGCCAGAAAGCTGGGCGTCAACATCGACGAGCTCCTGATCTCGCAGCCTGACACCGGTGAGCAGGCGCTGGAAATCTGCGACACGCTGGTGCGCTCGGGTGCGGTCGACGTTCTGGTGGTGGATTCGGTCGCGGCCCTGGTGCCGAAAGCCGAGCTCGAGGGCGAGATGGGCGATGCGCTGCCGGGCCTGCAAGCGCGGTTGATGAGCCAGGCGCTGCGCAAGCTGACGGCCTCGATCAACAAGTCCAACACCATGGTGATCTTCATCAACCAGATCCGCATGAAGATCGGTGTGATGTACGGCTCGCCCGAGACCACCACCGGCGGCAACGCGCTGAAATTCTACGCCTCCGTCCGCCTCGACATCCGCCGCATCGGCGCGATCAAGGAGCGCGACGAGGTGGTCGGCAACACCACCCGTGTCAAGGTGGTGAAGAACAAGCTGGCGCCGCCCTTCAAGCAGGTCGAGTTCGACATCATGTACGGCGAGGGCGTGTCCAAGATGGGCGAGATCCTCGATCTCGGCGTCAAGGCCGGCATCGTCGAGAAGTCAGGCGCCTGGTTCTCCTATGACAGCCAGCGCCTCGGCCAGGGCCGCGAGAACTCGAAAGCGTTCCTGAAGGCCAACCCCGACATCACCGCCAAGATCGAGACCTCGATCCGCCAGAACTCCGGCCTGATCGCCGAGCAGATCCTGGCCGGCACGCCGGAGCGCGACGCCGACGGCGAGGAGCCGGCGGACGAGTAAGTCTTAACGCGAAGGTTTTTCGCGAGGAGCGGGCGCTGAAGACGTTGAGTTGCCGACGTCGTCAGCGCCCGTTTCGTTTTGCATGAGAGGGGCCTGCCGACCATGAAGCGCGTGATCCTGACGAGTTCGTCCGGCGTCAGCCTCGCGCTCGCGGATCGTGCTGACTTGGTCATTCCCTTCATCTATCGCTTCGTTTCGGGGCCACTTCCGTCAGCTGGCCATCTCAACGGTTATCTCGCCTGGCGCGAGTCCAGGACATGGTACGATGAGATGCACTGGTCGGATTGCGTTCCCGTCCGCTATTCGCTCCTTCTCAGGCGACAGGATCGAGCTGGCGCGTTGCTCTGGGTCTGCGAGAATTACGGGGTCGATGTCATCGAACTGTGGTTCGACTCCGAACCAAACAGTCAATTGCAGCTGGTCTGGATCCTCGATTACCTGCGTTCCAAACCACCATCCGCCACTGAGAAGCTGCGGTTGCGACATGTCGATTTCGACCTGCGCGGAGCCGACCCAGCCGCGCTTCGTCTGCGCGACGTGCAGGAGTTCGATCTGGCAGAAAGCGATTTTGCGATCGCCAGCATGGCCTGGGAGGCTTACCGTGCGCCGACGCCAGAGCTTTGCGCCGGGCTGCTCGGCAGACAGCTCGGCAGTTTGCGTTTTCTGAAGCCTGCCATGGAAGACCTGCTCGCAGAGTTGCCTTCAACGACGGGACTGGGGGCGACCGAGACGCGGCTTATCGAACTCATCGCAACAGGGCACAATCGTACCGATGAACTATTTCGGCCGGGTGCTCTGGGGACGGGGATGTTCGATCGATGGGAGTTGGGCGCGCTGCTCGAAGGACTTGCATTCGGCCCTGCGCCAGCGATCGCGGGTCTGGACGCCAAGCTGGCGACACTCGATCCGGACAACGCGCGCAGTCGCAACGCCGCCTATCGCCGGAGCCGCCTGTCGCTGACCGAATTCGGCAAAGCGGTTCTGGAGGGCCGGGAGGATTTCCGCCGTCATAATCCGATCAGACGCTGGTGGGGCGGCACGCTCCTCACCAACGAACGGCTCTGGCGTTGGGATGGGCAAAGGCGAGTGTTGGTTGCGCCTTAGGTCGGGACCGTAGGATCGTAGGGTGGGCAAAGGCGCGCAAGCGCCGTGCCCACGATCTTTCACCGCATATGGAGGTGGCGGGCACGCTTGCGCTTTGCCCACCCTACGAAACCTCCGTCGTGTCCTACTCCGCGGCTTGCGCGTAATCGCTCACCGGCGGGCAGGAGCACACGAGGTTACGGTCGCCATAGACGTTGTCGACGCGGCCCACCGGGCTCCAGTATTTATCGGTGCGCGAGCTGCCCGCGGGGAAGCAGCCCTCGGCGCGGGTGTAGGGGCGATTCCAATCGTCGCCCGCGATGTCGTGCACGGTGTGCGGGGCGTGGCGCAACGGCGAGGCTTCGATCTTGAAGCGGCCGGCTTCGACCTCGGCGATCTCTTTCCGGATCGCGATCATGGCGTCGCAAAAACGATCCAGCTCGGCCTTCGATTCCGATTCGGTCGGCTCGATCATCAGCGTGCCCGGCACCGGGAAGCTCATGGTCGGCGCGTGGAAGCCGTAATCGATCAGGCGCTTTGCGATGTCGTCCACGGTGACGCCGCTTGTCGTCTTCAACGCACGCGGGTCGACGATGCATTCATGCGCGACGCGGCCCCTGGCGTTCTTGTAGAGCACCGGGAAGTGCGGATCGAGCCTTGCCGCGATGTAGTTGGCGTTGAGGATTGCGATCTCGGTGGCGCGCTTCAGGCCTTCGCCGCCCATCATCAGGATGTAGATGTAGGAGATGGTCAGGATGGAGGCCGAGCCGAACGGTGCGGCCGAGACCGGGCCGACAGGCGCGTCGCCTTGCGTCGCCGGATGACCGGGCAGGAACGGCGCGAGGTGTGCCTTGACGCCGATCGGGCCCATGCCGGGGCCGCCGCCGCCATGCGGGATGCAGAAGGTCTTGTGCAGATTGAGATGGCTGACATCGGCGCCGTAATCGCCGGGCCTGGAGAGGCCGACCTGCGCGTTGAGGTTGGCGCCGTCGAGATACACCTGGCCGCCATGGCCGTGCACGATGTCGCAGATCTCGCGAATGTGCTCCTCGAACACGCCATGGGTCGAGGGATAGGTGATCATGACCGCGGCGAGGTCGTTCGAATGCTTCTCGGCCTTGGCGCGGAGATCATTGACGTCGACGTCGCCGTTCTTCTCGCAGGCGACCACCACCACGTCCATGCCGACCATCGCGGCCGAGGCCGGATTGGTACCGTGGGCGGAGGAGGGGATCAGGCAGATCTTGCGATGGCTTTCGCCGCGCGAGGCATGATAGCCGCGGATCGCGAGCAGCCCGGCATATTCGCCCTGCGCGCCGGAGTTCGGCTGCAGCGAGATCGCGTCATAGCCGGTGATGTCGCACAGCCATTTTTCCAGCCGGGCGAACAGCGCGTGATAGCCCTTGGCCTGCTCGCGCGGAACGAACGGATGCAAGCTCCCGAACTCCGGCCAGGTCAGCGGCATCATCTCGGTGGTCGCGTTCAGCTTCATGGTGCAGGAGCCCAGCGGGATCATCGCGCGGTCGAGCGCGAGATCGCGGTCACTCAGCTTGCGCATGTAGCGCAGCATCTCGGTCTCCGAGCGATGCGCGTGGAACACGGGATGGGTGAGGAAAGCGGTGGTGCGCTTCAACTCGTCCGGCAGCGCTTCGCGCGTCTCGGCATCGATCTCGGCATAGGCGAGCTTGCCGCCGAAGGCGCGCCAGACCGCTTCGACCGTCGCAGGCGTGGTGGTCTCGTCGAGCGCGATGCGCAAGGCGGGGGCGCCGACGCCGAGATTGATCTTCTCGGCAGCCGCGCGCGCGACGATCTCGGCGCGCTTGGCGCCGGCATCGACGCTGAGCGTGTCGAAGAAGGTGTCGCTATCAGGCGCAAAGCCGAGCTTGCGTAAGCCGGCCGCGAGCACGGCCGCGCGGCGATGCACGTTGCGCGCGATCTGCGTCAGGCCCTCGGGGCCGTGATAGACCGCATACATCGAGGCGATCACGGCGAGCAGCACCTGCGCGGTGCAGATGTTGGAGGTCGCCTTCTCGCGGCGGATATGCTGCTCGCGGGTCTGCAGCGCGAGGCGATAGGCCGGCATTCCACGGGAGTCCACGGAGAGGCCGACGATGCGGCCGGGCAGCGAGCGCTTTAGCGCATCGCGCACCGCCATATAGGCCGCGTGCGGTCCGCCATAGCCCATCGGCACGCCAAAACGCTGCGCGGAACCGATCGCGATGTCGGCACCCAGCTCGCCGGGCGAGGCGAGCAGCGTCAGCGCCAGCAGGTCGGCGGCGACGATCGCGAGCGCGCCCTTGGCCTTCAGTGCGGCGATTGCGGGCCTGAGGTCGCGCACTGCGCCTGACGAACCCGGATATTGCAGCAACGCGCCGAGTACATCGGCCTTGTCGAGATCGGTGAGGGGATCGCCGACGACCAAACTCCAGCCCAGCGGCTCGGCGCGGGTGCGCATCACGGCGAGCGTCTGCGGGTGCACGTCCTTGTCGACGAAGAAAGCCTTTGCCTTCACCTGCGAGTGCCGCTCGGCCAGCGCCATGGCTTCGGCGGCAGCGGTGGCCTCATCGAGCAGCGAGGCGTTGGCGACGTCGAGCCCGGTGAGATCGCAGATCATGGTCTGGAAGTTGAGCAGCGCTTCCAGCCGGCCCTGGCTGATCTCGGGCTGGTAGGGCGTGTAGGCGGTGTACCAGGCCGGATTTTCGAGGATGTTGCGCTGGATCACCGCGGGCAGGATGGTGCCTGAATAGCCCTGGCCGATCAGCGAGGTGAAGACCTGGTTCTGGCTTGCGAGCTCGGTCATATGCGCGATCGCCTCGGTCTCGCTGAGCGGCTTGCCAAGGTCGAGGGGGGCGGCCTGCCGGATCGAGGCCGGCAGCGTCTCCGCCATCAAGGCATCGACGCTCTTTGCGCTGACGGTTTCGAGCATTGCGGTGACGTCGCGCGCCGAGGGGCCGATATGGCGGCGAACGAAACTTGCGGCGGTGTCGCCGTTGGTCTTGCGGTGCGCGGTCATCGCTTGCTCCATCGTCCTTAAGCCGTATGTGCCTTGTAGGCGGCTTCATCCATGAGACCGCCGAGCTCGCTCTTGTCGGCAATCCTGATCTTGAAGAACCAGGCCTTGCCCTGCGCGTCCGAGTTCACCAGCGCCGGCTCGGCGGCGAGCTCGGCATTGGCCTCGAGCACCTCGCCGGCCACGGGCGCGTAGACGTCGGAGGCGGCCTTCACCGATTCCACGACGGCGGCGGCTTCCGCCTTCTTCAGCGCGCGGCCGACCTTGGGCAACTCGACGAACACGACGTCGCCGAGCTGCTGCTGGGCATAGTCGGTGATGCCGATAGTGGCGACATCGCCGTCGATGGCGAGCCATTCATGGTCGGAGGTGTACAGCGTCGTGGTCATTGTCTCGTCCTCAGCGTTTGTAGGTGTTTTTCACGAAGGGCATGGCGGCGACTGCGAGCGGCAGTCGCTGGCCGCGCACCTCGGCGAACAGTTTGGTGCCGAGCGCGCTCAGGTTCGTGGGCACGTAGCCCATCGCGACCGGCGCATTCAGGCTCGGGCCGAAACCGCCCGACGTGACTTGTCCGATCGGCTCGCCTGCCGTCTCGTCGGCAAACAGCAGCGCGCCCTCGCGCACCGGGGCGCGGCCGAGGGCGAGCAGGCCGATGCGGCGGCGGGATGCACCACGATCGAAATGGGCCAGGATCTTGTCCGCACCCGGAAAGCCGCCGGCGCGCGCGCCGCCGGTGCGGCGACTCTTTTGCACCGACCATTCCAGCGCCGCTTCGACCGGCGTCGTGGTGGTGTCGATGTCGTGGCCGTAGAGGCAGAGCCCGGCTTCCAGCCGCAGGCTGTCGCGCGCGCCGAGGCCGATCGGCAGCACGTCCGGATTTTCCAGCAGCATCCTGGCGAGGCGCTCGGCATCCGCAGCGGGGACGGAAATCTCGAAACCGTCCTCGCCAGTGTAGCCGGAGCGCGAGACGAAGCAGGCAATATCGGCAACCATGCGCGGACCGGCATCCATGAATGTCATGGACGGCGCCTCTGCACATAATTTCGCCAGCGCCGTCTCCGCCTTCGGGCCCTGCAGCGCGATCAGCGCGCGGTCGCCAAGAGAATCGATGACGCAATCGTTCGAGAGATTCGCGCGCAGATGCGCCTCGTCTTCGGCCTTGCAGGCGGCGTTGACGACCAGGAACAGGTGGTCGCCGAAATTGGCGACCATGAGATCGTCGAGAATGCCGCCATCTTCATTTGTGAACTGGGCGTAGCGCTGCCGCCCCGGCGCGATCGCCACGATATCCTGCGGCACCAGCCGTTCCAGGGCGCGGGCGGCGTCCTCAACCTTGCCGGACTTCGGCCGGAGCGCGAGCTGGCCCATATGGGAGACGTCGAACAGGCCGGCGGAGGCCCGGGTATGGAGGTGCTCCTTGAGCACGCCCGCGGGGTATTGCACGGGCATGTCATAGCCCGCGAACGGCACCATCTTGCCGCCCAGGGAGACATGAAGCCCGTGAAGGGGCGTACGTTTCAGGGAGTCTTGGTCGTGCGCTAGCATCTTGGAGGGCCCTCGGCGGTTCCCCGGGGACGATTCCCCGACGGACACCAGTCGAAGCCCCATCTGTCGCTGTGCCTGAGAGTATTATCCCGTCGGCGGACGCAGTCCGGGTCTAGACCCGTCGGCGCCTCTTTCCAGATGCTGTCAAAGCCACGCGGTCCTTTTGCCTGAGAGTTTCCGGGGCGGTTGCTCCTTCGGCGCCGGCTGCCTAAAGCCGGTCTCTCCCGACGTGGCCGTACGATACAGATGGGTACAGACCACAGGGCGGCCAAGCCTGTCAACGCGACTTCCGTGCCTTTCAACCGGATTGCGCTGATGTGGCAACCCTATGATCTCCTTGCACAGTTTCTGGACAGCGAAGCTGGCCTTGTCTAAAAGCGCTTTGGCCCGCAGATATCAGCCTTAACGTTACGGTTTTGATGGCGAGAAGCGGGTCCAAGCACACCCGATTGGATGAACATGAGCGGCGTCAACGAGATCAGGTCGACCTTTCTGAACTTCTTTGCCGAGAACGGCCACGAGATCGTGTCGTCCTCGCCATTGGTGCCGCGCAACGACCCGACATTGATGTTCACCAATGCCGGCATGGTGCAGTTCAAGAACGTCTTCACCGGCGTCGAGAAGCGGCCCTATCAGCGCGCCACCACCTCGCAGAAATGCGTGCGGGCCGGCGGCAAGCACAACGACCTCGACAATGTTGGCTACACCGCGCGCCATCTCACCTTCTTCGAGATGCTCGGCAACTTCTCGTTCGGCGACTATTTCAAGGAGCGGGCGATCGAGCTCGCCTGGACGCTGATCACCAGGGAGTTCGGGCTCAAGAAGGACAAGCTGCTGGTCACCGTCTACCACACCGACGACGAGGCGGCAGGCCTGTGGAAGAAGATCGCGGGCTTCTCCGACGACCGCATCATCCGCATCCCGACCTCGGACAATTTCTGGGCGATGGGCGACACCGGCCCGTGCGGCCCGTGCTCGGAGATCTTCATCGACCGCGGCGAGCACATCTGGGGCGGGCCTCCGGGCTCGCCGGAAGAGGACGGCGACCGCTTCCTCGAATTCTGGAACCTGGTGTTCATGCAGTACGAGCAGGTGACGAAGGAGGAGCGCGTGCCCCTGCCGCGTCCCTCGATCGACACCGGCATGGGCCTGGAGCGCATGGCCTGCATTCTGCAGGGCGTCGAGAGTGTGTTCGAAACCGATCTGTTCCGCCATTTGGTCGATGCGACGTCGTCCGCGCTCGGCAGCGGGCCGAACGAGCAGACCGTGGCCTCGTTCCGCGTCATCGCGGACCATCTGCGTTCCTCGGCCTTCCTGGTCGCGGACGGTGTGCTGCCCTCGAACGAGGGCCGCGGTTACGTGCTGCGGCGGATCATGCGCCGCGCGATGCGCCATGCGCAGCTGCTAGGTGCGAAAGAGCCGCTGATGCATCGGCTGGTCTGGGCGCTGGTGCGCGAGATGGGCCAGGCCTATCCCGATTTGATGCGCGCGGAGAATCTGATCGAGGAAACGCTGCGGCTGGAAGAGACCCGCTTCCGCAAAACGCTGGTGCGCGGCCTTGCCATCCTCGACGAGAGGAGCGCGTCCCTGAAGAAGGGCGACATGTTCGACGGCGACGTCGCCTTCACGCTCTACGACACCTACGGCTTCCCGCTGGACCTGACGCAGGACGCGCTGAAGTCGCGCGGCATCGGCGTCGACCAGGCCGCGTTCACCGACGCGATGGAGCGCCAGAAGGCCAAGGCGCGCGAGTCCTGGAAGGGTTCTGGCGAGGCGGCTTCCGAGGCGATCTGGTTTCCGCTGCGCGAGAAGCTCGGTGCCACTGAATTCCTGGGCTACGAGACCGAGAGCGCCGAGGGCGTGGTGTCCGCGCTGGTGAAAGACGGCGCCGAGGTGACGAGCCTCAAGACCGGTGACACGGGCGCGATCGTGCTGAACCAGACGCCGTTCTACGCGGAGTCCGGCGGCCAGGTCGGCGATACCGGCGTCCTCACGGGCGAGGGCGGCATCAAGTTCCGCGTCGCCGACACCCAGAAGAAGCTCGGCGATTTCTTCGTGCATGTCGGCACCGTCGAGAGCGGCGAGCTGAAGCTCGGCACCGCGCTGCAGCTCGAGGTCGATCATTCCAGGCGCTCCTCGATCCGCGCGCATCACTCGGCGACGCATCTCATCCACGAGGCGCTGCGCCAGGTGCTCGGCGATCACATCGCCCAGCGCGGCTCGATGGTCGCGCCCGATCGTTTGCGCTTCGACTTCGTGCACCCGAAGCCGATCACGGCGGAAGAGCTTGCGCGCATCGAGGACATCGCCAACGACGTGGTGCTGGAAAATGACGAGGTCACCACCCGCGTGATGGGCGTCGACGAGGCCCGCGAGGCCGGCGCGCGCGCTTTGTTCGGTGAAAAATACGGCGACGAGGTCCGCGTCGTCTCGATGGGCCGGACCGCGCGCGAGCGTGGCGCCAACGCGCTCGGCTGGTCGGTCGAGCTCTGCGGCGGCACCCATGTGCGGCGCACCGGCGACATCGGCCTGATCACGCTGACCGGCGAGAGCGCGGTTGCCTCCGGCGTGCGCCGCATCGAGGCGCTCACCGGCAACTACGCGCGAAAACACGCCAACGAGACCATGGCGCTGGCGAAGACCGCGGCAAACGAGCTGCGCACCTCGCTCGACGACGTGCCGGCGCGCATCACCGCGCTGATGGAGGAGCGCAAGAAGCTCGAGCGCGAGCTCTCCGACGCCCGCAAGAAGCTGGCGATGGGCGGAGGTGCATCCGCGAGCAACGGCGCAGCCGCGGGCGTGCGCGAGGTCGGCGACGTCAAGCTGATGGCGCGTGCGGTCGAGGGCATCGAGATGAAAGATCTCAAGAGCCTGGCCGACGAGGCCAAGAAGCAGATCGGATCCGGCGTGGTCGCCATCGTCGGCGTCACCGAGGACGGCAAGGCCGGTGTGGTGGTCGGCGTCACCGCCGATCTCGCCGCGCGCTTCAACGCCGTGAACCTGGTGCGCATCGCCTCCGAAGCGCTCGGGGGCAAGGGCGGCGGCGGCCGGCCCGACATGGCGCAGGCCGGCGGCCCCGACGGGGCCAAGGCGACCGAGGCGTTAGCTGCGATCGAAAAAGCCATGGCCGGCGCTTAAGGATCATGCGCCCCAGTCCGCGCGGACATGGGCTTCCCGATCCCAATATGAGGGATCGCCTCTATGAATTGCTGGAGCACGATCCGCTGGCCTATTCAGTCGGATCGCGCTTCATCCAGATCATCATCGGCGTCATCGTGCTCAATGTGGTCGCGATGATCCTCGCCTCGGTGCCGGAGCTGGACGCTCAGTTCGGCACGCTGTTCGCGGCCATCACCATCCTGTCCGTGATCGTGTTCGCGCTGGAATATGCCGCGCGGCTGTGGACCGTGGCGGGCCACACCCAGCGCAAGGCGTCCGCGCTGTCCGACCGGCTCGGCTACGCCTTCTCGGCGCTCGGCATCATCGATCTCATGGCGTTTCTGCCGGCCGTGATCGTGCTCGCCACCGGGGGGCATGCGACGCTGGCGGCCCTCGGCGTGCTGCCGTTCTTCAAGCTGATACGGTACTCCCCGGCGATGCGCTCGCTGCTTGCCGCCGTGCATGCCGAGCGGCGGGCGCTGATCGGCTGCATCGTCATCCTGATCGGCGCGGTCCTGACCTTCGCCTCGCTGCTCTACGCCATCGAGCGCGACGTGCAGCCGGACAAGCTCGGCACCATCCCGCAGGCGATGTGGTGGGCGATCGTGACGCTCGGCACCGTCGGCTATGGCGACGTCGTGCCGGTGACGCCGCTCGGCAAGCTGATCTCCACATTCGCCATCATCAGCGGCTTCGCCATGATCGCGCTGCCGGTCGCGATCATCTCGACCGCGTTCGCCGAAGAGGTGAAGCGGCGTGATTTCGTCGTCACCTGGGGCATGCTGGCGCGGGTGCCGCTGTTCTCGCATCTGTCGGCGGCGGAGATCGCCGACATCATGCGGCTGCTCCGCGCGCGCACCATCGAGCAGGGCGAGATTCTGGTGCGGCGGGGCGATGTGGCCTCGTCGATGTATTTCATCACCGCCGGCGAGGTCGAGATCGCGCTGCCGAGCCAGCATGTGCGGCTCACCGACGGCACTTTCTTCGGCGAGATCGCGCTGCTGCACAAGACAAAGCGCAGCGGCACGGTGACGGCGATACGAAAGACCCGGCTCCTGGTGCTCGACGCCCAGGACTTTCACGCCCTGATCGAACGCATGCCGACGCTCGCCGACCACGTTCACACCACCGCCAAGGCAAGGCTTGCCGACACCGGCGATCTCGCGCTGGCGGAACTGGCGCAGGGGGACGAGGGAGGCCGCTGAAGCGGTCCGAAAAAGCAAACGGGCCGCGCTGTCGCGCGGCCCGTGATGTCCGGCCCAGTCGGGCGGAATTGCGGACGGCTTAAGCCGCCAGCTCCTTGGTCAGGTTCTCGGCGACCTTGTCGAGGAAGCCGGTGGTCGAGAGCCAGCGCTGGTCGGCACCGACCAGCAGCGCGAGATCCTTGGTCATGTAGCCGGCCTCGACGGTGTCGACGCAGACCTTCTCCAGCGTGTTGGCGAACTTGGCGAGCTCGGCATTGTTGTCGAGCTTGGCGCGGTGGGCGAGGCCACGGGTCCAGGCGAAGATCGAGGCGATCGAGTTGGTCGAGGTCTCCTTGCCCTTCTGGTGCTCGCGGTAGTGGCGGGTCACCGTGCCGTGGGCGGCTTCGGCTTCCACGGTTTTGCCGTCGGGAGTGAGCAGGACCGAGGTCATCAGGCCGAGCGAGCCGTAGCCCTGCGCGACCGTGTCGGACTGCACGTCGCCGTCGTAGTTCTTGCAGGCCCAGACATAGCCGCCGGACCATTTCAGCGCCGAGGCCACCATGTCGTCGATCAGGCGGTGCTCGTAGGTCAGGCCCTTGGCCTCGAATTCCTTCTTGAACTCGCGGTCGTAGATGTCCTGGAAGATGTCCTTGAAGCGGCCGTCATAGACCTTCAGGATCGTGTTCTTGGTCGAGAGATAGACCGGGTAGTTGCGCAGCAGGCCGTAGTTCAGCGAGGCGCGGGCGAAGTCGATGATGGAGTCGTCGAGATTGTACATCTCCATGGCGACGCCGGCGCCCGGAGCCTTGAACACTTCCTTCTCGATCACGGTGCCGTCCTCGCCGACGAACTTCATCGTGAGGGTGCCCTTGCCGGGGAACTTGAAGTCGGTGGCGCGGTACTGGTCGCCATAGGCGTGGCGGCCGATGATGATCGGCTTGGTCCAGCCGGGAACCAGACGCGGCACGTTCTTGCAGATGATCGGCTCGCGGAAGATCACGCCGCCGAGGATGTTGCGGATGGTGCCGTTCGGCGACTTCCACATCTGCTTGAGGTTGAATTCCTTCACCCGGGCTTCATCAGGGGTGATGGTGGCGCACTTGACGCCGACGCCGACCTTCTTGATGGCTTCGGCGGCGTCGATGGTGACCTGATCGTTGGTGTGGTCGCGGTATTCCATGCCCAGGTCGAAGTAGAGCAGCTCGACATCGAGGTACGGATTGATCAGCTTGTCCTTGATGTACTGCCAGATGATCCGGGTCATCTCGTCGCCATCGAGCTCGACGACGGGATTGGATACCTTGATTTTTGCCATGATCGGGGAAGCCTCTTGGGAACGGCGCTTTCGGCGCGCCACGGGAATATCCGCCGCCTCTTAGCACCGCCGGGCGGCGGGCGAAAGCCAAGGGATTATGCACTTTTAGCTCATCCAGCTTGCCGGGATTGGGGGGCGGGCGGCGGCTCTCGCCCGGCCGCCGGGGGCACGTTCCCTGCGATTTCAAAAACCGAATCTAACCCCGTTATTTCCCTTGAGAATTTTGTCAGGACAGGCAAACGACAGGCGAACGGGACGAGGCCGTCGGCAAGCGGCGGCTTGAATCAATTCCCAAGGCGGCCTTGCCAAGGCCTTGAGACGTAGAGTGAAAGCGAAATCAGATGTCGGGGACTGACAAGAGCAAGGCGGGTTTGTCCCTCGACGGTCCCATCGTCATCCTGGTCGAGCCGCAGCTCGGTGAGAACATCGGCATGGCCGCGCGCGCCATGGGCAATTTTGCGCTAGGCGCCTTGCGCATCGTTAACCCCCGGGATGGCTGGCCCAACATCGCGGCCCAGCGCGCCGCGGCCGGCGCCGACCATATCCTGGAAAGGGTCGAACTGTTCGACACGGTTCAGCAGGCCGTCGCCGACCTCGACCTGCTGTTCGCCACCACGGCGCGCCCCCACGACCAGGCCAAGCCCGTGGTCGGGCCGGAGGCCGCGGCGAGCGAGATCGCCGGGCACGTCGCGACCGGCGGCAGGTGCGGCATCCTGTTCGGCCGCGAGCGCTGGGGGCTGACCAACGAGGAGGTCGGGCTCTCCAACCGCATCATCACGTTCCCGGTCAATCCAGGCTTCGCCTCGCTCAACCTCGCCCAGGCGGTGCTGCTGGTCGGCTATGAATGGTTCAAGCGGGCCACGTCAGGCGAGCTGCCGCACGCCATGCCGGAGCGCTCCGAGCGTGCCTCGCAGCACCAGATGCAGGCCTTCTTCGACAATCTCATCCGCGAACTCGACAAGGTGGAGTTTCTGCGACCTGCCGAGAAGCGCGACACCATGCTGGTGAACCTGCGCAACATCTTCAGCCGGATGGAGCCGACCAAGCAGGACATGCACACCCTCCATGGAGTCGTCATGGCGATCGCCGAGGGGCGCAAGGGCCCGGCCAAGGGCGGCGTGCTCGACGGCGAGCAGGCCACGCGCCTGCGCGCGCTGCTGGCCGAGCACGGCCAGGGCGGCGGTGTGCCCGACAGTGGCTCGACCGTGCGCGGCCTCGCCCGCCTGCTTCGCCGCAACCCGACTGATGCCGAGCGCCTGCTCTGGCAGGCCCTGACTCGCGACCGCCGCTTTGCAGGCCAGTTCAAGCGCCAAACCCCGGTGGGGCGGCACATTCCGGATTTCGTCTCGTTCCCGCATCGGATCGCGATCGAGCTGGTCAACCCGGGCGAGGGCGAGGCGATCGCAGCCGACCGCGCGGGGCGGCGGACGTGGCTGGAAGCGCGGGATTATCGGGTGCTCGACATTCGCGCTGCAGATGTGGAGCGGGATCTTGAGGCGGAGCTGGTGCGGCTGCAGAGGATGATGGCGGAAAACACAGACATTCCGTAGGGCAAGGAGTTCGCGCGCCGTCGCAACCCACTGTTTGTACCGCCAGTTGATGCAGACGTGTTGAGTTGTCCTGGCGAACGGCACTTGAGCGCGGTCCAAAGGCCATCCGTCCCATTGATACATGTCAAGGAACATGGAACCCCCCTCGCTACGCTTTGGGGCAGCAGGGAGGGTTCGATATGTCAATTGACCGTCGCCAAGCGCTGGCCGTGTTCAGCGCCGCCGCATCGTCGCTTGTGATGTCCCGCGCGGCACGTGCCGAGTTTGACGGTCCTGTCGTCAGGGCACTGGAGGGAGGCGAAGATTTCTGGCTCGCCCAGGACGCCTATATCTATGGCTATCCGCTTGTCACGATGGAAATGACCCGCCGCGTGATGACCAACGTCGCGACGCCGCAGGGCACGCGCGCGCCGATGGGGCAATTCGTCAAGCTGCGCAAATACCCTGATGCCAGCTTCAAGGACGTCACCGCACCCAACGCAGATACCCTTTACACGACCGCCTGGATCGACGTCGGAGACGAGCCCTGGGTCCTGAGCATGCCTGATATGAAGGACCGTTATTTCCTGTTTCCGATGCTGGACGGCTGGACCAACGTCTTCCAGGTCCCGGGCAAGCGCACCACCGGCACCAAGGCGCAGACCTACGCGATCACCGGCCCTGGCTGGAAGGGAACGCTTCCCGCCGGTGTCAAGGAATACAAATCGCCCACGAGCATGGTGTGGATTCTGGGCCGAATTTATTGCACCGGCACGCCGGAAGACTACGCGGCCGTGCATGCGGCACAGGACGAGTTCAAGCTCTTCCCTCTCAGCGCGTACGGCAAGTCCTATACGCCGCCGGCAGGCAAGGCCGATGCGTCGATCGACATGAAGACGGCCGTTCGCGATCAGGTCAACCGCATGGACGCCGCCGCCTATTTCACTCTTCTGGCGCTATTGATGAAGCGCAATCCGCCGGCCGCCGCGGATACGGCTGAGGTCGCCAAATTCGCGAAGATCGGTCTTGTCCCCGGCAAGGATTTCGACGCGAGCAAATTCGATGCTGCCTTCGCCAAGCGGGTCCCGCAGGTGGCATTCGACCGCATCATGCTCCAGTTCAAGGTCAACAAGGCGATCAGGAATGTCAACGGTTGGGCCTTCGACGCTGAAGCCGGCGTCTACGGCACCAATTACTTCAACCGCGCCCTGGTCACGGCCATCGGCCTTGGCGCCAACCGAATTCAGGATGCGTGCTATCCGACATCGCAGAAGGACGCCGACGGGAAAGAGTATGTCGGCAGCAACAAGTACGTCATGCGCTTTCCGAAGGGGCAGCTTCCTCCGGTCGGCGGCTTCTGGTCGCTGACGATGTATGACGAGCACTATTTCTTCGTTGCCAATCCGATCAACCGCCAGTCGATCAGCGCCCGCCAGAACCTCAAAGTCAATCCGGACGGTTCGGTCGACCTCTACATCCAGAAGGACAATCCCGGCTCCGACAAGGAGAGCAACTGGCTTCCTGCGCCCGCGGGCAAGTTCGTGCTGATGTTGCGGATGTACTGGCCCAACGAGAAGTCGCCTTCGATCATCAACGGGACCTGGAAGCCGCCGCCGGTCCGGCAGGTGACGAGCACCTAGGGCCCTACAAAATCTTCGTAGCCCGGATGGAGCGGAGCGTAATCCGGGACGTTGTCACCGCATTCCGCTTCGCTGCATGCGGGCTACAAGACAAGCGCGATCACACCGTCTCCAGCTGCTCCGCCGCCCGCTTCTTCTTCGCCTTGGACTGCCCGAGCAGCGGGCCTGCCGTGAGTGCCGCCGTATCGGCGACGGCCGGATCGCGCGAGATCATGGCGGCGACGATCGCGCCATCGATGATGAGGCCGAGCTGGTGCGCGAGCACTGCGGGCTCGGCCGATCCCAATTCACTGGCGAGCTTCTCGATGTGGCCGAGCACGATCTTCTTGTGCTTCAGCGCGATGCTGCGGAACTGTTTTGCGTCCTTGTCGTGCTCGCCCACCGCATTGATGAAGGGGCAGCCGTAGAAGCGCTCTTCCGCGAACCAGCTCTTCAGCGCCGGGAAGATGCGCGTCAGTTTCGCCTGCGCGTCGCCGCCGCCTTCTTCCATGGCGCCGATGAACCAGTCGCGCCATTGCTTGCCTTCGCTCTCGAGCACGGCGTTGACGAGATTGGTCTTGGAGCCGAACAGTTTATAGAGCGTGGTCTTGGCGGTGCCGGCCTCCTCGATGATGGCATCGATGCCAGTGGCGTTAATGCCGTTCTTGCAGAAGAGGTGCGTGGCGGCATTGAGCAGGCGCCCGCGCGCGGATTCGTCGTCGCCGGCACCGGCGTGCGGCGAACTGGATTTCTTCTTCGATGACGTCTTTGCCATAGGCTGCAACTTACTCGCAGCTGCGCGGCATCATCAAGCCGCATCTCTTTCGCGCCGAAAAGATTCGCATCGGCGAACCCATCTGCATCGCCTTTGAGCAGAGCCCGACTGATCAGTCTGCAGGCAGCGCCCCTTAAGCGGCTCCAATCCCTCGCATTTCCTTTTCGGCCCGCTTTGGCACGTCCTATGCAAGGAAACAGACCGTTCGGTATCCTACCGATTTCCACTTCTGCGAGGGAGAAGAAGATGACTGCCGTCGTTCAAAAGACAGTGCT
Source organism: Bradyrhizobium sp. NDS-1 (assembly GCF_032918005.1). Lineage (NCBI taxonomy): Bacteria > Pseudomonadati > Pseudomonadota > Alphaproteobacteria > Hyphomicrobiales > Nitrobacteraceae > Bradyrhizobium > Bradyrhizobium sp. NDS-1. The sequence continues at coordinate 3,082,433 of NZ_CP136628.1, forward strand.
GACGGGGTGCCTCGCGCCCATCGACAAGAACGGCCTCGAGCAACTGATCGCGAGCGGCAAGGCCAATCCGAAGGTCGTCAAGACCTTGAAATGCAAGACGGTTGCGGAGGGTAAATTCCGCCACGCCAACTACATCCGCAATCTGCCGCCCTACATCGTCGACGAACCGCCGGGGCTGCTGGGCGACGATACCGCGCCCAATCCGTCCGAAGCCTCGCTCGCCGCGCTCGGCTCCTGCCTCGCGGTCGGCCTGCACGCCAACGCCGTGCACCGCGGCTGGATCGTCAACAAGCTCGAGCTCGAGCTCGAAGGCGACCTCAACATCACCGCGGTCTGGGGCACCGGCGATACTTCGGACAAGCCGGTCGGCTTCACCGATGTGCGCGTCAAGGTCGACATGGAATGCGAGGGCATCGCGCAGGACGAGATCAACGCGCTGGTCGCCCACGTGAAGAAATGGTCGCCGGTCGCCAACACCTTCACCCGGCCGGTCAATCTCGAGGTCGGCATCTAGCCGAGAGCAATCACGACACGGTGCGGGAGACGATCATGGGTTCACTGGCTTTATCGCGGGTCGACGTTCTGGATCAGCCCGCACCGTCCATTGCAGGTGAGGTGGCGCGGATCGCGCGGGAGCAACTCGCGCCGCTCGCGGTCGGCATCGACGACGGTTCGGTCTATCCGGCCGAGGTGCTGCGTGCGTTCGGCGCGGTCGGCGCCTGGGGCAGTCACGTGCCGCACGAAGGTCCCGCCGATCTGCGCTGCGCGATCCAGGCGATGGCGGCGATCGGGGAGGTCTGCGGCGCCACGGCCTTCATGGCCTGGTGCCAGAACACGCTGGTCTGGTACGCGGCGAATTCCACCAACGTGAAGCTGGCCAAGCGTTTTGGCGATGCATTCTCGACGGGGCGCGTGCTCGGTGGCACCGGTCTCTCGAATCCGATGAAGAGCTTTTTCGGCATTGAGAAGCTCAAGCTGAAGGGGCGCAAGGTCGAGGGCGGCTACGTCGTGCGTGGCGCGCTGCCCTGGGTCTCCAACCTCGGTCCCGACCATTATTTCGGCACCATCTTCGAGCGCGAGGACGACGAGGGCACCGTCATGTTCCTCGCCGACTGCTCGGACCCCGCGATCACGCTGACGCCGTGCAAGCCATTCATGGCGATGGACGGCACCGGCACCTATGGCGTGCAGTTCCGCGACGCCTTCGTGCCGGACGAACTGATCCTCGCCGATCCCGCCGGCCCCTTCGTGAAGAAGATCCGCGCCGGCTTCATCCTGCTGCAGGCCGGCATGGCGCTCGGCCTCATCAAGGACTGCATCAACATCATGGACGAGGTCGACGGTTCGCTCGGCCACATCAACCGCTATCTGCCGCAGCAGCCGGTGCATTTCCGCGAGCTCGCCGCCGAGCTCGAGGCCGAGACCATGGCGCTGGCACGCGATCCCTACAACGAGGAGGAGACCTACTGGCGCAAGGTGATCGCGCTCAGGCTTCGCGCGGGCGAGGCCAGCGTCGCGGCGGCGCATGCGGCGATGCTGCATTGTGGCGCCCGCGGCTACTTGAAGAGCCACCGCGCGCAGCGGCGCCTGCGCGAGGCCTATTTCGTCGCGATCGTCACGCCGGCCACCAAGCAGCTGCGCAAGATGCTCGCCGATTTCTGAGTTCCAAACCTTAGAGCTCTACGAGTCCACCCGAAGACCCACCAACCTCAACGGAGAGGCTGCCATGACTGACGTTCTGATCACTGCCGTCGAACTCGCCGATCTCTTGAAGACCGAGCCGTGTGTCGTCATCGACACCCGCAATCCCGATGCTTACGCCGCCGGGCACCTGCCGGGCGCCGTGAACGTGCACGAGATCTTTACGTTCCTCGCGACCTCGACGCCGGAAGGCATGGCCGAGCTCAAGACGAAATTCGCCGATGCGTTCGGCGCTGCCGGCCTTTCGGGCAAGGAGACGGCGGTGGTCTACGAGCAGTCGATGAACTCCGGCTTCGGCCAGTCCTGCCGCGGCTATTACCTGCTCACCATGCTCGGCTATCCCAAGGTGAAGGTGCTGCATGGCGGCTTCGACGCCTGGTCGGGTGCGGGCTTCCCGGTAACCAAGGAGGTGCCGATGCCGGCGAAGGCGTCGTTCGCGATCGTGCCCGAAGCCGGCGAGATCCTGATCGACGCCAAGACCATGCTCGCCGCCGTCGGCAAGCCCGGCATCGCGATCCTCGACGTCCGCGACGTCGACGAGTGGATCGGCGACAGTTCGTCCCCGTACGGCAAGGATTTCTGCCCGCGCAAGGGCCGGATTCCGGGCGCCGTGTGGCTGGAATGGTATCGCATGATGAAGCCTACAGCCGAAGGCCCGCGCTTCAAATCCAAGGACGAGATTCTGGCGGAATGCGCCACCGTCGGCATCTCGCCGACGACGCCGGTCTACCTCTACTGCTTCAAGGGCGCGCGCGCCTCGAACACGTTCCTGGCACTGAAGAACGCAGGCGTGAAGGACGTGCGGATGTATTTCGGCTCCTGGAACGAATGGTCGCGCGATCCGTCGCTGCCGATCGAGCAGGGGCTGCCGATGGCACCGGGTGTGACGACAAAGGCGGCCTGAGCGCGCGCCTCGTCCTTCGAGACGACCGCTTCGCGGTCTCCTCAGGATGAGGCTAAGCGGCACCGGTGTCTGTTGATACTGTTGCCGCGCACTCCGTCCTCATCCTGAGGAGCCCGCCTAAAGCGGGCGTCTCGAAGGATGGGCCGATTGCGGACGAGGCGCGATCCCAAGCGCCTTGATCCGCGAGGCCAGCGTGGTCGGCTTGATGTCCAGCATCTCCGCCGCGCCGCCGGGACCGAACACTTTCCCTGTGCAGGCTTCGAGTGCGGCGAGGATGTTGGCGCGCTCGTAGTCGCGCATCTCGGACGAGGTCATGACGGTCGGCCGTGCATCGGCCTTCTGGCGTGCCGTGCCGATCGTGGGCTGCGCGCCGGAGGAGTCCGGCAGGTCGATTCGCAAACGGCCGTTCTGCGACAGGATCGCGGCGCGCTCGATCACGTTCTGCAGTTCGCGGACATTGCCGGGCCAGTCGTAGCGGGTGAGCCGCCGCGCATCGCCTTCCGACAGACGCAGGTTGGATTTCAACGCCTTGCTCTCGCGCGTCAAAAAATGCTGGGCGAGCAGGGGGATGTCCTCGCGCCGTTCGCGCAGAGGCACCGTCTCGATCGGGAATACGTTGAGGCGGAAATAGAGGTCCTCGCGAAAGCGACCGCGCTGGACCTCCTGCTTGAGGTCGCGGTTGGTCGCGGCGATGACGCGGACGTCGACGGCGCGCGTGCGTTCCTGGCCGACGCGCTCGAAATTGCCCTCCTGCAGCACGCGCAGCAGCTTGCCCTGTAATTCGAGCGGAATTTCGCCGACCTCGTCGAGGAACAGCGTGCCGCCGTCGGCGAGCTCGAACCGGCCGATGCGGTCGCGCGTTGCGCCGGTGAAGGCGCCGCGGACATGGCCGAAGAACTCGCTCTCGAACAATTCCCGCGGGATCGCCGCGCAGTTGACGCGGATCAGCGGCCGGTCGCTGCGGGTGGAATCCTCGTGGATGGCGCGCGCGATCAGCTCCTTGCCGGTACCGGACTCCCCGGTGATCATCACCGCCGCCGTGGTCGGCGCCACCAGCTTGACCTGGCGCAGCGTCTTCTGGATCGCCTCGCTTCCACCGATGATGCCGCGCGGATTGGTCTCGATGCGGATTTCCTCCTGAAGATAGGCATTCTCAAGTTCGAGCCGCTCGCGCAGGCGGTCGACCTCTGCTAGCGCGGCATGCAGCTTCTCGTCGGCCTCGCGCCGCTGGCTGACATCGCGAAACACGACCACGGCGCCGACCACGACGCCGCGGTCGCGGATCGGCGTGGACGTGTATTCGACCCACGCCGGAGAACCGTCCTTTCGCCAGAATACTTCGCCGTCGACCTGGTGCACGGCGCCGTCGCGGAACGCCGCGTAGATCGGGCAATCATGGTTGTGATAGTGCCGGCCGTCGTGGTGAGTGTGGTGCACGATCGGATGGATCTCCTTGCCGACCAGCTCCTCGGCGGTCCAGCCCAGCATGCGTTCGGCCGCGGGATTCACGAAGGTGGTCTTGCCCTCGGCATTGACGCCATAGATGCCTTCGCCGGCGGCGCGCAGAATCAGCTGGTTCTCGCGCTCGATGTCCTGGAACACGCGCTCGACCCGCTGCCAGGTCGCGATCCCACCTCGCATGTGGTCCTCGGCGGCGGCATCGACATTGCGGCGGCGGCGCGCCTCGAGATCGGTGAGGACGAGCAGCACCAGGGTACGGTCGCCGTGGCTGACGAGGCAACCTGACGTTTCGAGCCGGAGCTCCTGGCCAGTGGCGTACCGAGGGGCCAGCGCCGTGGTCCAGTAGGCGCCCTTGTGCAGCACGGCCTGGGTGAACACGGTGAGTGCGGGAAGCTGGCCGTTGTGAAGCGTGCTGGCCTTGGTCTGCCGCAACAGGGCTCGGTCGTAGCCGAGCAGGGAGCAGGCGGCCGGATTGGCATCGATGATCTGGTCGCCGTAGGGGTCGACCAGCAGCGTCGCCTCGACGGAGGACTCGAAGGCCGCAATTCGTGGGTCGATGGTCCGGGCCGCGTCGTCGTGGCCAGGCATTGGCGTCGTTGCCATTGCGAAATCTCGTAATTCGGCTACGAATTTTCGTATATCACGATTTTTCGTAGCGACCAAGCTTCACTGAAAGCGTTGCGTCATCAATGCCGTGGACGGCAGAGCCGCCGTGGCATGCTCCTTGCGTAATTCCTCCTGCAACGACGCGCAGGAGGTCCGATGTCCACGTTCGACAATCCGTTCGATCCCAACCGCAACCTCCGTGATGGCTGCGCCTGTGGCCAGCATCGCTCGGCAGCCGAGCACGAGCAGGCGACCACGGCGCTTCGCTGCGAGCCGGCCGAGAGCGAGGACAAACGCTACGAGGGCGTCGTTGCCTCCGCCGTCATGCGCGCGATGTTTCCGCAGGACGTGGCGCGGCGCGCCTTCCTGAAATCGGTTGGTGCCTCCACCGCGCTTGCGGCGCTCTCGCAGTTCTTCCCGCTGAAGACGGCGACCGAAATCTTTGCGCAAGGAGGCGCGCCCGAGAAGAAGGACCTCAAGGTCGGCTTCATCCCGATCACCTGCGCCACGCCGATCATCATGGCGGCGCCGATGGGTTTCTATTCGAAGCACGGCCTCAATGTCGAAGTGGTCAAGACCGCCGGCTGGGCGGTGATCCGCGACAAGACCATCAACAAGGAATACGACGCGGCGCACATGCTGGCGCCGATGCCGATCGCGATCTCGCTCGGGCTCGGCGCCAACGCCATTCCGTTTGCGGTGCCTGCGATCGAGAACATCAACGGGCAGGGCATCGTGCTGGCGGCCAAGCACAAGGACAAGCGCGATCCCAAGGACTGGAAGGGAATGAAGTTCGCGATTCCCTTCGACTATTCCATGCACAATTACCTGCTGCGCTATTATCTCGCCGAGCACGGTCTCGACCCCGATACCGACGTGCAGCTGCGCTCGGTGCCGCCGCCGGAGATGGTCGCGAATTTGCGCGCCGACAACATCGACGGCTTCCTCGCGCCCGACAACATTTGCCAGCGCGCGATCTATGACGGCGTCGGCTTCATGCACCTGTTGTCGAAGGAGATCTGGGACGGCCACCCCTGTTGCAGCTTCGCCGCCAGCCGCGAGTTCATCACGACGGCGCCGAACAGCTTTGCCGCGCTGACGCGCGCCATCGTCGATGCCACCGCCTACGCCTCCAAGGCGGAGAACCGCAAGCAGATCGCGGAAGCGATCGCGCCGGCCAATTACATCAACGCGCCGGTCACGGTGCTGGAGCAAGTCCTGACAGGCACTTATGCCGATGGCCTCGGCGGAGTGAAGACGGACGCCAAGCGCGTCGATTTCGATCCGTTCCCCTGGCAGTCATTTGCGGTGTGGATGCTGACGCAAATGAAGCGCTGGGGCCAGATCAAGGGCGACGTCGACTACAAGGGCGTCGCCGAGCAGGTGTATCTGGCCACCGACACCAAGAAGCTGATGACCGACATGGGCCTGTCGCCGCCGGCGAGCAGCTACAAATCGTTTGCGGTGATGGGCAAGAACTTCGATCCGGCCAAGCCGGAGGATTATATCGCGAGCTTCAAGATCAGGAAGTCGTCGTGATGGTGAGCTCTCTCGTGTCCCGGACGCGATGCAGCACGCAGTGGTACATCGCTGAGCCGGGATCCAGTGTGGCCGCATGGGTCCCGGTTCTGCGTCGCACCGCTTTGCGCTGCGCCGCGCCCGGGACACAGTATCGCTGGTGCGCCAGATGACCTCCTCCCTCCGCCTCCGCGCCGGTCTCGTCTCGATCGCATTGCTCGCCGCGTTTCTCGGCATCTGGCACCTCGCCACGCGCTCGACCGGCGCAACGACAACGATGAGCCCGGAATACGCCAAGCTGATGGGGCTGACGGCCACGCAGGGGAAATCAGCGATGCCCGGGCCGCTCGATGTCGGCGCCAAGCTCTGGGAGCACCTGAAGCGGCCGTTCTACGACAACGGACCGAACGACAAGGGGCTCGGCATCCAGCTCGCCTATTCCATCGCACGCGTCGGCACCGGCTATCTGCTCGCCGTGCTGGTCGCGATCCCGCTCGGCTTCCTGATCGGCATGTCGCCGCTGCTCAGCAAGGCGCTCGACCCCTTCATCCAGGTGCTCAAGCCGATCTCGCCGCTGGCCTGGATGCCGCTTGCGCTCTACACCATCAAGGATTCCTCGATCTCGGCGATCTTCGTGATCTTCATCTGCTCGATCTGGCCGATGCTGCTCAACACCGTGTTCGGCGTTGCCAGCGTGCGCAAGGAATGGATCAACGTCGCGCGGACGCTCGAGGTCAGCACCGTCAGGCGCGCCTTCACCGTGATCCTCCCCGCTGCGGCGCCGACGATCCTGACCGGCATGCGCATCTCGATCGGCATCGCCTGGCTCGTCATTGTCGCCGCCGAGATGCTCGTCGGCGGCACCGGCATCGGCTACTTCGTCTGGAACGAGTGGAATAATTTGTCGATCACCAATGTCATCATCGCGATCCTGCTGATCGGGGTCGTCGGCATGCTGCTCGACCAGATCCTGGCGCGGTTCACGCGCATGGTCACGTTTCCGGAGTAGGGGCATGACCGACAAGTTCATCTCCATCGAAGCCATCGCGAAGCGCTATCCTGGCGCCGGAGGGGCCACGACCACCATCTTCGAGAATCTGTGGCTGTCGATGGCCCGCGGCGAGTTCGCTTGCGTGATTGGCCATTCCGGCTGCGGCAAGACCACGGTGCTCAACATCCTTGCCGGCCTCGACGCGCCGAGCGAGGGCGCCGTGATCGTCGACGGGCAGGCGATCTCGGGCACCAGCCTCGACCGCGCCGTGATCTTCCAGAGCCACGCGCTGCTGCCCTGGCGCACCGTGCTCGGCAACGTCGGCTATGCCGTGAGCTCGAAATGGCGGAGCTGGGACCGCGCCAAAGTGAGGGCGCATGCCCAGACCTTCATCGATCTCGTCGGGCTGACCGGCTCCGAGCACAAGCGCCCTTCGGAGCTGTCGGGCGGCATGAAGCAGCGCGTCGGTATCGCGCGGGCGCTGTCGATCACGCCGAAGATGATGCTGATGGACGAGCCGTTCTCGGCGCTGGATGCATTGACGCGCGGCACGCTGCAGGACGAGGTCCGGCGCATTTGCCTGGAGACCGGGCAGACCGCATTCATGATCACCCACGACGTCGACGAGGCGATCTATCTCGCCGACAAGATCTTTCTGATGACCAATGGGCCCGGCGCGGTGCTCGCAGAGGTGGTCGAGAACCCGCTGCCGCGGGATCGCGGCCGCACCGATCTGCACCGCCATCCGCTCTACTACGCGCTGCGCAACCACATCATCGATTTTCTGGTGACGCGAAGCAAGACGTTTACCGCCGAGACGCCCGGTCACGATCCACGCAATGTGCCGCTGGTGCATATCGGCAAGCCCGGACTGACGGTTGCCTCCGGTGGTGACGAGCAGCGCCAGACCTGGATTCCCGGGACCAGTCCCGGACTGACTGCCTGAAACGGAGACCCTGACATGAAACGCGAAGACCTCACCGAGAAGCTGCTCGACATCAAGCGCGAGAAGGGATGGAGCTGGAAGCACGTCTGCGAGAAGATCGGCGGCTATTCCGAGGTGCTGATCGTCGGTGCGATCATGGGCCAGATGAAGCTGACGAAGCCGCAGGCCGCCAATGCCGGCGAGTTGTTCGGCCTGTCGAAGGCGGAAGTCGCGATGCTCAACGAGGTGCCGATGCGCGGCACCGGCACGCCGATGCCGCCGACCGATCCCCTGATCTACCGCTTCTACGAGATGGTGATGGTGAACGGTCCGGCCTGGAAGGCGCTGATCGAGGAGGAGTTCGGCGACGGCATCATGTCGGCGATCGACTTCGACATGGGAATCGAGCGCGTCGCCAACCCGAAGGGCGATCGCGTCAAGATCACCATGAGCGGCAAATTCCTGCCCTACAAATATTACGGCGCCAGCGGCAACGTGCCGGAATACGGCTTCAGGGAGGAGTGACCGCGGCGAAGGCCTCGCGCAGCGCGCCGACCGGAGCCATCTCGCGAACATAGGTGAAGGAGCCCTTGTCCTTCATCTCACGCGCGCAGTTCAGGAACGCCGCGAGCGCGTAGCGCGACATGGCGCCGCCGACGCTGATGCGCTTGACGCCGGCGGCGGACAATTGCGCCGTTGTCAGCGTCGGGTCGGCAAAGCCCATCACGTGGTTGAACGGCTTACTGATCGAGGAGACGACGGTCCGGATCGTGGCGAGATCGTACAGGCCGGGCGCATACAGGACGTCGGCGCCCGCGGCCTCGAAGGCCTGCAGGCGGCGAACCGTGTCGTCGATGTCCTTGCGGCCGTGCAGGAAGTTCTCGGCCCGAGCCGTCAGCGTGAACGGAGTTGGCAGCGCACGCGCCACTTCCACAGCGGCCTGGACCCGCTCGACGGCGAGGGAAAAGTCGTAGATGGGGCGATCGCGGTCGCCGCTGAAATCCTCGATCGAGCCGCCGACGGCGCCAGCTTCCGCGGCACGCCGGATGGCTTCGGCCGCACGTTTCGGCTCATCGGCCCCGCAATTTTCGAGATCGACGCTCACCGGAAGGTTGGTAGCATCGACGATCTCGCGCGCGTTGGCGAGGATGACATCGAGACTGACGCCGCTGCTGCCGAGCATGTTGGCAACTCCGAGGCTCGTCGTCGCGAGGGCCTCGAATCCCATTGCTGCGAGCAGCTTGGCCGTACCGGCATCCCATGGATTGGGAATGACGAAGGCGCCAGGCCGCTCGTGCAGCGCGCGGAACGCCGTCGCCTTGTCCAATTGGCTCGTCATGGCTCGTCTCCGTGTTGTCCGTCGATGCAGCCTTAGGAGCATTTTCGCCATCCGACAAATTTGTTATTCTTGCAAAGGACATCAGTTTTTTGCATGAGGTCGCGATGGACAGTGACGCCCTCAACACCTTCCTGACGGTTCATCGCAGGGGCGGGATCTCGAATGCCGCGAAATTCCTGCACCGCTCGCAGCCGGCGATTTCGCGCCGCATTGCGCTGCTTGAGCAGGAGCTTGGCGTGCCCCTGTTCGAGCGGGCGGCGGGCCGCACCCGGCTCAGCGATGCCGGGCGCGTGCTGATCCCCTATGCCGAGCGGGCGGTCGCCGCGGCGCAGGACGCCGAACAGGCCATACGCGCTTTGACCAAGCAGAATGCGGGGCCGGTTTCGTTGGCGGTGACCGGCACGCTCGCCGATGGCCGGCTGTCGACCATCATGAAGCGGTTTGCCAGGGAATATCCCGCCGTCACGCTAACCTTGCGGACGGCGACCAGCGCGGAGGTCAGCGATCTCATCCGGCGCGGCGAGGCCACGATCGGCCTGCGCTACAACGTCGACCGCGCCGGCGATCTCGCCTGCGAGCTGGTGCTGACCGAGGCGTTACAGGTCGTTTGTGCGCCCGAACATCCGCTGGCCGGCAAGCGGGTGAAGCGGCTCGCCGAGCTTCGCGGTGAACGCTGGATCGCATTCCCGGAAACGCGCGGCCGCCGCGAGATCGCCGCAGCCCATGTGTTCGCTCTGTTTCTCACGCAAGGGCTCGGCGAGGTCGAATGGACGGCAGTCGACAGCCTCACCGCGCGGAAGCGCCTCGTGGAGGCCGGCTTCGGTCTCGCGCTATTGGCGAGAAGCCATGTGGCAGAGGAGTTGCGCGCGGCATCGATCGCGACGATCATCGTCGGCGATCTTGCCGCGGATCAGGACACCGTCCTCGTGACCCGTCGCGACGGCTTTCTGAGCGCTGCCGCCGAGCGCCTGCTCGACACCATCCGCCGCAACTATGCCGGGCGGCATGTCTCGGTCTCAAAGTACGCCAGAAAAAGATCGCCGGCGCGCAAGGTTGTTGCGCGCCGGCGGCTCGTCTGAATGGATTATTTTCCCGCCTTCACCTCGGCGGCTGCCACCGCGAGCAGCTCGCTCATCTTGGCGCGAATCGCCTGTTCGGTGACAGCGACGTTCTTGGCGGCAAAATCGGCCGTGAGCTTACGCAGGACGTCGGCATCGCCGGCCTCCTCGAAATCGGCCGCGACCACCTCCTTGGCATAGGCGGTGGCGGCATCGCCTGACATGCCGAGCTTTTCGGCCGCCCACAGCCCGAGCAGCCGGTTGCGGCGGGCTTCCGCCTTGAATTTCTGCTCCTCGTCGAGGGCATACTTCTTCTCGAAACCTTCCTGGCGCTTGTCGAACTCGCTCATGCCTTGTTCCAAATCCCTCTGAATGGAGCGGGGGCCTTCCGTTGCGACCGCCCGGCTGCATGCCTACATAGATAGCACATATCGGCAAAACAACGGGCCGTTAAGCCGCAGGCGAGACGGTATAAGTTGGTGCCGGAGGGCCGGATCGATTGTGCTCGGTCAGCCAATCGGATAGGTTGCCTGAAGGCTTGGTTCCCGTTCTGTTTCCAAGGATTCGAGACGGGTTCCCAGCCGTTCACGGCAGCTCCGCTGTGGGTCGCAGTCCTCGTAACCGGAGCACACCAAATTCATGGATTTCAACAAAACACGGTACATCCCAATGAGCCGTCGGCGTCGCATTTATGAAGGCAAGGCAAAGGTTCTCTATGAAGGCCCGGAGCCCGGTACCCTGATCCAGCACTTCAAGGACGACGCCACCGCGTTCAATGCGAAGAAGCATCAGGTGATCGAGGGCAAGGGTGTCCTCAACAACCGGATCTCGGAGTACCTGTTTCAGCACCTCAACGACATCGGGGTGCCGACCCACTTCATTCGCCGCCTCAACATGCGCGAGCAGCTGATTCGTGAGGTCGAGATCGTGCCGCTGGAGGTAGTGGTGCGGAACGTCGCTGCCGGCTCGCTGTCGCAGCGCCTCGGCATCGAGGAGGGCACGCAGCTGCCCCGTTCAATCATCGAATTCTACTACAAGAACGACCAGCTCAACGACCCCATGGTGTCGGAAGAGCACATCACCGCCTTCGGCTGGGCGACGCCCCAGGAGATCGACGACATCATGGCGCTCGCCATCCGTGTCAACGACTTCCTCACCGGCCTCTTCCTCGGCATCGGCATCCGCCTCGTCGACTTCAAGATGGAGTGCGGTCGCCTGTTCGAGAATGAGATGATGCGCATCATCGTCGCCGACGAGATCTCGCCGGATAGCTGCCGTCTGTGGGACATCAAGTCCAACGAGAAGCTCGACAAGGACCGCTTCCGCAGGGATCTCGGCGGCCTGCTCGAGGCCTATACTGAAGTTGCAAAACGCCTCGGCATCCTCATGGAGAACGAGCGTCCGCAGGGCTCAGGCCCGGTGCTGGTGAAGAGCTGAGGGGATTTGACGTGAAGGCACGTGTTACCGTTACCTTGAAGACGGGCATCCTCGATCCCCAAGGCAAGGCCATCGAAGGCGCACTGAAGTCGCTCGGCGTCGATGGCGTCGCCAGCGTCCGCCAGGGCAAGGTGTTCGATATCGAGCTCGCCGGCGCCGACAAGGCCAAGGCGGAAGCGGCGCTGAAGGATGCCGCAGACAAGCTGCTGGCGAATACCGTGATCGAGAATTATCGGGTTGAGATCGTTTAGGCTGTCTCGTAGACCCTCATGGTGAGGAGCGCAAAGCGCGTCTCGAACCATGCAGGCCCGGCTGTTACATCTCGGCCTTCATCCTTCGAGACGCGCGCGAAGAGCGCGCTCCTCAGGATGAGGGGCGAGAGAAGCGCAACGGCATTCGCTCACAGCCATCCGACGCTGCGAAAACGCCAGTACAGCGTCGTGCACGCCGTCAGCATCACGCCGAGCAGCATGAAATAGCCGTACTCCCATTCCAGCTCCGGCATGTGCTTGAAGTTCATGCCGTAGATGCCTGCGAGCGCGGTCGGGACCGCGATGATCGCGAGCCAGGACGCGAGCTTCTTCGACACCGCCGTCTCCTGCGCCTGGCCGACCAGCAGGCTCGCCTCGAAGGCGAAGGCCAGCACCTCGCGCATGGAATCGATGCGCTCCTGGATGTTCCGGACGTGGTCGGTGACGTCGCGAAACAGCGGCTGCATGGCCTTCCGCACCATCGACAGCTCGTCATGCTCCAGCCGGCGGCAGACCTCCACCAGCGGGCCGATCGCGGTCCTGAGCCGCAACAGGTCGCGGCGCAGCATGTAGAGCCGCTCGATCTGCGCCTTGCTGATCGGCTTGGAGAGCACGTCGTCCTCGATGCCCTCGATCTCGTCGTGAATGCTTTCGAGCACGGGCGAGTAATTGTCGACGATGAAATCGAGGATGGCGTAGAGGATGTAGTCTTCGCCGCGCGCGAGCGCCCGCGGGCAGCTCTCGCAGCGTTCGCGCACCGGCGTGTAGGACGTCGAAGCGCCGTGGCGCACCGAGACCAGATAACCTTCGCCGACGAAAATATGCGTCTCGCCGAAGGCGATCCGGCCCTCGATCAGTTGCGCGGTCCGCGCGACGATGAACAGGGCCTCGCCATATTGCTCGATCTTCGGCCGCTGATGGGCGTGGTTGGCGTCCTCGATCGCGAGATCGTGCAGGTCGAACTGCTTCTGCACCGCGCCGAGCAGCGCCATGTCCGGCTCGTGCAAGCCGATCCAGACCACGTGGCCGGGCTTGGTCCGCCAGCTCGAGGCCTCGCTGATGGCGATGTTGGCGACGCGCCGGCCGTCGACATAGGCACCGGCGGCGACGACACCATCGGTAGGCACCGGTTCGGACGGGGATGTGGGCAGCGACGGGACGTTCATGGCTTCAAATCCCGGCAAATCGAGCGGCCGCGCGGCGTGCGATTATCACCTGTGCACAAGGCCCTGTGCCGAGGCTAGCACTGGTAAAATCCCCGTCAAATGGTTATGTCTCTTCGTGAATTGGCCGCTTGGCCAGCCTCGATTCCCGCTCCATCGGAACCTCAGCCATGAAAGCCGCCATCCTCGTCTTTCCCGGAATCAACCGCGAGCGCGACATGGCGCGTGCCTTGAGGCTGATCTCCGGCAGCGAGCCGGCGATGGTCTGGCATGCCGAGACGGCGCTGCCCGCGGGCACGGATCTCGTGGTGGTGCCGGGCGGCTTCTCCTACGGGGACTATTTGCGCTGCGGTGCCATCGCGGCCCGCGCGCCGGTGATGGATGCGGTGCGCGACTATGCGGCCAAGGGCGGCCTCGTGCTCGGCGTCTGCAACGGTTTTCAGATCCTCTGCGAGTCCGGCCTTCTGCCGGGCGTCTTGATGCGCAACGCGCGGCTGAAATTCATCTGCCACGACGTGCATCTGCGCGTCGAGCGTTCCGACACGCCGTTCACCCGCGGCTACAATGCCGGCCAGGTGATCCGCGTGCCGGTCGCTCATGGCGAGGGCAATTACGAGGCGGATGAAGAGACCATCAAGCGGCTCGAAGGCGAGGGGCGGGTGCTCTATCGCTATTGCTCGGCCGAGGGTGTGGTGGACGAAGCCCATAACATCAACGGGGCGGCGCATTCGATCGCCGGCATCGTCAACGACAAGGGCAACGTGCTCGGCATGATGCCGCATCCGGAAAACCACGTCGAAGACATCATGGGCTGCACCGACGGCCGCGGCCTGTTCGCGGGCCTCACGGCGCATCTGGAAAAGGCGGCGTGATCTCGTTCGTGGCGAAGCGGGCGCTCGCGGCGATCGCGGCGCTGACGCTTGCGTCATTTTCGCTCGCAACCAGCGCTCTCGCGCAGGATTACCCCAAGCGTCCGATCACCATGATCGTGCCGTTCGCGGCCGGCGGCACCTCGGACGTGATCGCGCGCGCGGTGGCCGAGCAGATGGGCATCGCGCTCGGCCAGACCATCGTGATCGAGAACGTTGCGAGGGCCGGCGGATCGACCGCGCTGGCGCGCGCCTCCCGCGCCGAGCCCGACGGCTACACCATCGCGATCGGCAATGCCGGCACCAATGCTGCGACCTACACGATCTATCCAAAGCTGCCGTTCACGCCGGAGTCCTTCGTGCCGATCGCCATGGTGGCGAAGACGTTCGGCATCATCGCCGTGCGCAAGGATTTTCCGGCGAAGGACCTGAGAGAGTTCATCGCCTACGCCAAGGCAAATCCCGGCAAGATCAATCTCGGCCATGCCGGCGTCGGTTCCTCGAACTATTTGATCTGCAAGAGCTTCGTCACGTCAGCCGGGATCGACGCGGCGTTGGTCGGCTATCGCGGCGCAGCGCCCGCGCTGACCGATGCGGTCGGCGGCCAGATCGACGGCGTCTGCGATGCGGCCGCATCCGTCTCGCAGTCGATCAACGACAAGCTGGTGAAGGGGCTCGTGGTCGGCTCGACCGTGCGCCTCGCCACGCTGCCGGATCTACCGACCTCCGCGGAGGCCGGCCTGCCTGAGTTCGAGGCACAGGGCTGGAATGGCCTGTTCGCGCCGAAGGGGACGCCGCCGGCGATCATCGCCAGGCTCAACGCCGCCGCGCGCACGGCCGTGGAAACCGACGCGGTGAAGAAGCGCTTTGCCGATCTTTCGACCGTCGCGCCCGATGCAGGCGAGCATGCGCCGGAGCTGCTGCAGCAACTCGTGACGCGCGACGTCGAGAAGTACCGGAAGATGCTGGCGGACGACGCCAAGTAGTCGGCACATCTCCTGCGCTCGGCGAGATCTACTGAGTTGCTGAAGGGACGCGGGCGATGACCTTGATCTCGAAGTCGAAGCCCGCCAGCCAGTTCACGCCGACTGCGGTCCAGTTCGGATAGGGAGCTTCACCGATCTCGGCTGTGCGGACCGCCATCACCGTCTCGATCTGGTTCGCAGGATCGGTGTGGAAGGTGGTGACGTCCACCACATCGTCCAATGTGCATCCGGCCGCCGCGAGCACGGCGCGCAGATTGGCAAACGCGCGTCGCACCTGGTCCTCGAACACAGGCTCGGGCGAGCCGTCCTCGCGACTGCCGACCTGCCCTGAGACGAACAGGAGGTCGCCGGATCGGATCGCGGCGGAATAGCGATGCGCTTGGTACAACGCATGGCGGTTGGCAGGGAAAATGGCCTGACGCTGGAGCATGTTTGAGCCTTTCGATGGGCGATGGAAGGGCACCGAACCAGATTGCGTGACGGTGCCGCCCGTGGCATTGAGGTATTTCATATACGGCGCGTATGTGGGATATCGCTCACATACGAGGCGTATGTCAACAGGAAATTGAGCGGCATGGAAAAGGGAAAGCGTGCCGCGGCGATGGCGGAAAATCGGGCCAAGCTCATCCGCGCCGCGCGCGAGGCATTTGCCACGCAGGGTTATGCAGAGGCCTCGATGGACGAGCTCACGGCCGCCGTCGGTCTGACGCGGGGCGCGCTGTATCACAATTTCGAAGACAAGAAGGGGCTGCTCTGGGCCGTCGTCGCGCAGATCGACGGCGAAATGGCGGAGCGGCTCCGCGTGGCCCGCGAGCAGGCGCCCACTTTATGGGAGGGTCTTCTCGCAGAGGGCAGCGCCTATATCGAAATGGCGCTCGATCCAGAGATCCAGCGCATCATGCTGCTGGACGGACCCGCCGTGCTCGGTGATCCCTCCAAATGGCCCGGCGAGAACGCCTGTCTCGATATCACGATGGGAGCGATCGCCTCGCTGATCGAACAAGGCGTGGTGAAGCCGGTCGATGTCGAAGCGGCGGGGCGATTGCTGAACGGCGCCGCGCTCAGCGCCGCCTTATGGGTTGCGGCAGCCGACGAACCGAAAAGCGTGCTGAACAAGGCTATCGACGCGTTCCGAGAGTTGGCGAGTGGATTGCTACGCAAGAAGATCTGACTGCGCGTGATGCAAACCACTCCGAAGCGCCTCTCGGGTCCGCTACGGCATGCCGCTGCAATTCTTTTAATGATTGTCCGGCTTGCATTTGCGGGATATTTCTCTGTCCGTTGACGTCGCCGAGACGGTCTCGTCCTCGCACCAACACCGGGAAACAAGACAACATGATGAGCGACACAAACGTCCGGGCTGGTCAGTGCCATTGCGGCGCTGTGCGTTTCGAGGCGACGCTCAGCGACGGCTTCAATTCGATCCGCCGCTGCACCTGCTCTTACTGCCGAATGCGCGGCGCGGTCATCGTCATGGTGGAGATGGGCGGCATCAAGTTCCTGAAGGGCGAGGATGCACTGACGAGCTACCGCTTTCATACCGGATCAGCACAGCATTTTTTCTGTTCCCGCTGCGGCATCTACACGCATCATCAACGTCGATCGGACCAGAATTCGTA